>JALYGK010000104.1 GCA_030777105.1 Actinomycetota bacterium | reverse complement strand
CCTCGGGGATAAGCTATAATATAAATAACACCGCGATGATCCCGACCGTGAAGAGGATCTTCTTTCGAAGGTCCGGGATCTTGAACGCGTTGACGAATGCTTTCAGCATCTTTGCGCCCTGATCAGTCTACCGGCGACGGAAGGATTTCCACGCGTCCGCCGGCGCCTTCGATCTTCCCTCTCGCCGATTCGGAGACGGCGTGGGCGGAGACGGTCAGCGGCTTGTTGAGCTCGCCGTTTCCGAGAACCTTGATTGGGAGCGCCTTGCGGACCAGGCCGCGCTCTAAAAGAAGCTCGGGGGTCACGTTCGTTCGCGCATCGAACGCCTCGCCCAGACGCTCCACGTTGACCACGGCCCACTCGATGCGATTCGGATTGGTGAAGCCCTTGAGCTTCGGCACGCGGCGCTGAATCGGCATCTGCCCGCCCTCAAACCCAATCCGCGAATTATGGCGAGCCAGGTATCCCTTGGTCCCTCGGCCGGCGGTCTTGCCCTGGCCAGCAGCCCTTCCCCGGCCGACGCGCCGGCGAGGGCGTTTGGCGCCGTCTCCGGGACGGAGGTGGTGAAGCTTCACTCCTTCACCTCCTCGACACGGACGAGGTGAGACACCTTCCTGATCATCCCGCGGATCTCCGGGCGGTCGTCCTTCGTGACGGAATCGTTCAGCCGGTGAAGCCCCAGGGCGCGAACGGTTGCCTTCTGGTCCTTCGGCCGGTCGATCGCGGAACGGACCTGCGTCACCTTAAGCCTGGCCATCGCCCGCCTCCTCGTCGCTTTCCGCTCGCTTTGCCGCCATGGCCATCTGGGCGTCGGCCACGCCCTGGACCATCAGCCCAGGGGCGATCTCGCGGGCATCCCGCCCTCGAAGACGAGCGATCTCCTCCGGACGCTTCAGCTGGCGGAGTCCCTTGATGGCGGCGTTCACGATGTTGATGGGGTTGTCCGACCCCAGCGACTTCGACAGCACGTCCTTGATTCCGGCGGCCTCCACGACGGCTCGAACCGGTCCTCCCGCGATGACGCCCGTCCCCGGAGCGGCCGGCTTCAGGAGGACCACGCCTGCGCTGTCCTCTCCGATGACCTCGTGGGGAATGGTCGTGTTCATGAGCGGCACTTCGAACATGCTCTTCTTCGCGACCTCCACGCCCTTCTGAATGGCCGCCGGGACCTCCTTCGCCTTGCCGTAGCCGACGCCGACACGGCCGGCGCCGTCTCCCACGACAACGAGCGCCGTGAAGCTGAACCGGCGGCCACCCTTCACCACCTTGGCCACGCGGTTGATCGAGACCACGCGTTCCTCGAACGGCGATCGGTCCCCTCCCTGGTCATAGCGCCTCAAATCTGCAGCCCTGCCTCTCTGGCACCCTCAGCCACCGCACGGACCCGGCCGTGATAGAGCCGGCCACCGCGGTCGAACACGGCGCGCTCCACGCCGGCCGCCTTCGCGCGCTCGGCGATGGCTTTTCCGACCTCCTTGGCACGCGCAGTCTTGTCCCCCTGGCCGGTTCCGAGGTCCGACGCCGCCGCCAACGTTCGAGCGGCCAGGTCGTCCACGAGCTGCGCGTAGATGTGTCGATTCGACCGATAGACGGCAAGCCGCGGCCGGTCCTGCGTCCCGAACACCTTCTTCCGCACTCGGCGATGCCGGCGGAGCCGCGCTCGACGCTTGAGCTCTGCCCTCATCGCGTGGCTCCCTTCGCCGCCTTGCCGGCCTTCTTCTTGACCTCTTCGCCCTCGTAGCGAATTCCCTTCCCCTTGTACGGCTCCGGCTTCCGGATCTTTCGGATCTCGGCTGCGACCTCGCCGACCAGCTGCTTGTCGATGCCGCGCACCACGATTCGGGTAGGGGCGGGAACCTCGAATTCAATTCCGGGCGGGGCCTTGAACGGGACCGGGTGCGAGTAGCCGGCGGCGATCTCGAGATCGGAACCCTTCAGCGCCGCGCGGTATCCAACGCCGACGATCTCGAGCCGCTTCTCGAACCCGTTCGTTACGCCCTCGACCATGTTCGCGATGAGAGATCGCGTAAGGCCATGAAGCGATCGATGGAGACGCTCGTCGCTGGGCCGTTCGACCCGAATCGTGCTGTCTTCCACGGCGATTCGCAGCTCGGGATGGAACGTCTGCTCGAGCGTGCCGCGCGGTCCCTTCACCGACACGCGGACGCCGTCCACGCTGACCTCAACGCCGGAGGGAATCGTTATTGGTTGTTTTCCGATACGAGACATGGCACTCCTACCATACGTAGGCGAGGACCTCGCCCCCGATGCCGAGCTTCTTGGCCTGCCGGTCGGTCATGATCCCCTGTGACGTCGAGAGGATGGCGATCCCCAGGCCGCCCCGGACCCGTGGAATCTCCGCTCGTCCCGCAAAGACTCGCCGTCCCGGGCGGGATATTCGCTTCAGCCCGGTGATGGTTCGCTCTCGGTTCGGACCGTACTTCAGACGCACGATGATGGTCCGGTCCTTGCCCTCACCCTGCACCGCGGTCTCGGCGAGATATCCCTCCCGAGCCAGGATTTCGGCCATCCGCTCCTTCAACGACGAGCTCGGGATGGTGATCTCCTCCTTGTACGACATGCTGGCGTTCCGCAGGCGCGTGAGGAGGTCGGCGACCGGATCCGTCATTACCATCCCGTCATCCCCTCCGTCACCACGACGCCTTCGTCACGCCCGGGATCTCGCCCTGGTGCGCCAGCTCCCGAAAGCAGATCCGGCAAAGCAGGAAATCCTTGAACACTGCGCGCGGCCGGCCGCACCTTCCGCATCGTGTATAGGCGCGGGCCGCGAACTTCTTTCCGGCCCGCTTCTGCTTTTCGATCAACGCCTTCTTTGCCACTTCGGTCTCGCTTCCCTTCTGTCTGGTCTGTCTCCTATCCCGGTATGTCCTTACGTCTCCGATCCGAATACGTCTCCTATCCAGCCGCCGCGGCCGCCGGCGCCTCGTGCCGCTGGAAGGGGAAGCCGAGCGCCAGCAACAGGGCGCGGGCCTCGTCATCGTCTTGGGCGGTGGTCACGATGGTGATGTCCATTCCGCGGACCTTCACCACCTTGTCGTAGTCGATCTCCGGAAAGATGAGCTGCTCGGTGACCCCGATCGTGTAGTTCCCTCGGCCGTCGAAGCCGTCGGGGTCCAGGCCTCGGAAGTCTCTGATGCGAGGGAGCGCGGTGGACAGTAGCCGATCCAGGAACTCCCACATTCGCGCTCCCCGGAGCGTCACCTTGGCTCCGATGGACATCCCCTCGCGCAACTTGAAGCCGGCGATGGACTTTCTGGCCCGGGTAACCAGGGGCTTCTGGCCGGTGATTTGAGTGAGGTCGGCAACGGCGGCGTCCAGCATCTTGGCGTCGCGGACCGCGTCGCCCACCCCCATGTTCACCACGATCTTCTCCACGGTGGGAACGCGCATCGGGTTACTCACGCCGAACTGGCGCTGGAGCGCGGGTAGAACGTCTGCCCGGTACCGCTCCTTGAGCCGGGGCACCGGTCCCTGGTTCGAGCCGCCAGATCCCCTCGCCATCTCAGTTCTCCGCCTCGCATCGCCGGCAGATTCGGACCTTCACGCCGTCCTCCTCGCGATGACCGATTCGCGTCGGCCGCCCACAGGTCCTGCACACCAGCTGGACGTTGGACAAGTCGACCGGCAGCTCCTTGGTCATGATGCCGCCCTCCTGGAGTCGCCCGGAGGTTCGTGATGGACGCATGTGCATGTGACGCTTCACTCGGTTGACGCCCTCCACCATGACGCGGTTGTCCTTGGGGAAGACGTTCACCACGCGGCCGCGCTTGCCGGCGTCCTTGCCCGAGATCACCTGGACCTCGTCGTTCTTCCGAATGTCGGGTGTGGCCATGACTACAGAACCTCCGGGGCCAACGAGATGATCTTCATGAATCTCTTCTCTCTCAGCTCACGGGCGACGGGCCCGAAGATGCGGGTTCCGCGCGGATTCCGAGCATCCGTGAGCAGGACGACCGCGTTGTCATCGAACTTGATGTAGGAACCGTCCGCACGGCGGCGTTCCTTTGCCGTCCGCACCACAACACCCTGCACCACGTCTCCTCGTTTTACGGCGCTCCCGGGGAGCGCGTCCTTGACCGAACCAACGACGACGTCGCCCAGACTCGCGTACCGGCGGCCCGAGCCGCCCAGCACCCGAATCACCAAGACCTCCCTGGCCCCAGTGTTGTCCGCCACGCGGCACCGCGTCTCCTGCTGAATCACTCGTTATCTGGCTCTCTCCACGACTTCGACTAGACGCCATCGCTTCGTCTTCGACAGCGGCCTGGTCTCCGTGATCCGAACGGTGTCGCCCACGTGCGCCTCATTCGTCTCGTCGTGCGCGATGAACTTCCTGGACCGACGGATGATCCGCCCGTAGAGCCGGTGCCGAACCTGGTCGGTCACCCGGACGACCACCGTCTTGTCGGTGGCGTCCTTCACGACCACGCCGGTTCGAACCTTCCGCTGAGCGCGCTTTTGGGTCTCCTGCTGCGGCGTGACCTTGTCGACGTCCTGCTGCTGTGCGCTCATCGCTCATCCTCGACCGGCGCTTCGGTTGCCCCGGCAGCGGCTTCGTGTTCGATCCTGGCTTCCTCGGCCAGGTCGGTCAGTGCCCGCCCTTTCAACTCGCCTCGGGCAATGGCGTCCCGCCGCTCCTCGAGCGCGTCCCGATCCGCCGCGGCGACCTGCGCCTCCAGCTCTTCTTCGGTCTGTCGCTCGCGAAGCACCGTGAGGATGCGAGCGATGTCGTGCCGAACCTGCTTGACGCGCATCGGGTTGTCGAGCTGTCCGGTGGCCGACTGGAACCGAAGGTTGAACAGCTCTTCCTTTTGCGATTCGAGCCGGACCAGCAGCTCTTCGCTCGGAAGGTCGCGAAGCTCGGCCGACTTCATCTATTCCACTCCCGCTCGTGAAATGAACTTGGACTTGATGGGGAGCTTGTGGGCCGCGCGCATCATGGCCTCGCGGGCAACGGGCTCGGCCACGCCGGACAGTTCGAACATCACCCGGCCCGGCTTGATTACGGCGACCCAGCCCTCCGGGTTCCCCTTTCCGGACCCCATCCTGGTCTCGGCCGGCTTCTTCGTGTACGGCTTGTCGGGGAAAATGTTGATCCAGACCTTCCCGCCGCGACGGATATGCCGGGTCATCGCCACTCGGGCCGCCTCGATTTGCCGGTTCGTCACCCACCCGGCCTCGAGCGCCAGGAGTCCGTAGTCGCCGAAGTGGACCTCGGTGCCGCCCTTGGCCCTGCCTCTCATTCGGCCGCGGTGCTGCTTCCGGTGCTTGACCCTCTTCGGCATGAGCATCAGGAGCCACTCTCCTTCGGCTTCGCCGTGGTGCGGCGGCGGGTGGCCGGCTTCGCGCCCTGCTTGGCGGCAGGCTTCGCAGACTCCTTGGCCGCGGGTTTCTCAGAGCCTTTCGCCGCCGACTTGGTGGCCGCCCTCCTCGGGCGCGGCGCCGTCTTCGCCTCACCGGCCGCCTTCGTCGCTTCGTCCGTTGGCGCGGACTCGCCTTCATCGGTCGCGACGGCGGGGTCGGCTCCCTCGGGTTGAGGGGCGGGAGCCGCGATCGGTTCCTCCATCTCGCGGACGTCCGTGATGAGCGCGCCGGTGGAAGCGGCGCCGGTCCCGGTCGGCGGAAGACCGGCCAGGGCCCGGGCCCGGGCGAGCTCCGTGGGTCGCTCCTCCGCGGGGATCTCATCGCCGTGGTAGACCCAGACCTTCACCCCGATCACGCCGAACGTGGTCTTGGCCTCGGCCGTCCCGTAGTCGATCTTCGCCCGAAGCGTATGGAGCGGAACTCGTCCCTCCCGGTACCACTCCCGGCGCGACATCTCCGCCCCGCCCAGCCGTCCGCCACACTGCACCCGAACGCCCAGCGCTCCCGCCTTCATCGCGGTCTGGACGGCGCGGCGCATCGCACGGCGGAACGAGACCCTTCCGACCAGCTGCTCGGCGGTGCTCTGCGCGAGCAACGCGGCGTCGGTCTCGGGGCGAAGCTCGCTGGCCGACTGGTTCATGTCCTCGACCTTCACGTCGACCCGCTTCCCGGTCATCTTCTCGATGTCCTTGCGGACCCGGTCGACCTCGGCGCCCTTCCGCCCGATGACGATTCCGGGTCGGGCCGTCCGAATGAACACTTGCACCTGGTCACCCTTGCGCTCGATGTCGACGCTGGAGATGCCGGCACGCGTGAGCTTGCTGGTGATGTACTTCCGGATCTTCACGTCCTCGTGGAGAGCCTGCGCGTAGTCCTTTCGCGCGTACCACTTCGACTTCCACGGATAGATGACGCCGAGCCGAAACCCGTACGGGTTAACCTTGTGTCCCACCGGTCACCTCTGCCCCTCCCCTGCTCTCGACCACCACGGTCACGTGGCTGGTTCTCCTTCTGATCCCGGTGGCGCGGCCGAACGCCCGAGGCCGGTACCGCCGGAGCGTTGGTCCTTCGTCCACCCATGCCCTGGCCACCACGAGGTTCTCTGGGATGGCCTGCCTGTGTTCGGCGTTGGACACCGCGGACTCCAAAACCTTGCTCAGAGTCCGGTTCGGTCCGAGGGGCGAGAGCCGAAGGATCCGCCGAGCGTCGTCGACGTGCCGGCCCCGGATGAGGTCAACCGATCGCCGCATCTTGCGCGGCGCCACGCGGATGTATTTCGCGGTTGCTCTCGCTTCCATTCCTTCCTCTACTTCAGCGAGGTGCTTCGCTCTGTGTGGTGCCCGTGCACCCGGAACGTTCGCGTCACCGCGAACTCGCCCAGCTTGTGGCCCACCATCGACTCGGTGATGAACACCGGGACGTGCTTCCGTCCGTCGTGGACGGCGATGGTGTGGCCGACCATTTCCGGCACAACCGTCGACCGGCGCGACCAGGTCTTGACCACGCGCTTGTCTCCTCTGCGGTTCATCTCGACCACCTTCGTCATGAGGTGGTCATCGACGAAGGGTCCCTTCTTGATCGAACGAGGCATGTCTACTTACTCCTTCTCTTTCCACGACGCCGAACGATCATCTTGTCCGATGGCTTTGGCTTGCGAGTGCGGCCTTCCTTCTTCCCCCACGGGCTGGTGGGGTGACGGCCACCGCTGGCCTTGCCTTCGCCGCCACCAAGAGGGTGATCGACGGGGTTCATCGCCACTCCGCGAACCGACGGGCGTTTATTCAGCCAGCGGCTGCGTCCGGCCTTCCCCAAGGATACAAGCTCATGTTCCGGGTTCCCGACTTCGCCCACGGTCGCCCGGCACGCCGCCTTGACCATCCGGATCTCGCCCGACGGCATCCGGAGGGTGGCGAGCCCTCCCTCCTTCGCCAGCACCTGAATCCCCGTGCCGGCGGAGCGAGCGAGCTTGGCGCCGGCACCTGGCTTCAGCTCAACCGCGTGAACGATGGTTCCGACCGGGACGCTCGCCAGTGGCAGCGCGTTCCCCGGGCGAATGTCCGCTCCGGCTCCCGACGCAATGGTTTGGCCGACCGCGATCCCCTGCGGGGCGAGGATGTAGCGCTTCTCCCCGTCCGCGTAGTGGAGCAGCGCGATCCTGGCGCTGCGGTTCGGGTCGTACTCGATGTGGGCGACCTTCGCTGGAACCCCGTCCTTGTTCCGCCGGAAATCGATCACGCGGTACTGGCGCTTGTGCCCGCCGCCCTGGTGGCGCGCTGTGACGCGGCCGTACACGTTCCGCCCCGCGCGCTTCTTGACCGGCTTCGTCAGCCGCTTCTCCGGGTCCGACCGGGTGAGCTCCTTGAAGTCCGAAACGCTGGACCCGCGTTGCCCCGGCGTGGTGGGTTTGAGCTTCCGCGGCATCGCTTACGGCCCCCTGGTCTCGAAGATCTCGATGGTGTCGCCGGCCGCAAGCTTCACCACGGCGCGCTTCTGGTCCGGCCTCTTGCCGGTCCCGAGGCGCGTCCGCTTCACCTTGCCCTTGCGGTTCATCGTTCGGACGTCCTCCACCCGGACGTTCCAGATCTGCTGGATGGCTTCCTTGATCTCGGTCTTGTTCGCGTTCGGCGCCACCAAGAACGTGTACGTCTGGCCCTCGAGGCCGGCGTACGACTTTTCGGAGACGATCGGCCGAACGATGATGTCGCGGGGGCTCTTCATACTCCCGCCTCCTCGGGCATCTCGGGGTTGTCGTCACCCTGAGGTGGCTCATCCCCGGCGGAGTCTTCGTCGCCGTCCTGGTCTCGGACGGCCCCACCAGCGAGCGCGTCCAGGGCATCGGTGGTGAAGACCACACGGTCTGCGTACAGAACGTCGTACGTCGACAGGTTGCCGGGGTAGTCCACCTTGACCTGAGGGAGGTTCCGGAACGATTTCTCGACGGCATCATCCGGGCGCGGAATGACAAGGAGAACGGCTCCCTCCAGGCCGAGCGCCTCGAGCACGCCGACGGCGTCTTTCGTGGCCGGGCCGTCGAAGCTGAGATCGCTGATCACGGCGAGCTTCCCGCTCTGCGCGGCGTCGGTGAGCGCGGACCGCAGGGCTGCCCGCTTCATCTTCTTGTTGACCTTGATCGAGTGGTCTCGCGGGTGGGGACCGTGGACGATGCCGCCGCCGGTCCAGTGCGGCGCCCGAATGGACCCTTGCCGGGCACGGCCGGTTCCCTTTTGCCGCCACGGCTTGGCGCCTCCGCCCCGAACGTCGCCCCGGGTCTTCGTGGCGTGCGTCCCTGCCCGCTGGGCGGCGAGGCCGGCCACAACGACCTGATGCATCAGGGTGGTGTTCACGGGCGCGTCGAACAGAGGAGACGGAAGCTCTCGCTTCTTCTCGACGACCTTGCCCGCGGGGTTTCGAACCTCCACCGTGGCCATCAGTGACGCCTCCCCGTTTCGCCCGCCTTGACGCTCGAGCGGATCATCACCAGGCCTCCGGTCGGTCCGGGAACCGCTCCTTTCAACAGAAGCAGGTTTCGCTCCGGGTCGGCCTCGACAACCTGGAGGTTGAGCACCGTGACACGCTCGTTACCCATCTGACCGGCCATCCGCGTTCCCTTGAAGACGCGTGACGGCGTGGCCGCGGCACCGATGGACCCCGGTGAGCGGTGCTTTCGCTCGGTTCCATGCGATCCGCCCAGTCCGCTGAATCCGTGGCGCTTCATCGTGCCCGCGTACCCCTTGCCCTTGGAGACCCCGACTACGTCGGCTCGTTCCCCTGGCTGGAAGATGTCGGCCTTGATCTCCTGGCCCGGCTGGAATTCCGACCCCCCGTCCGTGCGTAACTCGACGAGATACCTGGCGGGCTTTGCGCCGGCCGCTTTGAAGTGCCCGGTCAGCGGCTTGTTGACCTTGCCTCGTCCGGCCTCGGCATACGCGAGCTGAACCGCCTCGTAGCCGTCCTTGTCCTTGGTCTTGACCTGAGTGACGGTGCACGGCCCCGCCTGGATGACGGTGACCGGTACGGCGCGGGAGTCCTCGGTGAAGATCTGGGTCATCCCGAGCTTGGTCCCCAAGATCCCCTTCGCCGCAGCCACGTCGACCCCTTCAGAGCTTGATCTCGATGTCGACGCCCGCCGACAGGTTCAGCCGCTGGAGCTCCTGAACCGTCTTCGACGTCGCATCCATGATGTCGATGAGCCGCTTATGGGTGAGCATCTGAAAGTGCTCGCGGCTGTCCTTGTCCTTGTGCGGTGAACGAATGACCGTGTAGATATGGCGCTCGGTCGGCAGCGGGACCGGCCCGACCACCTTCGCCCCCGTCCGGATCACATGGTCCGCGATGTCCTTCGCCGCGGCGTCCAAGATCTCGTGGTCGTACGCCCGGAGCTTGATCCGAATCCGCGGCCGCGTCGCCATCACGCCATACCGCCAAGAGCCGGCGCCGTCGAGCTACTCATTTCTGGACCTGGGTGACCCTTCCGGCGCCGACGGTGCGGCCGCCCTCGCGGATGGCGAACCGGAGCCCTTCCTCCATGGCGATCGGGTTGATCAGCTCGACCTGCATGGTGGTGTTGTCGCCCGGCATCACCATCTCGGTCCCCTCGGGGAGCTTGATGGTCCCGGTGACGTCCGTGGTCCGGAAGTAGAACTGCGGGCGGTAGTTCCCGAAGAAGGGGGTGTGCCGTCCGCCTTCGTCCTTGGACAGGACGTACACCTGCGACTCGAACTCGGTGTGCGGGGTGATCGTCCCCGGCTTGGCCAGGACTTGGCCGCGCTCCACTTCGTCCTTGTCGATTCCACGAAGCAGGACGCCGACGTTGTCACCGGCCTGCACCTCATCGAGCAGCTTCCGGAACATCTCGAGGTCGGTCGCGACCGTCTTGCGCGTGTCCTTGATCCCGACGATCTCGACCTCTTCCATCTTCTTGAGCTGCCCCCGCTCCACACGGCCGGTCACGACCGTGCCGCGTCCGGTGATCGAGAAGACGTCCTCGATCGGCATGAGGAACGGTTTGTCCACGTCCCGGGTCGGCTCGGGGATGGAGTTGTCGACCGCTGTCATGAGCTCCATCACCTGGTTCTTGGCCTCCTCATCGCCCTCCAGTGCCTTGAGCGCCGAGACCCGAACGACGGGGACGTCCTCACCGGGAAACTCGTAGGAAGAGAGGAGCTCCCTGACCTCGAGTTCGACCAGGTCGAGCAGCTCCGGGTCGTCCACCATGTCGACCTTGTTCAGAGCGACCACGATGTACGGAACGTTCACCTGACGCGCCAGAAGGACGTGCTCGCGCGTCTGCGGCATCGGTCCGTCCGCTGCGGAGACGACCAGGATCGCGCCATCCATCTGCGCAGCGCCGGTGATCATGTTCTTGATGTAGTCGGCGTGGCCGGGGCAGTCGACGTGTGCGTAGTGCCGCTGCTCCGTTTCGTACTCCACGTGGGCGATGGCGATGGTGATCCCACGCTCCTTCTCCTCGGGCGCCTTGTCGATCGCGTCGAACGGCGTGAAGTCCGCCAGCCCCTTCTCGGCCAGCACCTTGGTGATGGCGGCTGTGAGGGTGGTCTTCCCGTGGTCGATGTGACCGATGGTCCCGATGTTGATGTGCGGCTTGTTCCGCTCGAACTTCTTCTTCGACATGTGCTGTCTCCTTCCGGCGTCCTTGTCCTCTTCCTTACTCCCCGCGCACCCGGGCCACGATCTCCCGGCTGATCTGCGAGGGGACTTCCTGATACGCATGGAGCTGCATCGGCGTGTGCGACGCCCGGCCCTGCGTCCGCGACCTGAGGTCCGTGGCGTATCCGAAGAGCTCCGCCAGCGGCACGAGCACTCGGATCGCCCGCATCCCGGTTCGCTCCTCGATGTGCTCGATCCGGCCGCGCCGGGACGTAATGTCCCCCATGACCTCGCCCATGAACTCCTCGGGGGTGAGGACCTCGAAGGACATCACTGGCTCGAGCAGCACCGCGTCGGCCTTCCGGGACGCGTCTCGGAACGCGATCTGGCCCGCGATCTTGAAGGCGATCTCGGAGGAATCCACCTCGTGGTACGACCCGTCGATGAGCGTGGCGCGGATGTCGACCATCGGGTATCCGGCCAGCACGCCCGACTCCATGGCTTCCTGGATGCCCTGGTCAACGGAGGGGATGTACTCGCGAGGGATGGTGCCGCCCACGATCTTGTTGACGAACTCATACCCACCGCCCGGTCCCGTCGGCTCCAGGTCGATGACCACGTGGCCGTACTGGCCACGCCCACCGGTCTGCCGGACGTAGCGCCCCTCGACCTTGTGTACCGCCTTGCGGATGGTCTCCCGGTAGGCGACTTGCGGCTTGCCAACGTTGGCGCCGACCTTGAATTCGCGCGTCAGGCGGTCCACCAGCACGTCGAGGTGGAGCTCCCCCATGCCGGAGATCAGTGTCTGCCCTGTTTCGTCGTTGAACTTCACGACGAACGTGGGGTCCTCATCCGACAGCTTGGTCAGCGCGCTGGACAGCTTGTCCTGGTCGGCCTTCGTCTTCGGCTCGATGGCCACCGATACGACCGGCGTTGGAAACTGCATCGCCTCAAGGACGATCGGATTGGAAGGATCCGAGAGCGTGTCACCGGTGCTCGTGTGCTTCAGCCCGACCACCGCGACGATGTCGCCGGTAAACGCGGCGTCCTTGTCCTCGCGGTGATTGGCGTGCATCTGGAGGATCCGGCCGATGCGCTCCTTCCGGCGCTTGGTCGAGTTCTCCACGTGCGCACCGCTCTGAAGCGTCCCCGAGTAGACCCGGAGATACGTGAGCCGCCCAACGTACGGGTCCGACATGATCTTGAATGCCAGCGCCGAGAACGGCTCGTCGTCGCTGGGCGCCCGAGCGACCTCCTCACCCGTCGCGAAGTGCGTTCCGACCACCGGCGGCACGTCGAGCGGCGACGGCAAGTACGCCACGATGGCGTCGAGAAGCGGCTGGATCGCCATGTTCTTGAACGCGGAACCGCAGAGCACCGGCGTTCCGGTCGACTCCAGCGTGGCCTTCCGAAGCGCCCGCTTCAGCTCTTCGGTCGAGGGCTCCTCGCCGTGGACGTACTTCTCGAAGAGCGCTTCGTCGTGGTCGGCGAGCTGCTCGTAGAGGCGGTGACGCCACTCCTCGGCGCGCGGTCTGAGGTCGGCCGGGATCTCACAGGTTTCCCACTCCTCGCCCATGGTCTCGGTCCACCGCAGGCCCTTCATCTCGATGAGATCGATGACACCGATGAAGGAGGCCTCGGAACCCCACGGGAGCTGGATGACCAGCGGAACGGCGTGGAGGCGTTCCTCGATCATCTTCACGGTGCGCTCGAAGTCGGCGCCCACCCGGTCCATCTTGTTGACGAAGCACATTCGGGGGACCTGGTACCGGTCCGCCTGGCGCCACACCGTCTCGGTTTGTGGCTCCACGCCGGCGACGGCGTCGAAAATGGCGACCGCGCCATCCAGGACACGCAGCGACCGCTCGACCTCTACCGTGAAGTCGACGTGACCGGGCGTGTCGATGATGTTGATCCAGTGGTCCTTCCACAGGCACGTCGTGGCGGCCGACGTGATGGTGATACCGCGCTCCTTCTCCTGGACCATCCAGTCCATCTGCGCAGTGCCCTCGTGCACCTCGCCGACCTTGTACGACTTGCCCGTGTAGTAGAGGATCCGCTCGGTCGTCGTCGTCTTGCCGGCGTCGATGTGGGCCATGATCCCGATGTTCCGCGTGCGGATGAGCGGGTATTCGCGAATGACCAGCGAGCTTCGGGACGGCCGTTCGGTCGGCTCCGTGCGCGCCGAACCGACGCCTGCTTTCTGTTCCGTATCTGTCGCCGTTCTCACTGCTACCACCTGTAATGGGCGAAGGCTTTGTTGGCCTCCGCCATCTTGTGCATGTCTTCACGTCTCTTGACCGAGGATCCCTGGCCGTTCGCGGCATCCATGATTTCGCCGACTAGCCGTTCCGCCATGGTGTGCTCCCGCCGCTGCCGCGAGTAGTTCACCAACCACCGCAGGGCGAGGGTGGTCCCCCGGTGGGCCCGAACCTCCACCGGAACCTGGTAGGTCGCGCCGCCGACCCTCCTCGACCTTGTCTCCAGAAGCGGGCGGGCATTCTCCACGGCTTTCTTCAGCGTGATGACCGGGTCGCCGGTGGTCCGCTCGCTGATGATCTCGAGCGCCTTGTAGACGATCTGCTCGGCGAGGGTCTTCTTCCCGTTCAGCAGGATCTTGTTTATGAGCTGCGTGACCAGAGGGTTCTGGTAGATCGGGTCTGGTTCGATCTCGCGCTTGGTCGCCGGTCCCTTCCGAGGCATCGTTCCGCCTCCTACTCCCCGGCCTTGGCGCCGTACTTGGAGCGGGCCTTCTTGCGGCCCTTGACGCCGGCCGCGTCAAGCGCGGCGCGAATGACCTTGTACCGCACGCCTGGGAGGTCCTTCACCCGGCCGCCTCGGACGAGCACGATGGAGTGCTCTTGGAGGTTGTGGCCGATGCCCGGGATGTACGCGGTGACCTCGACGCCCGTCGTCAGACGGACCCTGGCTACCTTGCGAAGAGCGGAGTTTGGCTTCTTCGGGGTGATGGTCCAGACGCGCGTGCACACGCCGCGGCGCTGCGGAGACCCCTTGAGCGCTGGGCTCTTGGTCTTGCTCCGCAGGCGTTCCCGCCCGTTTCTGACAAGCTGATGTACCGTTGGCATGGCCTCGTCTGCACTCTCACTCTCGCTTGAACCGCCCCACTTCCTCGCGAAAAAGCCGGATTTGTCCGACTCAGGGAGCAGCCGGAATGGGCGCTCCCTTTGGGGATTGCTACAAGATAAGGACGCTGTACTGCGCAGCCCACGTAGTGAACCGCAACGAAAAATATTAGCCATTGTAAGCCCACTACGTCAAAAGGCCGGTATCGGCGAAAGGCGTTTCCCGAGGCCCGAAGCGGGTTCTTCGCCTCGCAGCGGCCGGGCTTAGACCGAGGCTACCGTTGGGCCGGCTGCGCGGCCTGCTCGCACACCGCGATCCACTTGGGAACTCGCGCCTTGCCACATTCGGCGCGGCGGCGCTGCTCGTCGTCGCTCCAGTAGAAATACGCTATTTCGCCCAGCGCTTGATAGCACTGCGGTTTGGCGGACTTCGGGCCGGCCGCACACATTCGGACGGCTCCGTCGGTCCGCCCGTGGAAGTCCACGAGTTGTTTGGCCGCTCCCGAGAAGCAATGGCCCTGGAAGCGAGCATCGCCTCGCAGGCACAGCTGCCCGGTCGCCACCGGCCGGTGCAGAGTGTATCCGGCGAGGTCTCGCCCCATGCTCTCGTAGCACAGGGAGACGTACGCCTTCTCCGCGTCGTCACAGGCAGCAAAGGCCCGGTCGAAGTCCCAGTTCACCATTGGGAGGATGGTCGAGGTCTGCATCAGCCAACAGTCGGTCTTGTACTTGTCGTCGATGGCGTTGCACGGATATTCGAGGTCCTCCGTGATAACCCCCTCTCCGACGGACGCCCCGGCCGCTCTGCGGTTCTGGCCCCAAATGACGTTCTCCATGAAGACGCCGCCGTAACAGGAGCGACGGTCCCAGTCAGCGGACAGGAAGTCGCAGTACCGGAGCGGTCGCAGGAGGTTGTGATCGAAGAAGAGGGTCAGCCCGTGGCCGAGGCCGTGCAGGCACTGCCACTTGAGGTCGATGTCCGTCGTGGCCCCGAGCTCGCGACAGAGGCCAGCCACCTTCGCTCCAGTGAAACCGGGGTTGTCCTCGAAGTAGCCCTGGAGAACGCCGTGGTAGCACCCTCCCTCAAAGCGTTCGTCGCACCGGGTGAACGCCGTCGCCGCGTTGGGCGAGATGTTGTAGTGGGACCTCGCGAGCGAGTGGACGTATTGGTGCGACAACGAGCGCACTCGATCGTCCTTCGCTACTCGTTGTTCGAGCAGGTCCATTGCGGCGATGGGTCCTCGTTCTCGGACGACCTCCTTCAGCTCCAGGAGGAGAGGGTCGTCCGGCGCGATTGGACTGCCGGAATGAAGATGAGCGCCCTCAGCGACGAGGCCCGCCTCGACGGCACCGCCGTGCGCGTGGCCGCGGAGGCCGTCCACGACGATGGCTGCCGTGCTGAGGGTGAGAACCACTCCAGCGAAACCGAAGAACGATCTGAGCGAAGAGGAGTCGGGGGCGACCGCCGGTCCCGGCCTGAGGAGGAAGAACGTCCAGACAACGATCAGGACCTCGAACCCAGTGGCAAGCAGATCGATGTATGCGATCGGCTCAGGTGTCCATGCGCGAGGGCCGAACGGCGCCCCGAGGGTGCGGGACATGATCCACGTGCCGACGATGAGAGCGTTGCCGGCAATTCCAGCCATAAGCAAGAACCTGCTCGGAAATGCGAGCACCAGTGCTGCCCACGCGATCTGCCCGAGCCCGACGGCGACGAAGAAAGCGCCGTGAGTCCAGTAGTAGTCAAAGTGAGACCCGGCAACGAACAGATGGATCGTACCGACCGCCGCGGAGAGTACGGCCGCATGCGCGACGGTGACTCCGCCACGCGACGCCGACTTCGGATCCGGGGGGGTTCCTGAGGCGGCCGTCTTGCCAAAACGGGACCTGGCGATAGTTTCCATGCGTCGAACAAGCAAGGCTACCAGAGCACCGTTGTCGTGGGGCCTTCTACCCGGACGGAGGATGTAGTTCTTCGCGTGCTACCCCGCGCTCCAGTGCGATCAGGATGGATGCGCGCAGCTTGGTCAGCGGGGTACCGGCGTCCGTCCACCAGCCAGGGAGGACCTCGTACGTCATCGTCCCCTCTTCGATGTAGAGGTTGTTGAGGTCCGTGACCTCCAGCTCCCCTCGGCCGGACGGACCCAGCGTCTTGATGAACCCGAAGACGCGGTCGTCGTACATGTAGCACCCGGTTTGAGCGAGGTCGCTGGGTGGTTCGGCGGGTTTCTCCACGATCCGGACGACTCGTCCCTGCTCGATCTCGGCCACGCCGAACCGCCGGGCCTCCTCGGCGTCCATTCGCTTCAGGAGAATCTTGGCTCCCTTGTCCTGCGCCCTGAAGCTCTCCACGAAGGGAGCGAGGTCGTCCTCGAAGATGTTGTCGCCGAGGATCACGACGACGCGCTCCCCCCCGATCAGACCCTCCGCCTTGAGGATGGCATCAGCGATCCCGCCCTCCGGGTCCTGTTGGTACGCGTATTCCAGCTGGACGCCCAGTGAAGAGCCGTCGCCCAACAGGCGCTTGAACTGCGGAATCTCGTCACCGGTGACGAGCACGATCTCGGTGATGCGCGCGGCGGCCAGAGCGCGAATCGGGAAGTACACCATCGGCTCACCGAACACGTCGAGGAGGTGCTTGTTCACCACCTTGGTCACAGGGTGAAACCGGGTCCCGAGGCCCCCGGCCAACACGAGGCCCTTCATCCCCGGTCCCCCAGCGAAGACCGAGTCGCGCGTCCCTTCAGCTCGTACACGTACTCCGCCACCGCTTCGCGCCACGGCCGCAGCTTCACCCCGAGCTCGGCTGCCTTGGTGCAGTCCAGGACGCTGTACGGAGGACGCGGTGCAATGGCCCCTCCGAACTTCGTTCGGTACTGCTCCGTGGTGATCGGCGTCACAACCGCCTTTCGGGGCACGACCTTTGCCACGACCGCGGAAGCGAGCGCTGCGTCGGCGAGTTCGGCCCAGGAGCACGGCTCTCCTCCGCCGGCCAGGTGGAACGTGCCTGTCGCTCCTTGGTCGGCCAGCGCCAGCAGCCCCGCGGCCAGGTCGGGCGCGTACGTTGGCCGTCCAATCTGGTCACCGACCACGTCCAGCGTGTCCTGATTCGCGGCCAGATCGAGGATCGCCCGGACGAAGTTTCGGCCTTGGCCAAACAGCCACGACGTCCGCACCACGAGGTGCCGCGGATAATCGGCCACGACGTCCTCGGCCAACGCTTTCGTCCTTCCGTACACGGAACGAGGCGAGCGCTCATCTTCCTCGACATAGGGGCGCCGGCGGTCGCCGGCGAACACGTAGTCCGTCGACGGGTAAACGACGACCGCGTCGACCTTGGACGCGGCCCGAACGACCGCCGTGGTCCCTCCGACGTTGACCGCCCGGGCCTCGACGCTCCGAGACTCGGCCTCATCCACCCTGGTCCACGCCGCGGCATGCACGATGACGTCCGGCCGGTGCTCCTCGACGGCGTCCGCGACGGCGTCGTCGTCCGTGACGTCCAGCTCCGACCTGGTGAGGAACGTGCCGCTCGGACGAACGGCCCGAAGCGCCCCGCCGAGCTGGCCTCCGGCCCCCGTCACCAGGAGCCTCGGCTCGTCCATCGACCACTCGAGTGACTCGCTCACACCCTGGCCTGTTCGTCCGAGTAGATGGATTCAGCTTCAGCCACCAGCGGTCTCCACCAATGTTCCGAGTCTCGATACCAATCCACGGTGGCGGAAAGTCCTTTCCACAGGTCGCCCGCGCGCCACCCCAGCGCTTCGATCCTCCCCGGATCCACGGCGTACCGACGGTCGTGGTCGGGCCGGTCGTACGCCGTCAGCACCAACCGTTCCCGCGGGAGCCCGAGATATGTCAGCAGCCAGGTCGCCAACGAGAGATTCGTGACCTCCGGCCAGTGACGCGGACCGACGTTATAGACCGTCTCCGGCGAGGCGACGTCCAGCACGACCTCGATGGCGCGGGCCAGGTCTTCGGCATGAAGCCACTGGCGGACGTACAACCCGTCTCCCCACACCGGGATGGGCCTTCCCGAGAGCGCCCGGGTGGTCCATCGGGCGAACGCCTTCTCGGGGAACTGCCACGGACCGAAGCAATTCGTGGCGCGGAGAACGACGACCTCCAGACCCTTCCCGAACGACCGAGCCACGTCGTCGGCGACGGCCTTGCTCCGCGCGTACGGGCTGGTGGCCCGGCCCTCCCCCGGCTCCTTCTGATCCTCCGTGAACGCACCCTCGGCGATCGGCCCGTAAACCTCGTCGGTGGAAATGTGCACGAACCGACTGACGCCTCCGGCGGCCGCCGCCTCGAGGGTGGTCCTGGTTCCGTCCACGTTCGTCCGCCAGAAGCGCTCGCCAGCCGCCTCACTCCTGGTGACATGGGATTCGGCGGCGAAATGCACCACGAAGCCTGGCCGCGACTCGGCCATGATCCGCTCCATTTCGCCACGGTCGCACACGTCGGCCCGAAGGAAGGTGTACGCCGAATCGCCATTGACGTCGGCCAGTCGGGCCTCGCTCCCCGCGTACGTCAGCGCGTCGACGTTGACTACCGGTCCCCGGTTCGAGCGGAGCCATCGCCTGACGAAGTGGCTTCCGAGGAACCCTGCGCCGCCGGTCACCAGAACCCGTGTCATGTCTGGAATGTCGGAGCGAACGCGATGTCCTGAAGCCGCGGATTCGTCGAGTCACGCTCCGAAAGCACGGGGTCGCGGGATGGCCAGTCGATCGCAACGGCGGGGTCGTCCCACGCCAGACCGAACTCGTCCTGGCCGGTGTAGTACGCATCGACGAAGTACAGCAGACGAAGGTCCGACTCAGCGTAGAACCCATGCGCCACCCCCGGCGGGATCAGCAGTGCCCGGCGAGCGTCATCACCGATCCGAAGCTCGGCCCTCGCTCCCTCCGTGGGCGATCCCTGCCGGAGGTCATAGAGGCCGACGAACGCCGTGCCCGCCACCGGAATCCAGTAGTCGGACTGCGACCGATGGAAATGGAGACCCCGCAGGACGCCCGGACGCGACACCGAGAGATTCGCCTGGACGACCGGACGACCCCCGGGAAGCCACGACTCTCGATAGACCTCCGCGACCGAGCCGCGATCGTCGGCGTGCGAGGTCAGATCGACCACGACCACGCCGTCGATGGCCGTGGTCGAGGCCGCCTTACGCCTCCTCGCCTCCGAACGCTCCCCCGAGAGCCTGTTCGGCTTCCTCCCGCGTCATGGCGGCCACCGGCCGCGGCTCGCCTCCTTCTGCCTCCCTGGCCTCGGCCAGCTCGCGCTGCCGCGCCAACCAGTACTCCGGAATGGCCTCTGGCTTGATCCGCGGCGCGATGTTCCGGTACCGGCTCATCCCGGTACCGGCAGGGATGAGCTTCCCGATGATGACGTTTTCCTTCAGGCCGAGCAGCGGGTCGGACCTCGCGCTGATCGAGGCTTCGGTCAGCACCCGAGTGGTCTCCTGGAACGAAGCTGCGGCGAGCCACGAGTCGGTTGCCAGCGACGCCTTGGTGATCCCCATCAGGATCGGACGGGCCGACGCGGGCTCGCCTCCACCCTCCACCACCTGGGCGTTGGTCTCCTCGAAGCGCTTCCGGTCGACCAGCTCACCGGGGAGGAACTCGGTGTCGCCCGGCTCGATGATGTGCACCTTCCGCAGCATCTGCCGAATGATCAGCTCGATGTGCTTGTCGTGGATGGTGACACCCTGAGACCGGTACACCTCCTGCACTTCCTCCACCAGGTGAAGCTGGAGCGCCTGGACGCCCTCGACACGGAGCTTCTCATGTGGGTTCACGGACCCCTCCGTGAGCTGCTGCCCGACCTCCACGCGGTCGCCGTCGCTCACGGCGAGCCGCGCTCGGAGTGAGACGGCGTACTGGACCTGGTCTCCGTCCTCGGAGGTCACGGTGATTCGGCGGACCTTCTTCTCCATGTCCTCTTCGATCTGGACCACGCCGGACAACTCGGTGATCTGCGCCTCACCCTTGGGCCGGCGGGCCTCGAAGAGCTCTTGCACCCGCGGCAGACCGTGGGTGATGTCCTCTCCGGCGACCCCTCCGGTGTGGAACGTCCGCATGGTCAGCTGGGTCCCGGGCTCGCCGATGGACTGGGCGGCGATGATGCCTACGGACTCCCCGATGTCGGCCAGGCGACCGGCCGCCAGGCTGCGCCCGTAGCAGACCTGGCAGATCCCGACCTGAGCGTCGCAGGTCAGCACCGAACGGACGTACGCCGCCTCGGCGCCCGACTCCATCAGCCTCTGCAGCTCCGCGTCGCCGATCTCCGTACCGCGACGGGCCACCAGAGCACGGTTGACCCTGATGTCCTCCGCCAGTACCCGGCCGAAGAGCTTGGTGTCGAGCACCGACTTGGTGATGACCTCGCTCCTACCGTCCGGCGTCTGGTAGCGAATCCGCACGGGCAGACCGCGATCGGAGCCGCAGTCCTCTTCCCGAACGATGACCTCCTGGGCCACGTCGACGAGCCGCCGAGTCAGGTACCCGGAGTCGGCGGTTCGAAGGGCCGTGTCCGCCAGACCCTTTCGGGCTCCATGTGTCGAGATGAAGTACTCGAGGACAGTCAGGCCCTCGCGAAAGTTGGCCTTGATCGGGCGGGGAATGATCTCACCCTTCGGGTTGGCCACCAGTCCGCGCATGCCGGCGATCTGCCGGATCTGCGTGATGTTCCCGCGGGCACCGGAGTACGCCATCATGTAGATCGGGTTCCGCTGGGTGAAGGTTCGCTCCATGGCGTCCTGCACCGAGTTGGTGGCGTCCGTCCAGATCTGAATGAGCTCCTGACGGCGCTCCTCCCCGGTGATGATCCCCCGGCGGTACTGCTGCTCGATCTTCTCGGCCATCTTCTCGTGCTGGTCGAGGATTTTGGCCTTCTCCTTGGGCGTGACCACGTCGTCGACCCCGATGGTCACGCCGGCCCGGGTCGCGTAGTGGAACCCGAGCTGCTTGAGGTTGTCCAACGTCTGCTCCATCTGCGAGCGGTCGAACCGCCCGACGCACTCGTCGATGAGCGCGCCGAGGTCGCCCTTCTGGACGTGGTGGTTGACGTACTCGAACTCCGCCGGGAAGGCCTCGTTGAAGATCACCCGGCCCACGGTGGTCTCGATGATCGGCGTCTTGGCGCTCACCTCACCGTCGCCCTGCTCCAGAGCGAGGTCGGCGCCGAGCGCCTTCCCTTCGGGCCGAATCCTGACCACGTCGTGGAGATCAACCCGTCCGGCATCGAGCGCCATGAGCGCCTCGTCCGCGGAAGCGAAGGTCGGGATGTCCTCGTCCTTTTCGGGTCGCTCGTTGGCGATGGTGAGGTAGTACACCCCGAGCACCATGTCTTGGGTGGGCGTGGTGATCGGACGACCGTGCGCCAGCGAAAGGATGTTGTTCGCCGACAGCATCAGGATCCGCGCCTCGGCCTGCGCCTC
>JALYGK010000103.1 GCA_030777105.1 Actinomycetota bacterium | reverse complement strand
TGGCCGGCCTCATCGCCGACGACGAGGCCGACTGCCTCGCGCAGGTCCGCTACCTCCTGTCGTTCCTTCCTTCGAACAACCTCGAGGACCCGCCGTCGTTCGCGCCACGCGACGACCCCGACCGGAGGGACGAATCGCTCAACACGTTCATCCCCGACTCGCCCCGAGCGCCGTACGACATGAAGGACATCATTCGAAAGGTCGTCGACGAGGGCGAGTTCTACGAGGTCTATCCGCTGTGGGCGCAAAACATCATCATCGGGTTCGCGCGGCTGGACGGGCGGTCCGTCGGCCTGGTGGCCAACCAGCCCAAGGTGCTGGCCGGGACGCTCGACTTCGACTCGAGCGAGAAGGCCGCCCGCTTCATCCGGTTCTGCGACGCGTTCAACATCCCTCTGGTGACGTTCGTGGACGTCCCCGGCTTCCTTCCGGGGACCGCCCAGGAGTACGGAGGCATCATCCGGCGCGGCGCCAAGCTCCTGTACGCCTTCACCGAGGCCACGGTTCCGCGCGTCACCGTCATCACCAGGAAGGCCTACGGCGGCGCGTACGTCGTCATGAACTCGAAGCACCTCCGGTCCGACGTGGAGTTCGCGTGGCCCACGGCAGAGATCGCCGTGATGGGGCCGGAGGGCGCCGTGAACATCATCTTCCGCAAGGACATCCAGCAGGCCAAGGATCCGGACGCCAGACGTAAGGAGCTCATCGCTCAGTACGAGGAGCAGTTCGTGAACCCGTACATCGCCGCGGAGCGGGGCTTCGTGGACGACGTCATCGAGCCGGCGGAGACACGGCCCCGGGTGATCCAGGCACTGCGGATGCTTCGGACCAAGCGCGAGCAGGTCCCGCCGCGAAAGCACGG
This sequence comes from Actinomycetota bacterium, assembly GCA_030777105.1. Lineage (GTDB taxonomy): Bacteria > Actinomycetota > UBA4738 > UBA4738 > UBA4738 > JALYGK01. The sequence continues at coordinate 4,992 of JALYGK010000103.1, read as the reverse complement.
GAACATCCCTCTGTAGCGCATGTCGATGCGCTACGAGCTTCCGCCCGGCCTGACCCCAGAGGACGAACGGGCCATCCTCGCCGCGCTCGAGGAGTACTTCGGCTACTCCAGCTCGCGCCCCAGTCCGTGGACGCTGGCCGGACGGGCCGACGCGTTGCGGCTCGGGGCCCTGCAGGCGCGGAACCAATCCAAGGAACCCTGGCTCGAAGCGGGTAGGGGTTCGTTTACCCGAAGGGGCACCGAGTCTCGCGTCGGACGCGGCGACACGAAGTAGACGAGCATGCGGGGAGAACGCGCCGGGCCGGCGGCGGCGGACGAAGCGGTCGTGACCTCGCTTCGCTGGGAAGAGGCCTTGCTGGCTGCGGGTCGGTTGCAGGCGGATGACATTCCGGCGCGGGTGCACCCTGACGAAATGTCTTCGCCGTACGGGCGTGTGCTCCAACCCTCAGTAGACATCATCGTTCCGAAAGAAGACCTGGAAGACGCTCGACGGATCCTCGCTGACCTCGAGACCGAATGAACGGGATTCGCTCCGTTCCGGCCGACGCGAAGGACGTGAACTCCATCCCGGAGCGGTTCCGCGCCGAGGGCCTGACGCCGCACGCGTGGGGCAACGCGCCCGGTGACACCTACGGCTGGCACCACCACGACTACGACAAGGTCCTCTACTGCGTGCGCGGCGGGATCACGTTCCACGGAAGAGACGGCGATCATTCGCTGGAGCCGGGCGACCGGCTGGAGATCCGGGCAGGAACGGAACACGCCGCCACGGTCGGGCCCGAGGGCGTCGAGTGCATGGAAGCCGCGGTGCGTCGGTCGCCGTGACGTCGGTCGCCTTTCTGCTAGATCAGCTCTTCGGACCGGCACCGGGCGGGCAGGGAACCTACATTCGCGAGCTCATACCGGCGCTCTCGCGAATTGATCCGTCGCTACAGATCACGCTCTTCCACTCGAAGTTCGATCCCGAACGCCGCCAACTCGAGCCGTGGATGGAGCACCATCGGATCGAAGAGCTGCCATGGTCGATGCGACGTTCCTACCCCTCGTGGTCGCTGCTCGGCCGTCCGAAGCTGCCCCAGAACATCGGCTCTGCTCAGGTTCTGCATGCGCCGACACCGGCAGGCGTTCCGCCCGCCCGTCCTCCCCAACGCAGCGTCGTCACGGTGCACGACGTGGCGTTTCTGGCCCGATCGGACTTGTTCCCTCGACGGTGGCTCTGGACATACCGAGCGGGACTGGCCCGAGCCGTCCGAGCAGCCGACGCTCTGATCGCCGTGTCGCATCACACCGCGGACGATCTGGTCCGCCGGGCCCAGGCCGACCCGTCAAAGGTGCATGTAGTACCGCTCGCGGCGTCGGTTCCTGCATCAGAACCAGACGTCGACGCAGCGCTCGCTCGATTCGGTATCCGCACGCCGTACGTCCTGTTCGTCGGAACGCTCGAGCCGAGGAAGAACCTCATCGCGTTGGTCCGGGCGTACCGGCGACTGGCCAGTGGTGGATTCGACCATTCGCTTGTTCTCGCCGGGGCGTGGGGTTGGAACTCCGGACCGCTGAAGCGGGAGCTCGCGGTGAAGGCGCCGGGCGACATCGTCGTCACCGGCCGAGTTTCGTTCGAGGATGTGGATGCCCTCTACCGCGGTGCAGCGGCCGTCGGGTACCCGTCGCTGTACGAAGGGTTTGGGCTCCCGGTGCTCGAAGCGATGGCCCGCGGCATCCCCTGCGTCGTCTCGAAAACCACGTCGCTTCCGGAGATAGCCGGAGAGGCGGCGGTGTCCTTCGATCCGAAGTCGGTGGACGAAATGGCGTCAGCGATCGAGCGCGCCACGACCGACCCGAAGCTCCGCGACGATCTCCGAAGACGAGGTCTCGCCCGAGCGGCCGAGTTCTCCTGGGACGAAACCGCCCGCAAGACGCTCGAGGTCTACAAGTCGGTCCTGTAGCGGCGCTCAGACACCCAAGAGCCTTGCCGCGTTGTCGTACAGGATCGCGCGCTGCGCATCGTCGGACAGGCCAAGACCTTCGAACTCCTGGAACCACCGGTCCAGGGAGATGAACGGGTAGTCGCTTCCGAACAACGTCTGCGCGTTCAGACGCCGCCCGATTTCACGTACGACTTCGCGAGGGAGATACTTCGGCGCCCACCCGGACAGTTCGATGAACACGTTCGACTTGTGGAGCGCGATCGCGAGGCACTCCATGAACCATGGCCATCCGAAATGGGCCGCGATCCAGGTGACGCCGGGGAAGTCAGCACCAACCGAGTCGAGGAACCCCGGATGCGAGTACCGAATCTTCGTTCCGCCGGCGCCCGGCGTTCCCGCGCCGATCCCGCACGTGCCGGTGTGGAACAGCAGGACCAGCCCGAGCTCCTCGGCCTTCTCCCATAGCGGATAAAACCGTTCGTCGCCCGGATCGAACTGCTGCATGGTCGGATGGAACTTCAGCCCCTTGAGGCCCAGCTCGCGGCACCGCTCCATCTCCTTGGCGGCCGCGTCACTGTGCGGGTCGACAGACCCGAATCCCGTGAGGACCCCGGGGAACCGGTCCGAGAGCGACGCCAGCCAGTCGTTCCCCATGAAGCCGCGGCCGGTGACCGATTCGTCGTCCCAGTCCAGGACCACACCGAGCAGATCGCGTTGCGCGTACTCCTCCGCCACCTGCTCGATGCTCTTTCGTGGAACTCGCGCGCGGAAGTATGCCTCGGTCGCTTCGAGGTGCGGACCGATGGCTCTGTCCAGCCATTCCTGCATTGGCAGGTGGACGTGGAGATCGATCGCTTTCGGCATCGCGCTATCCGCTCAAGCGCCCACGACGGCCGCCGCGGTTTCTCTACCGCTCGTAGTCGTAAAAGCCCTTGCCGGACTTCCGTCCCAGGTGCCCGGCGGCGACCATTCGCTTGAGCAGCGTGGGCGGCGCGTACAGCGGGTCCTTGAACTCCTCGTAGAGCACGTTGGACACGTGCAGCGCGGTGTCGAGGCCGATCAGATCCAGGAGCGTCAGCGGCCCCATGGGGTGGCCCAGCCCGAGTTGCACCGCCGTGTCGATGTCCTCACGCGTCGTGAACTCCTGGTCCAACATGCTGATGGCGCTGTTCAGATAGGGGATCAGCAAGTAGTTCACGATGAACCCGGCGCGATCCTTTGCCAGCACCGTCGTCTTCCCGAGCCGCTCACCCATCGCCCGAACGAACTCAACTGTCTCTTCCGACGTGCTCAGCCCGCGAATGATCTCCAGGAGCTTCAGGACCGGCGGCGGGTTGAAGAAGTGCATTCCGATGACCTTGTCCTGGCGCTTCGTCACCGCGGCAAGCTCGCCGATGGGAAGCGACGACGTGTTCGTGGCCAGAACGACCTCCGGCCGCGTCGCTTCGTCCAGCGTGCGAAAGACCTCGGACTTGATGGAGAGGTCTTCCGTGACCGCCTCGATGATGAGGTCGGAGTCTGCCAGGTCCGTGAGGTTCACCGAAGCCTTAATCCGGCCGAGTGTTTCCTGCTTGCCTGATTCGTCGAGCTTGCCTTTTTCGACGGCCTTGCTCAGGGATCGCTCGATCGACTTCATGCCACGTTCCATGTGCGGCTCGTCGGCCTCCACCACCGTGACGTCGAGACCGGTCTTCGCGCACACTTCGACGATCCCTGATCCCATGACGCCACAACCGACCACTCCGACTGTCTTGACCTCTTCCGCCTTCATTCGCTCCTCCAGCTCATTGGATCGCTTCGGCCCGAAGGCGGGCCAAGCCTAGTACCCGGCCGAACGCACCCGCAAAAGAACCGTACCGGCCCGGATAACCGCGCCCAGCATGGTAGACATGCTGCGTGGTCGCGCTCAGCCTGGTCGAGCGAATCGTCGAATGGATCGAGCCCGCCTTCCTCGTGGCGGGATACTTCATCATCCTCGGCGGCGTGCTGCTGGAGCGCTCCATCTTCATCGGGCTGATCATCCCCGGGGACGTCATCCTTGCCCTGGGAGGCATCTACGCCGCTCGAGGAGAGATGACGCTGGTGTGGGTCATCGTTCTCGGCACGTTCGCTGCGATCGTGGGTGAATCGATCGGGTATTGGCTTGGACGGAAGTACGGCCGCGGCCTCATTCGGAGACTGCCACTCGTGAACCGCATGGAGCGTCTCTTTGCAAACGCCGAGGACTACTTCAGACGGCACGGCGGATGGACCGTCGCCATCGGGCGCTACGCCACCGCGGCCGGCGCATTCATTCCGTTCACCGCCGGCCTGGGCAGGATGTCGTACGGCCGGTTCCTAGCCTTCGACGTTCCGGCGATCATCGTGTGGGCGGCCGGCATTTCGATCTTCGGCTATGTCTTCGGCCAGCACCTCGAGTTCGTCGACAGGGTCCTGTCGCGCTTCGGCTACATCGTCCTGGGGCTCTTCGTGGCCTTCTTCCTCGGGCGGTTCCTGTGGAAGAGAGTCCGTGAACGGCGAGAACGAGAAGGAGCCGGCGCCTAGTGAACCAGGTCCGCCATCTCGCCAATGATCCGGGTGACGTCGTGGTCGCGCGGGGTGTAGACGCGGGCAACGCCTAGCTTCATCAGCTCCTTCGCGTCGTCGTCGGGGATGACTCCACCCACGACGACCGGAACCTTTTCCGTGTCGATTCCCTCGTCCCGGATGCGTTTCAGCACCTCCGGGACCACCAGCATGTGCGCTCCGGAAAGGACCGACACGCCGATCAGGTGGACGTCCTCGTCGACCGCGGCCCGTGCGATCTCGGCGGGGCTCAAGCGGATCCCCTGGTAGATGACCTCGAACCCGGCGTCGCGGGCTCGAACCGCCACCTGCTCCGCGGCGTTGGAATGTCCGTCCAGTCCCGGCTTGGCCACCAACAGACGAAGCTTCTTCGCTGCGGCTCGCTCCGCCGCCGAGCGCACGCGGCTCCGTACCTCCTCCAGCGCCTCGTGCTCTCCGCTGGCCATCGCCTGGCCGGCGACCCCGGTGGGGGCCCGGAACTCACCAAAGACCTCTCGAAGCG
>JALYGK010000102.1 GCA_030777105.1 Actinomycetota bacterium | reverse complement strand
GGAAGATCCGGATGCCGGCGTTGAGTCCGTCCGGCTGGATGAACAGGACAGCCGAACGCTTGCCGAACTCCTCGGCACCTCCAGGGTCGTGAATGAGCTCGCCGAGCTTCAACAGGACATCGAAGGGCTTGCGATCGACTGGCTTCCGGTCATCGAGGGAACACCGTTCGCGGGAAAGCCAATCGGCGCGACCAGGGCGAGATCACGAACCGGGACGTCGATCGTCGCGGTCCTTCGGGGCGACGAAGCGCATCCGGCGCCCGGGCCGGAATTCGAGCTGTTGGCCGGAGACACCCTCGTCGTTGTCGGTACCCCTAGAGGCATCGAAGAGCTCGCCGTCCTCTTGCGCACCGGTTGATCCGTGGAGGACTCCCTTCGGCTCGTCGAGCTGGGAGGGGTCGTGCTGGGACTGGCACTTCTTTCGCGACTGGCGGTGCGGTTCGGGTTCTCCCCGATTCCCCTCTACCTGCTCGGCGGTCTGGCGTTCGGGCGAGGCGGCATTGTCCCGCTGGTCACGTCCGAGGAATTCATCGAGGTGGGAGCGTCCATTGGGGTGGTCCTCCTTCTTCTCATCCTCGGCCTGGAGTATTCGACGGACGAGCTGCTGGCAACGCTTCGTACGTCGCGAATCAGCGGGGTCATCAACGCCGCCCTGAATTTCACTCCGGGGTTGGTCGCCGGGTTACTGCTGGGGTGGTCGCCGCTGGCCGCAGCGTTCCTGGGCGGCGTGACGTACGTGTCGTCCTCCGGGATCGCCTCGAAACTCCTGGAGGATCTTCGCTGGCTCGGGAACCGGGAGACACCCGTCGTCCTGTCAATCCTGGTGATGGAGGACGTGTCGATGGCGGTGTACCTGCCCTTGATCAGCGTGCTCGCCGCCGCCGGAGGACTCGTCGCCACCCTCGTGTCCGTCGTCACAGCGTTGGTCACCGTTGCGGTGGTTCTCTTCGTGGCTATTCGCCACGGGGCTCTCATCTCTCGAGCTCTCTCCGCTCGATCGAATGAGGGGCTCCTCCTCAGCCTGTTGGGCGTCACGCTGTTGGTTGCGGGACTGTTGGAGGCTGCTGGAGTATCGGCGGCCGTTGGCGCCTTCTTCGTCGGGCTGGCGCTTTCGGGCCCGGTGGCGGAGAGGGCACGTCCGCTCCTGGAGCCGCTTCGAGACCTCTTCGCCGCGGTGTTCTTCGTGTTCTTCAGCCTGGAGATCGATCCGAGCTCGATCGCGGCCGTCATCTGGCCGGCGCTCGCCCTCGCGGTGGTCACGGCCGCGACGAAAGCTTTCGCGGCCGGGATCGCCGCTCGGCGCGCGGGCGTTCGTTCCCGTGGTCAGTGGAGAGCGGCGATCCTGTTGCTCCCTCGCGGAGAGTTCTCCATCGCCATTGCGGCGATCGCGGTAGCAGCGGGTGTCGAACCTCAATTGGGGCCGCTGGCCGCCGCGTATGTCCTCGTGCTGGCGATCGCCGGACCGACCGCCGCGCTGGTGGCCGGCAGGCGGCTGACGAGCCATCGGGCGCCCGCCGCCGCGTCTAGCGCGAGGTCGTTGTGGCCGTCCGTCGCTCGCGGAGCTTCCGAATAAGGCTCCAGCCGGACACCGCCGTCCAGACCGTTTCGAGGAGAAGGAATCCCCAATCCCGATCCGCCGCCGCCACGACGGCCAGCACGGCGGCTCCGACCAGGTTGAGAACAAGGTAGGACCAGCTGGTCGCCTCGACGACGCCGAGTTGCAGCGCGATAAAGGCGGCCAGGATGGCGACCGCGCCCCCGATCTGGACGAATTGCTCCATCACTCCATCCGGGAGATTAGTGTGACCGGCGAAGAAGGGAGATTGAGGAGTGGATTGGGCGGGGTGGGCGACGTTCGGTTTCGTCGCCACGGTGATCCTTAGCGGGATCATGGTGGCGAGTCAGCTGCTCGGACTTTCCCGGATGGACCTTGTTCTGATGCTTGGAACCATGTTCGTCGAGGATCTGGACCGAGCTCGCGTCGTCGGCTTCTTCATCCACTTGGTGAACGGCCAAGTGTTCGCGTTGCTGTATGCGGGCGCGTTCGCTTTGATCGGTTGGGCGACGTGGTGGCTTGGGGCGTTATTCGGTCTCGTCCACGGCCTTGCCGCTCTTACCGTGATCATTCCGCTCATGCCAGGGGTGCACCCACGCATGGCGTCGGAACGTTCCGGTCCCGACCTGACCACCGTGTTGGAACCTCCCGGAGCACTGGGGTTCAACTACGGACGAGAGACCCTCGCCTTCACCCTCATTGCGCATATCGCATACGGCGCCGTCTTGGGGGGCTTCCTCAATCCGCGGTAGCGGCCTGAAGGGCGAGCGCGGCCTGGAGCAGTGCTGCGTGCGTGAGCGCTTGCGGAAAGTTCCCCACGTGCTCACCGGTCGAAGGATCCATTTCCTCGGCAAATAACCCGACCACGTTGCTTCTTTTGCAGAGGTCTTCGAAGAGCAAATGAGCCTCTTCGACTCGGCCGATTCGGGCCAGCGCCTGGACCAGCCAGAAAGAGCACGGAAGGAACGCGCCCTCGCGACCCTCCAGGCCATCTGTGCCTGGTAGGTACCTGTACAGGAGTGGCCCTCCAGCCGATAACTCACGGCGAATTGCGTCGACCGTCGCGGAGACACGGGGAGATTCCGGCGGATCGAATTCCAGGACGGGCAGAATGAGCACGGCCGCGTCAAGGTCCTCCGCGCCGTAGGCGCGAACGTATGATCCGCGACGCTCGTCGAAGCCCCGACTTCGGATATCCGCCGCCAGAGCATCCCGCTCAGCGGTCCAACGTCTCAACCTTGATTGACGAGTCCCGTGTGCACTCGCGATCCGCAACGCCCGGTCGAGCGCGAGCCACGCCATCAGCTTCGAGTGGACGTAGTGGGCGGGCCTTTCCCGTATTTCCCAAATGCCAGCGTCCGGTTCCCGCCAACTTCTGGCAACCCAATCGGCGCTCGATCGGACGGCACGCCAGATAGCGGAGTTCGGTCTCCCTCCAGCCTGGAGGCGATTCCATGCCGTGTCGATCACCCACCCGTACACGTCCAGCTGATGTTGGGTCCCGGCCTTGTTGCCCACGCGGACCGGCCGGCTACCTCGATAGCCGGGTGCCGCTGGAACCTCCCGTTCGTCCACCTGTGGCTTGCCGTCGAGCGAATAGACCACGTGCAGGCGAGGCCGAGTCAACCGACTCGCTTGCAAAAGCCAGCGGAGAAACGAAACGCCTTCGTCCTCCAAACCGTTCGCAAGAAAGGCCGTCGCTCCGATGCTCGCGTCCCGAGGCCATGCGAACCGGTAGTCCCAGTTCCGAATTCCTCCCACGTGTTCGGGAAGAGACGTCGTCGGAGCCGCAACGGCCGCGCCAGACGGAGAGTAGGTGAGCAGCCGAAGCGTGATAAGGCTCCGCACCACGGAATCGATCATCGGTCCCCTGTACGTGATTCGGGAACCCCAGTCGCGCCACCAGCGGTCGGCCTCATCCAATAGCTCGAACGCGAAGTCCGGCCGGACGAACACCAGCGGCTGCCGGTCAGCCATGCCTAAAACGAACGTGACCGGCCTTCCCGGCTCGAGGGTGAAGCCCTGGTCCTCACCGGGCTCGACGGTGAGGTCGGGCGTCGATTGAAGGGCGATGGCGAGCGTCCCGCGAATAGAAATGAGGGCCTCATGCCGCCGTTCGCTCCGCAATCGTTCACCGCCTAGACCGGCTCTCGGGTCGTACCGAAGTTTCACCCGTGTGTTTCCGCCGCTGGATTCCAGTCGGCGAATCAGAACCGCCTGGGGAAGAAGGCGCCCACTCACCTGGAGGACCATCCCCTCGGTGAGGGTCACCTCCGCTTCAGGGGTGCGCCACCTCGTTTCCAGAACGGAGGAGCCGTCGCGGTACCGGCGAGCCACATGAGTACGACCCTGAACTTCGAGCGAGAACTGACCGGCTTGGTCGCCGCCGACGAGGCGTCCAAAGATCGGATCCGAGTCGAACCGCGGAAGGCAAAGCCAGTCGATCGATCCGGAGGTGGACGAGAGGGCTGCCGTCCGCCCATCACCGATCAGCGCGTAGTCGCCGATCGCCGGGACGGGTGCGCTCTGCATGACCTCGATTGTCCAACCATTCAAGGGTCAGACGGGGGACGCCGGATGCTCACCAGATGATCGGCCGATCGCCGCGAGTTTCTTCGGGTTCAGCAGGATGTAGATCGCTCCGACCTTGTCGTCCGACGCGTCCGCGGTGACCACGCCCCAGGCTCCTTCTTCGTCCCTGAGGAGGACGGCCGGGGCGCCGTTGGCCTCCACAACCTGCGATTCGAGGCCGACGGGCATGTCGCCGACGATTCTGCTCAGGAACCTGGCGATCTTGTCCGGGCCGTAGATGGGCCGCCGCGCCGCCCTGACCTCCCCGCCGCCGTCGGTGTAGCAGACGGCGTCTTCGGCGAGGAGCTCCACCAGTGCATCGACTTCGCCGGTCGAGATGGCCAACAGGAACCGTCCCAAGAGCTCCCGCTGCTTCTCCTTGTCGGCTGCGAACCGTTGCCGTCGCTCGCCGATGCGATCTTTCGCTCGGTGGACGAGCTGCCGAACGTTGGCCTCGCTGGTTCGTAGGAGGTTCGCGATCTCCCGGTACTCGTAACCGAAGACCTCCCGAAGCAGGAACGCAGCTCGCTCCGCCGGAGTGAGCGACTCGAGCACCATCAGGAACGCCATGGAGAGGGAATCGGAGAGCTCGGCCGCTTCGGCCGCGTCCGGCATCTGGTCCACGAGCAGCGGCTCCGGAAGCCACGGCCCGACGTACCGCTCACGGCGCGCCCTGGCGGACTTGAGGTGGTCGAGGCACAGTCGCGTCACGACCGTCGTGAGAAACGCGGCGGGTTCGCGCACGTCCTCGGCGTTCCGCCACCTGAGGAACGCTTCCTGAACGATGTCTTCCGCATCCGCCACGCTGCCGAGCATGCGATACGCCAGGCCGAACATTCGCGGCCGAAGGTCTTCGAATACCTCAACGCGGTGATCACCGTTCATTGTTCGTGGTGGTCCTCCAACCCTGTGACGAGCGACCCCCGACATTTGTGACGTTGCGTCACAGCACGGCGTGGTTCGTCGTCAATTCTGGTGGAAGGGAGGCATCCGATGATTGCAAGACGTGTGGCCGTGCTCGCGGCATGGGTGGGAGCCATCTTCACGCTGGTTACGGGCGCGTGGGCGCTGGTCGCGCCCCGCTCGTTCTACGAGGTCCTCGCAACGTACCCGCCATACCACCGCCATCTGTTCCACGACATCGGGGCGTTCCAGCTCGGAATCGCCGCGGCCCTGCTCGCTGGCCTGGCGAGGCGAACCCCTCTGGCGGTCGGACTGTGGGGCGGCGCCGTTGCGGCCACGTTGCATGCCGTTTCACACTGGATCGATGCCGGCTTGGGCGGTCGCGCTTCCGATCCTTGGCTCCTTAGCCTTCTGGCCGCGGTGCTCGTGGCTGGTTTCATAGCAGCCGAGGTGCGCAAATGAGGATCTTTCTGGCAGGAGGTACGGGAGTGGTGGGCCGCCCGCTGGTCCCGCGGCTCGTGGAGGAGGGCCACCTCGTCACGGCGATCACGCGGAGGCCGGAAAGGATCTCTCGCCTCCAGGCCCAAGGCGCCGACGCAGTGGTCTGCGACGTCCTCGACGCCCGGCGCCTTACGGAGATCGTGCGAGCGGCGGCCCCGGACGTCGTGATCCAACACCTGACGGACCTCCCTCCCGACCTGAACCCGCGCAACCTGAAGAAGGCGTACGAGCGGAACGACAAGGTCCGGGGGGAGGGAAGCCGGAACCTGGTTGACGCGGCAGAGGCCGCCGGCGCCGGGCGATTCATCGCCCAGAACGTCTGCTTCCTCTACGCGCCGGTCACGAGTCCTGGGGTGGTGGACGAAAACGCGCCTCTGTGGACCGACGCACGCGAGCCCTTCGGGGCGACCATTCGGCTCCATGCCGAGATGGAACGGCGAATCACGGAGAACCCAAAGTTTGACGGGCTCGTCCTTCGGTTCGGTTTCTGGTACGGCCCGGGAACGTCGTTCGCGCCCGACGGCTACACCGCTGAACAGGTGCGGCGGCGCAGATACCCCATCGTCGGGCGAGGAACCGGCATGCAGTCGTTCGTTCACATGGACGACGTGGTCGAAACGACGGTCCTGGCCTTGGAGCGCGGCGATCCAGGCGTCTACAACGTGAGTGACGACGACCCCGCGCCGATGCACCAATGGCTCGCCGCATACGCCGCCGCTCTGGGGGCTCCCGAGCCGCGCCGGGTTCCCGCGTGGCTCGCGCGGTTGGTCGTCGGACCATTCATCACCGGCCAGTCGCTCCACATGCCCGGCGCGTCCAACGAAAAGGCGAAGCGGGGCCTCGAGTGGAAGCCGAAGTACGCCAGCTGGCGGGAAGGTTTTCGCGTGGCGCTCGGTTAGATCCGGCCGATTGAGAGCGCCGGTCTCCTGTGATTCCATCGGTCCGGCACAACGATGCAGGAAGAACGACTACCGGGGCGCCGGTTCGTGCCGGGATGGATCCCACTGTTCCTCACTCTCATCCTGGCTGGGGTGGGGCTTCTGGTCATGAATACCCAGGTCCAGGACGCGCGAAGGGAGCGTGACGCCACCCTCGCTCGGTTGCGGGCGGCGCAGGGACGAATCAGCCGGCTGCTCTTCGAGGCGGAAGGCCTCCAGGGCAATATCAGCTCGCTGCGAGATCGGGAGCGGCAGCTCCAGGATGGCGTCACCGCCTGCCAGACAGCGGCCGACAAGTCGGTGGAGGTTCAGCGTCTCGCCGTCCGAACGGTCAGCACGCTCACCTTTGCCCTCCTTGCCGTTCAGGCAGGAGACCTCCAGCGGGCGAACCAGCAGCTCGACTCGGCAAGGCTGAACAGCGACCAGATGAATGCGGGAGTCGGCGAAGCGAATCGTTTGCTGCGGGAGTGCCGGTCGGTCCTGGTGTTTGCCGACAGCGGCTGAGACGAGCTCTAGCTCGCTCCCACCGCGTGGAAGCCGCCGTCCACATGAAGCACTTCGCCGGTGATCGCGCGCGAATGGTCCGAGAACAGAAAGGCCGCCGCGTGCGCGACCGGTGAGGGATCACCGGGATCCCAGCCGAGTGGCGCCCGCTGCGGCCATTGGTCCGTGAATCCATCGAAGCCGGGGATCCCTTTCGCGGCGACCGTGCGAAGCGGTCCTGCGGCGATGCAATTGACGCGTATTCGGTGCCGTCCAAGGTCCCGGGCCAGGTACCGCGTCACCGACTCGAGAGCCGCCTTCGACACACCCATCCAGTCGTAGGCGGGCCAGGCGACGGACGCGTCGAAGTCGAGGGCGACCACGCTTCCACCGCGGTCGGCCATCAACGGTTGCATGCCGGCGCTCAGGTCCTTGAGCGAGAACGCGCTGACGTGGAGCGCGGTGGCGGCGCTCTCCCACGGCGTGGTCAGGAATCGTCCACCGAGCGCATCCTCCGGCGCAAAGGCGATGGCGTGGAGGATTCCATCCAGTGCTCCCCACCGTTTCCTCAGGTCCTCGGCCACATCGGTGATCTGTTCGGGAGCCGTGACGTCCATCTCCAGAACGTCGGTGCGGTCTGGGAGCCGCTGAGCGGTCCGCTTCGTCAATGAGAGGCCCCGCCCGAAGCCGGTCAGCACCACGTCCGCGCCTTCTTCCTGAGCGACCTTCGCAACGCAGAACGCGATGCTGTCGGGTGTCAACACCCCAGTGATCAGCAGCTTCTTCCCGGTCAGGAGCGACATCGGCGGTTCGACGAACGGACCACCCGAACGGTTACGCGCCGTACACAACCTACCGGGGAGGAGGTTGGGGGATTTGGCGTAACCGCAGCCGAACCCGGGGCGTCTTACGCCCTCAATGGCACGGGCGCGCCCAACCTCGCTCCTCCCGCATGATCCGCGGGGATCTCGCACGGCCGTCGTATTCCCAGGACAGGGATCGCAGTACGCCGGCATGGCGGACCCCTGGGTCACGCACGAGGCCGCCCGATCCGTCCTCGAGGAATCCTCTGAAGTACTCGGCTACGACCTCGTCAAGGTGTGCCGGGACTCCGACGCGCTCTCTCGGACCGACGTCGTTCAACCCGCGCTGTTCGCTTGTGACGTAGCGGCCTTCCGCGTCCTCGAGAGCGAGGGGGTCGGGCCGGTCGTGGTTGCCGGTCACTCGCTCGGCGAGTACGCGGCCCTGGTCGCCGCCGAAGTCCTGGACCTGGGATCCACCGTGACGGCGGTCGCCGAGCGAGGTGCCGCCACGCACGAAGCTGCGGTGGCCAATCCTGGAGCCATGACGGCGCTGGTCGGCGTCGGTCCCGAAACCGCCACCGAGATATGCCGTGTCGCCGGACGGGGTGACGTCCTGGCCGTGGCGAACGAAAACAGCGGCTCTCAGACGGTCCTTTCCGGCACGGTGGCCGCGATCGAACGTGCCGAAGCACTTGCTCGAACCACAAACGTCAAGGCCGTCCGGCTGAAGGTCGAAGGCGCCTTCCATTCCCCGCTGATGCAGCCGGCGCTCGATCGAGTCCGGCGAGCGATCGCCCGTCTCGAGTTTCGGGAACCGCGCTTCACGGTCATTCCGAACGCGAGTGGACGCCCGACCACCAGTCCGCACGAGATCCGCGACCTCCTCGGCAGGCAGCTGATGTCGCCGGTTCGCTGGTCGCGAACGATGGAGTCGATGGCCGAGTTCTCGGTGGACACCGTCATCGAATCAGGCCCGTCCGACGTCCTCACTCGGCTTGCCAGACGTGCCATCACCGGCGTCCGTGCGCTGGCGGTCGGTTCCCCGGAAGACGTGCGGTCGGCCGCGCGAGAGGCGGCGCCGCGGTGACGGCGGAAACAGAAGTGCCATTGCGCCTGCGGTTGGTCGTCACTCCGATGGCTGGGCGAATTCGTTTCTTGCCTCCGGCGCGGTTCGTGGGAGGCCGCGAGGTGGTCGACGCGGGGCAGCCACTTGCGCGGCTCGAGCAGGGACGCCACCAGACCATGATTCGCACACCGGTCAGGGGAGCGGTCTCCTCGGTCCTGGCCATCGAAGGCGAACCCGTTGTTCCAAACCAACCGCTCTTCGCAATTGAACCGGAGGACGAGTGACCCCGCGGTTCGCCTGTGTGGCGGGGGCCGGTTCGGCGTTGGGATCTCGAGTGGTTCGGAACGATGAGCTGGCGCGGGACCTCGACACGTCAGACGAGTGGATTCGCTCGCGGACCGGGATTGCGGAGCGCCGGTTCGCCGCGGAGGGCGAGACGGCGTCATCGCTCGCTGCGCTGGCCGGCTTGCGGGCGCTCGCCGCCGCTGGGATCGACCCTTCCGTCGTCAACCTGACGATCGTGGCAACTGTCTCCGGCGATCAGCCGCTTCCATCCACGGCGAGCTTCGTCCAGGCGCGGATCGGCACAACCGGCGGAGCGTTCGACCTGGCGGCGGCGTGCGCCGGGTTCATCTACGCGGTGGAGGTCGGCGCGGCTCAAATCGCCGCCGGCTCGGCGGACACGGTGTTGATCGTCGGGACGGAGGTGCTGTCGCGGTTCCTCGACTTCTCGGATCGCACGACGTGCGTCCTATTCGGCGACGGCGCTGGCGCTGTCGTCCTGACGGCAGGTCACGAACCCGGAATCGTCGGCTCCGTCCTGGAGAACGACGGAACGCAGGCGGGCCTGCTCCGCATTCCGGCCGGCGGCAGCAGGGAGCCGGCGTCACTCGACACCGTTCGGCGATCGGATCACGCCATCCGGATGACCAGCGGAAGTGAAGTGTTTCGACGGGCGGTCGAGGCGATGTCCACCGCCGCGGCATCGCTGTTGGACAAGTCCGGCCTGAAGTCGGACGACGTGACGCTGCTGGTTCCCCACCAGGCCAACGCCCGAATCATTCACGCGGTTGCCCAGCGGCTGTCGTTCCCGGAGGAACGGGTCTTCGTCGACCTCGAGCACGTCGGGAACACCTCCGCCGCATCGGTCCCGATCGCCCTCGATCGAGCGTGGCGGGCACGGCGCCTCTCGCCGGGGGACATGGTCCTCACGGTGGCCTTCGGGGCAG
>JALYGK010000101.1 GCA_030777105.1 Actinomycetota bacterium | reverse complement strand
TCGTAGAGGTGCTCGCGCCACTGGTTGTCGATGAGCGACAGCAGGACCATGCGCTCCAGCTCCCGGAGGATCTTGTTTCCGCTTTCCGGATCGAGGCCGAGCTCCTCTTCCTTCACTTCGTACGCCTGGAGCGCATCGGTCAAGACCATCTGCTGGATTTCCTCCGCGGAATCCACCTCTTCGAGCTCTGCCTTCGTGATCGCGATCGGATAGACAGACGAGAGAGCTGTGACCAGCGCTTCGAGGTCCCACTCCTCGGGGAAGATCTCGCTGGAGACGTATTGCGCGACGGTCCCTTCGACGACGTCGGACACCCAATCGAGCGCCTCTTCCTTGAGGTCGCGGCCCTCCAGGATCTTCCGGCGCTCGGCGTAGATGACCTCACGCTGCTTGTTCATGACTTCGTCGTACTTCAGGACGTTCTTTCGAATCGTGAAGTTCTGCTCTTCGACGTTCTTCTGCGCGGTCTCGATGGCCCGAGTCACGATCTTTGCGGTGATCGGCTCATCCTCGGGCCACTTCAGGCGCTCCATGATCCGGGCGATCCGGTCGGAGGCGAACAGACGCATGAGGTCGTCGCCCAGGGACAGGTAAAAGCGTGATTCGCCCGGGTCTCCTTGCCGGCCTGACCGACCACGGAGCTGGTTGTCGATCCGCCGCGACTCGTGTCGCTCGGTGCCGAGAACGTACAGGCCGCCGCGTTGCACGACCTCCTCGTGCTCGGCGTCGGTCTGGGCCTTGAACTTCTCGTGGATCGGGCGGTACTCCTCTTCGTATTCGGCCCGCTCTTGCTCGTCCATCTCGAACAGGAGGTACCGGTCGTTGTCCCACTCACGGGAAGCCATTTCCTGCCGCGCCAGGTAGTCGGCGTTGCCGCCGAGCATGATGTCGACGCCACGGCCGGCCATGTTCGTGGCGACGGTCACGGAGTTCAGGCGTCCGGCCTGGGCGATGATCACGGCCTCCCGCTCATGCTGCTTGGCGTTCAAGATCTGGTGCGGGATGCCGCGCCGGCGTAGATACCCGGACAGTTTCTCGGACTTCTCGATGGAGACGGTCCCGACGAGCACCGGCTGGCCGGCTTCATACCGTTCGACGATGTCCTCGCTCACGGCGCTCCACTTGGCTTCCTCGGTCTTGTAGACGAGGTCCTGTTCGTCGGCGCGGATCATCGGCCGGTTGGTCGGAATCTCGACCACGCCGAGCTTGTAGACCTCCTCGAACTCGCGCGCCTGCGTCCTCGCCGTCCCGGTCATGCCGGCGAGTTTTTCGTACATCCGGAAGTAGTTCTGGATGGTGATGGTGGCGAGGGTCTGGTTCTCCTCCTTGATCCGGACGCCCTCCTTGGCCTCGATGGCCTGGTGCAATCCTTCGGAGTACCGGCGTCCCTCCAGGATTCGACCGGTGAACTCGTCGACGATCTTCACGTCGCCCTGGGTGACGAGGTAGTCGACGTCGCGCTTGTAGAGCTCCTTGGCGCGAATGGCGTTATGGAGATAGTGGACCAGAGGGGTGTTGACGTGGTCGTAGAGGTTGTCGATGCCCAGCTCGTGCTCCACCTTGTCAATCCCTGGCTCGAGCACCGCGATGGTCCGCTTCTGCTCGTCGACTTCGTAATCGACGTCACGTCGTAGCCGCGGCGCCATCCGCGCGAAGGTGACGTACCACTTGGCCGAGTCCGCAACCATGCCGCTGATGATCAGCGGCGTCCGGGCCTCGTCGATGAGGATCGAGTCGACCTCGTCGACGATGGCGTAGTAGTGGCCGGGCTGTACCACGTCGGCGAGGTTCATGGCCATGTTGTCGCGGAGGTAGTCGAACCCGAACTCGTTGTTCGTTCCGTAGGTCAGGTCGGCGCCGTAAGCAGGTCTGCGTTGCTCGGGCGACATCGGAGCCTGGATCAGCCCGACGCTCAAGCCCAGCGCGCGGTAGATCGGTCCCATCCACTCGGAGTCACGTTTGGCCAGGTAGTCGTTAACCGTGACGAGGTGGACGCCCCTGCCGGTCAGCGCGTTGAGGTAGACCGGCATGGTCGCGACCAGGGTTTTTCCTTCACCGGTCTTCATCTCGGCGATGTTGCCCTGGTGGAGGGCAACCGCTCCCATGACCTGGACGTCGAAATGACGCTGTCCGATGGTCCGCTTCGCGGCCTCCCGGACCAACGAGAACGCCTCCGGAAGGAGGTCGTCGAGGTCCTCGCCTTGGCCGAGCCGACCCTTCAGTTCGTCGGTCTTGGCCAGGATCTCCGAATCCGATAGAGCTGCGGTCTCATCTTCGTACGAATTGACCAGCCCGACGTATTCCTCGAGACGCTTGCGCTTCCGGCCTTCACCGATCGAGCCGATTTTTTCGATGACCGCCAAGAAAACTCCTTCAAAGGCACAGAAGAGGTTTCGCGAACTCGATTATAGGGTCGCGTGTGAAACGCCCTACTTGATCTCGAGGAGCTTCTCCCGCACGGCGTAGACGACCGCCTCCATCCGGGAGTGCAGGTGCAGCTTCTCCAGGATGTTGCGGATGTGGTTCTTCACCGTGTTCTCGGAGATGAAGAGTTCCTTGGCGATGTCGCGGTTGTTGAGGCCCTGGGCGACGAGCTTGAGGACCTCCATCTCACGGTCGGTCAGCCGCGGAGCCGGCAGCTGCTGGCGCTCCTCGGCTCGCTTCGACATGGCGGCGAACTCCGTGAGCAGCTTGGCGGCCATGGAAGGCGAGATCCGCGACTGGCCGGCCCACACGGACCGAATGGCGTCCGCCACTTCGTCGATCGAGATCTCCTTCAGGAGGTAACCGGAGGCGCCGGCCTTGATCGCGTCGTACAGGTCGGCTTCCTCATCGGAGATCGTCAGCATGAGGATCTTGACGTGCGGGAGAAGGTCCTTGATCTGCTCCGTCGCCTCGATTCCCGAGCGTCGAGGCATCCGAACGTCCATGAGAATGACGTCCGGCATGAGCTCCTGGGCCTTCTCAACGGCCTCGTGCCCATCGCCTGCCTCGCCCACCACGTCGATGTCCGGCTCCTGCTTGAGCACCATCTGGAGCCCACGACGGAACAGGGCATGATCATCGACGATCAGGATTCGAAGGGCCTGGTCCGGACTGGCCGGCTTGGGTGTCTCCGTCGCTTCGACGCTCAAATTCCCTCCGCCCCCCAGGAGTACCTTTGGGCCACTGCGAAGTGGCTGCCACGCTGTGACTAGTTGAGCAATTCTAGCCGATCGGTCCAGCGTGCCTGCGATTTCGAAGCCTCCCCCTCCGGGTGGAGATCTGGCGCTCCAATCGTTCAACTACCTGATCAAGCGCGGTGTTCACGTCCCTGCCCGCTCCGTGGGCCCGTAACACCGTGCGGAGAGAGTCGCAGGTGACCTCCACGCGGTGACTGCCATCGATCCTGGGGTTGCGCTCCTCGATGATCTCGACTTCCAGGCGGCGAACTCGAGGCTCCAGTCGCCCGATCTTCGAGAGCTTGTGCTCTGCAGCCTTGCGAACCTGCTCGGTGATCCGGACGCCCCGTCCCTTCAGGATCAGGTCCACGCTCGCTCCCCTCGTTCCCGAAGGTCACCGATTACGTTGCGGTGGCTCTCCAGCCTGGCTGACCTGGTCTTTGGCCCCACACTCGCCTGCTGAGAGGGTCGCCGCCGAAGAGGCAGCTTAGCGTCTTCTCCCTGGCGGATCTCCGGTCAGGGGCAGGGCTTACATCTAAGCCGCACCATGCTCGACGACCAACGGTCGTCTTACGTGGGTCGTTTTGCCTGCGACTGGCATCGACTACCGGGAGAGCTTCTCCCGGGCAACCACAGACCCAGGCTGGAGTCCGGCGGGAGTATAGCAACGGGCGGGAAGCGGCCCTCGGAGCGACCTCGCGGCCGTTAAGACGCCGACTTCCAGTGCACCCGCTCGCAACAGCGCTCCGGCGCACTCCGACGCGGTGGCTCCCGTTGTCAGAACGTCATCGACGAGCACGACCTTGGACGGTGGCGAACTCACCGACCGGAACGCGTCTCTCAGCGCCCGCTTCCGGTCGATGGCCGACCGCATCGCCTGCGGCGGTGTTTCCTTCACCCTCCGGAGCAGCCGCTGTACGCGCCATCCGGTGAGCCGATGAAGCGCGCGGCACAGGACTTCGGCCTGGTCGTACCCTCGCTCGCGCCTCCGCCGCGTTCCCAGCGGGACCCAGGCCAGGACGGCGTTCGGGCTGTCGGCCGCGAACATGGTGGACCACCCGCGCGGCGGCGCTCGTGCCAGCGCCTCGAGCATCCACGGCGCGACGGCTTCCGCGGTCGAGCGCATCGCCGAGAACTTCAGGTGCATCAGAAGGTGCCTCGCCGGCCCGGTGTACAGAAACGCTGACCGCGACCAAGCGATGCCCTCCGGCGGACAGTCGCGGCACGTGGCGACTGCATGCTCAAGAGGACGGCCGCATCGCTCGCAACCGGGCGGCCCGAGCACCGCCACGTCGCTCCAGCACGGAGCGCAGAACGGCCATCGAGGCGCTCCGCACCCAACACACTTCCTCGGGTAGAGCACATCGAGGACCGAATCGAACACCGCAGCACCATACCGGCGACCTCCGACACGGCCACGGCGGGCGCGGTGAGACGGATCGGTCGAAAGGTGCTTACGAGAGCGGGACGGAGATCCGGTCCGACTCTTTCCCCGATGGCAGGCGCATGAGCACCGCCAGCGACCCTGAGGAACGCCGGACCGGATAGCTGACGGTTCTCCGCTCAACCGCCGACCGCAGCTGGGGGATGCCGACGGCATCCTCGGGAACGATCTCGAGCTCCTCTCCGTCGGCCACAAGAACTCCCTCAGCTCCTGGTGCACCGTCCGGGTCTGCCGCCGTGGCGGCGGTGTTCTCGGTCCTCGCTGCACGCCGAAGGGGCTTCCAGATCACTGCAGCCCAGTTGGGGTTGAGCTCGACTCGTTCGAGGCTGAAGCGCTCATCTCCGGCCGTAACGCTCTTTCCCAGCGCGATGGTCCCGCGGCGGATCTCGCTGCGCGGCCACGGAATGGAGAACGGCCGGCTGGCGAAGGCCCAGGACTGCGCCGCATCCACCTGGACCGAGGACTCGATGACGTACCACCCCGGTTCCAGGTCGAGAACCGGTGCCTCAAACGGCACGAACAGATCACGGATGGGGTTCGCGTCGAGGATCCGCTCTTCCGCCGGGAAGGATGTCGCCGGCCCGGACGGAAACCGGGCGACCCGCGCCCACTCCACCCGTACGGCATGAGGATTCCCGTCCGCGCCCCGCATGACGAACGCCCCCTTGATCGCGGCGGGAAACCGCTCGAACCGCGTCCGGACCTGGATCGGCGCCGAACCCGACCCGCCGGAGTCGGAGCGTCCCGAGCTTGCCATCGTCCGTTCGCGCTCCGCGCCTACGTGCCGTGCTCCCACGATCCGAGGTAGGCCGATTGCTCTTCCGTCAGCTCGTCGATCTCGGTCCCCATGGCCGCCAACTTCAAACGGGCGACCTCGCGGTCGATGTCCGCCGGCACCGGGTAGACGTTTGGGGCCAGGTCGCGCCCGGAGCGAACCACCCACTCCGCGGAGAGCGCCTGGTTCGCGAACGACATGTCCATCACGGCGGCCGGATGCCCTTCTGCCGCCGCGAGGTTCACCAGCCGGCCTTCGGCCAGTAGGTTGAGGCGCCGTCCGTCGGGAAGCCGGTACTCGTCGACGAACTCGCGGATCCTCCTGACATTCGTGGCCATATCGGCGAGTGAGGCCTTGTCGATCTCCACATCGAAGTGGCCGGAGTTCGCAAGCATGGCGCCGTCCTTCATCACGTCAAAGTGCTCCCGCCGAAGGACGCTGGTGTCCCCGGTCACGGTGATGAAGAGGTCGCCGGTGCGAGCTGCTTCCCGAAGCGGCATCACGCCGTAGCCGTCCATTTGGGCCTCCAACGCCGCCAGCGGATCCACCTCGCACACGATGACGCGCGCCCCGAGCCCCCGCGCCCGCGAAGCGACCCCGCGACCACACATCCCGTAGCCGCACACGACCACGGTCCGCCCTGCCATCAACACGTTGGTGGCCCGGATGATCCCATCGATCGTGGACTGCCCGGTCCCGTACCGGTTGTCGAACAGATGCTTCGTGTTCGCGTCGTTCACCGCGATGATCGGGTACCCGAGCACTCCATCGGCAGCCATGGCTCGAAGACGGATGACGCCGGTCGTGGTTTCCTCGGTCCCTCCAATCAGCTCCGGGAGCTGCTCCTTTCGCTCGCGGTGCAGCATGGCGACCAGGTCCATCCCATCGTCCATGGTCACGTGCGGGTGATGGTCCAGAACCGCGCTGATGTGCCGGTAGTACGTCTCGTTGTCCTCACCCTTGATGGCGAAGACGTCCACGCCGGTCTCTTCGCAGAGGGCGGCCGCCACGTCGTCCTGGGTGGAGAGCGGGTTCGACGCGCACAGCGCCACCTCTGCACCCCCGGCGACCAGCGTCTTGACGAGGTTCGCCGTCTCGGTGGTCACGTGGAGGCACGCCGCGATTCGAATGTCGGCGAGCGGCTTCTCCTTTTCGAATCGCTCGCGAATCTGCGCCAGCACGCGCATCTCCTGGTCGGCCCATTCGATGCGAAGCCGCCCCGGTTCGGCGAGCAACAGGTCCTTCACGTCGCAGTCCATTCGCCCTCCTTCAGTCTTTCGATCACGCCGGTCACCACCCCGGCCATGCCCACACTGGCATCTTTGGCCGCCTCGAGCACCTGCTCCACGCTGGTCGGCTGTCCCGCGTGGTTCGTGATGCACGAGATCCCGAGCACCGAGACGCCCAGGGCGACCGCCGCCACCGTTTCGGGGACGGTCGACATCCCGACGGCTCGGGCCCCGGATCTCGCCAGGAACGCCGCCTCGGCCGGCGTCTCGAACGTCGGACCCGATACGGCCGCATAGACGCCCCGGGCCATTTCCAGGCCATTCGTCCGGCCCACGTCTTCCGCCAACGACAGGAGGCCGCGATCGTAAACGGCGGAGAGATCGGGAAACAAGGCGGACTCGTCGGCGTTCCGCCACCCGATTACGGGGTTCACCCCCATCAGGTTGAGGTGGTCTTCGATGAGCATGAGCTGCCCGACCTTGAGCGCAGGATCCAGGCTCCCTGCGGCGTTGGTCAGGATGATGCATCGGGCGCCGACCTGCGCCGCGAGACGCGGAATCAACGTGGCGGCGTCCACACCGAGGCCTTCGTAGTAGTGGAGCCGGCCGCAGAAGATCGCGGCCGCGACTCCGGCAACTTCGCCGAGCGCGAGCCGACCGGCATGGCCGGGCACCGAGGGGCGGGCAAAGCCGGGGAGCGCTTCGTATGCGAACTCGTGGTCGACGTCCACGTCGGCGGCGAGCGCGTCACCGAGTCCAGTCCCCAAAACCACCGCCACCAGCGGTTCGACGTCTGAGCGTTCGCGAATCAGCGCCGTCGCCACTTCCACGGTGCTGTCGCCAGGAGGACCAGGGCGTCCCACGACCGTCATTCGCCGTTCCTCAATGCCGCTCGCCGCTCCTTCAAGCCCGTGAGCGTCGGAATTGGTGTGGGGTCCACGCCGCGAAGGACGGCCAGGTAGATGCTGACGAAGTCGCCGAGCATGATGAGCGTCAGCGCCTGCTCCAACCCGGTTGCCCCTTCGGACCATATCTCTCGCGCTTCAAGCCCCACCGACGCCATGGCGTCCATCGTCGAGCGGACCCGAAGAGGCATCCGAGAAGGCTCGGAGCGGCTTCGAAGCACCACGATCCGGAACGAATCGCTCGCGTCACTCGACCAGCTCTCCACTTCGTTGTGGTCGATCTCTGGAAGTACGCCCCAGAACGAGGGGACCTTGGCGTTCTCGTTGAGCTGGGTCTTCCACCGCACTGCGGCGGCCTCGGCCGCTCCCTCCGTCGCCCATACC
>JALYGK010000100.1 GCA_030777105.1 Actinomycetota bacterium | reverse complement strand
GCGTCGGGACGGGGTACGAACGCCTTCGGTTCGGGGGGCTCAGGTGAAGCAGAAGGGCTTGGCAGGACGTTGGGCGTCGGAGAGAGGATGGGGCTGGCCGCGGGGGTGGTGGACGGCGTCCGGGCCTCTGGGGAAGACGGCAGAGGCGCTTCCTCCGCACAGGCTGCGGTCAGGGCAGACGCTATGACCAGACCCGCGACGAACCTCATTCGAATGACAGGGTACTTGTGAGACCATTCTTTGATGCGGATCGCTCAGTTCACCCAGCCTTCGATCCGTTCTTAATAGAGATGGATAGCACCGAACTCGAAGTGCAACGCCGGGAGCAGGAGGGCCTGACTCTTGACCTTGCACGGAAAACGGCGATCTTCAAGTCAGCGTTGGACTGCATCATCTACATGGACCACCACGGCAACATCATGGACTTCAATCCAGCAGCCGAGGCGACGTTCGGATACCGTCGCGAGGACGTCGTCGGCCGCCCGCTGGCCGACACAGTCATTCCGCCGTCGCTCCGCGAACAGCACTGGGCCGGACTCCGACGGTATCTCGAGACGGGCGACGGACCGGTGCTTGGCCGCCGGCTCGAGTTGACCGCCATGCGCTCCGACGGGAGCGAGTTTCCGGTGGAGCTCGCCGTGATCAGGGTCAATGTGCCCGGGCCGGCGTTCTTCGCCGGCTTCATCCGGGACGTCAGCGAGCGTAAGCGCCTGGAGGAGCGCCTTCGGTGGGCCGAGGAATCCCAACGGTTCCTGGCGGAGGCCAGCTCCGTCCTTGCCGAGTCCCTCAATTTTCAGGAGACGCTCAAGAGGGTGGCTGAGCTCGCGGTACCCCGGCTGGCCGACTGGTGCGGCGTGAGCATCAAGGAGCACGATGACACGGTCGTCCAGCTCGCCGTCGCCCACGTCGATCCGGACAGGGTCCAGCTGGCGAAGTCGCTCGCCGAACGGTACCCACCCGACCCCGATGCGCCATACGGGGTGCACGCGGTACTCCGAACCGGAAAGTCGCAGCTGATCCGAGAGATCAACGAGTCGATCCTCGAGGCGGCCGCCCAGGACGAGCAGCACCTGCGACTCCTTCGAGCCCTCAACTTGAAGTCCGGAATGATCGTTCCGATGGTCGCTCGAGGGAAACCAATCGGAACCATCTCGTTCGTCTCCGCCGAGTCGGGTCATCTATATGACGAGAAGGATCTCGAACTGGCCGAGGACCTGGCCAGGCGGGCCGCCACGGCCGTGGACAACGCCCGGCTGTTCGAGGAGCGGAGTTACGTTGCGCGAACGCTTCAGGAAAGCCTCCTTCCGCCGAAACTTCCTTCGGTACCAGGGGTCGAGCTCTCATCCCTGTACCGGCCCGCCGGGGAGGCGTTCGAGGTTGGCGGCGACTTCTACGACGTGTTTCCCTGCGGGACGAACAGCTGGGCGGTCGTGATCGGCGACGTCTGTGGAAAGGGGCCGGACGCCGCCTCAGTGACAGGCCTCGCTCGTCATACCATCCGGGCCGCGGCGGCCGAAGAGAACCAACCGAGCCGGATTCTCCATTCGTTGAACGACGCGGTGCTTCAACAGCGAACGGACCACACGTTCTGCACGGTCGCCTACGTGCGGGTGATGCCGGCAACCGGAGGCGCCGCCCTCAACGTCTGTTGCGCCGGACACCCGTTGCCGATGATCCTCCGCACCGACGGCACGGTGGAGGCGTGTGGCGCCGAAGGGACGCTCCTGGGCATCTTCCCCGATCCCGAGCTCGCGGACCGCCCGGCACGGCTCCGCCCGGGGGATGCCCTCGTCCTCTATACGGACGGCCTCACCGACCAACACCGGCCCGGTGGCCGCTTGGGGCGCAAGGGGCTGGAGGAGGTTCTCTCTTCGGCCGCCGGGCGGGACGCCGCGGGGATCTCCGCTTCCATCGAGCGAGCGGTCATGAATGGAAGCGGCCACCCGCTTCAGGACGACGTCGCCCTGCTCGTCCTGAGAGTGTCGCCGAACCATCGGGCGAAAACGAGGTAACGCATGCTGGATGTCAATATCAAGGAGCCGCGCAATGGGACCGCCATCGTCTCCTTGGCGGGCGAGTTCGATATTTCGGAGGTTCCCGACGTCGAAAAGAAGCTCAAGGCCGTGGAGAAGCGACGCCCGGATTTACTGGTGCTCGACCTGCGGGAACTCACCTTCATGGACTCATCGGGGTTGCGCGTCGTGTTGGAGGCGGACCTCCGCTCCAGACGCGACGCCCGACGCTTCGCTTTGATTCCCGGCCCTGAACCCGTACATCGAGTGTTCCTCATCGCGCTCCTCGACAAGAGGCTCGAGTTCGTCGAGGACCCGTCTCTGCTGGAGGGAGCTGGTGAAGACGAAGCTTGAGCTCAAGCTGCGAGCAACGCCCGACGCTCCTCGCGATGCCCGGCACGCGCTGGACCGGCTCGCTCCCGAGGTACCGCAGCCCGTGCTGGAAAACGTGCGGCTCCTGGTCAGCGAGCTCGTGACGAACTGCATCCGGCACGCCGGGGTTGAGCCGGGAGCATCGATCGAGCTGAAGGTCTCCCCACGTAATTCGGTGATCCGGGTCGAGGTCAGCGATCCGGGGGAAGGCTTCGAGCCCGCGCCCGTGTCGCTCAGTCTCTACAGCACATCCGGCTGGGGGCTGTATCTGGTCGAGCAGATCGCCGACCGGTGGGGCGTCTCGGTGGAGAACGGCACCAAGGTCTGGTTCGAGATCGCGGCCTGATCGCAGCTCACACGGCGAACCGCACGTGCAGCACGTCCCCGTCCTGCACGACGTAATCCTTCCCTTCGACGCGCATCACGTGCTGCGCCTTGGCCGAACGCCAGCCTCCGACCCGAACGAAGTCGTCGAACGAAACCACCTCCGCCCGGATGAAACCACGCTGGAGGTCCGAGTGGATCACGCCGGCTGCCTCAGGAGCGGTCGCGCCGCGGCGAACCTCCCACGCGTGCGCCTCGGTTTCGTTGGCCGTGAGGAACGTAACCAGGTCGAGCGCCGAATAGCACGCCCGAACGACCGCTTCCAGGCCTGGCTGCTGCACGCCGAACTCCCGGAGCAGCGCCCTGGCGTCGTCCTCGGCCATGCCGGCGGTCTCGGCTTCGATCTCGGCGTACACCGAGACGGTTCCCGCCGGTAGCCCGTTCGGGAGGCCGGTCCCCTCCTCGAGGTTCGCCACGCGCACCCACGGCTTCAACGTCAATGGGCCCATGGCTCGGAGTGCCGTGCGCTCCTCCTCGGAGAGGTCGGCGTCAGCGAGGCGCGTCTCCTCGCTCAAAATCTCGTGCGCTCGCTCCAGTGCGTGGAGCTCTCCCAGCTCTTGCTTCCCGCGACCCTTCGCACGTCGCCGCGCTCCCTCCAGTGCCGACTCGACCAAAGCGAGATCCGCCAGCAGCAGATCCGACGTCACTTCACCGAGGTCGGAAACCGGGGACGGATCCGGTCCAAACGCGCGAAGGACGAGGCACAGTGCGTCCGTCTCGCGAAGAACGGCAAGTGCCTGCGCGGAGGCTCCACCCGGCACGTCCAGGAACCGAACCTGGGCCGGGACGACCTTTCGCGATCCCTCGAGTCGTCCGACGATCGCCGGGCGCTCATCGGGTACCGGAACCACGGCTTGATTGGCGCGACCTCCGGCGGCACCGACGCGTGTTAGCGCGGTGAAGAGCGTGGACCTACCCGAGTACGGCCTGCCGACCAGGCCAATGGATTTCATGACGACAACGGGTTCGGTGGTTGGCTGCGAACGGGAGAAGATTAGGCAGGAGGCTCCGTTTGCGTCTCGCTGCGCCGCCTCAGTGGTGACCGATCCGGCCTTCGCCGAAGACCGTCGCGAAGATGGCAACGACGTCCGGGTCGAACTGCGTCCCGCTGGAGAGGCGGAGTCGGCGGACCGCTTCTCCAGGAGCGAGAGCCTTCCGATAAGGGCGATTCGTCGTCATGGCGTGGAACGCGTCACACACGAAGATGATCCGAGCCTCGAGCGGGATCGCCTCACCTGCCAGTCCCTCCGGATAACCCTTTCCGTCCCACCGTTCGTGGCAGGCCCGAACGATGGGCAGAAGCGGTCTGAGAAAAGGCACGGCGGCCAGAATCTGCGCGCCGATATCGGGGTGACGGTTCATTTCGCGGCGCTCGGATGGAGTCAGCCGGCCCGGCTTTCGGATGATCTCGCTCGGCACGCCGATCTTCCCGATGTCGTGGAACAACGCTCCGAGTTCCAGCCACTTCAGGCGTTCGGCGTCGAGTCCGATGGCCTCCCCAACCGCAAGGCTCATCTCCGCGAGCGCCCGCGCGTGCGCTCCGGTGTATTCGTCCTTCGCCTCGAGCGCGTTCGCCAGGGCGGCCACCGTGGAGAGGTAGGTCTCCTCCATCTCGACGAACCGGGCGGCGTTCCCCAGGGCGAGCGAGGTGATGTCCGCGATGCCACGCGCGAAGTTGAGGTCTCGATCGGAGAACGCGACATCTGGATGCGGTGCCAGCATTACGATGGCGCCACGCCGGTCGGGCGCCCAGCTCATCGGCGCGACCAGCACGTCGGTGATCTGCCCGGTGAGCCGATAGTCCTCCGGAAACGTGGCGACGACGTCCTTCGGCAGAACGAACGGTTCGTCGAGAGACCGGACAAATGGTTCGGCCACGTCCCACGGGACCTGATGGCCGCTAAGCCGGGACGCGGACGCGGCGTCGAACCCCTGATGCGTCACGAGGCGAAGGGCCTGGCTTTCTCGGTCGAGAACCCAAATGCCGACGTTCGCCGATCGAACCAGCGGTGGGATGCCGGAGAGGGCCTCGCGCATGACCTCGTTCGTGCCGGCCACCCTGGTCAGTCGCTGCGACAGCCGCAGGAGCGCGGAGGAGAGATCAGCCGCTTCGCGCTCTCGCTCCAGGAGCCGCGCGTTCTCCAGGGCCACGGCGGCATTCGACGCGAGTCCCTCCAGCAGTCGTATGTCCTCATCGTCGAACTGGTCGACGCCCAGCTTCGAAATAACGATCGTGCCCATAACGCGGTCGCCGGATAGCAGCGGAACGCCGAGGATCGACTCATCGACGCCTCTCCGCCTCCCGGCGCCTCCCGCGACGGCGTCCTCTCTGGCGTTCGGCGTGTAGTAGGCGGATCCGGACAGTGCGACGTGTCCGGCGACGCCCTCTCCCACCTTGGCGACCAGGGCCGGAAACCTCGTGATCTGATAGTCGAGGAGCTCGCCCCGAAACCCGACCGGCACGAGCGTCTCGCCGTCACCGTCCATGAGGTGGACCTGGCAGTTGTTGTAGTCGATGAGGGATCGAAGCTCGGCGGTGATCGCTTCGCCGATTTTTTTGACGTCGTTCAACCTGTTGAGCTTGGTGCCCAGGCTCTGGAGCATCCGCAGCTGCGCGGCGGAACGTAACTCCCCGCGCGCCGCCATCACCGCCAGCCGTCCCCCCATTCCGGTGCCGCTTCCGTACGCCGACGTCCGGCGTTGGCCATCGCCGGCGCCCTTCTTCCCTGTACCGGAACCCTCCCGATCGAGGAGCTCCGACGCATAGACGTGGACGCGGTCCTTCCCCTTTCGCTTCGCCTCGAGGAGGGCGAAATCCGCGCAGGTGATCAGCTCACGCGGGCTGGAGGCGTGATGGGGACCCTCGGCAACGCCGAGGCTCACCGTGACCCTTCCAACGGGCTGTAGCGAGACCTTGCGAATTCCGTCCCTGACGCGCTCTGCCAGCGCTGCCGCGGCGTCGATCGAGCTTCCCGGCAGGATGATGGCGAACTCTTCACCTCCGATCCGGCAGATAACGTCCTCCGCGCGGGCTGTCTCCCGGGTCACCGAGGCGACGCTCTGGAGCACTCGATCGCCCATTTGATGGCCGTAGGTGTCGTTGACTCGCTTGAAATCATCGATGTCATAGAGGATCAGCGCCACGCTGACGCGCTGCCGATGGGCCCGGCTCAACTCTTCGGCCAACCGTTCCTGAAAGAACCGGTGATTGTGCAGTCCGGTGAGGTGGTCGGTCACCACCTCGGCTTCTAACGAGGCCCGAATCTCTGCGTTGTCCACCGCCAGTGCCGCCATATCCCCGAACAGCATCGCCAGCTTGAATTCCCTGACGTTGAACGAGCGGCCGATCCCGGTTCGCCCGAGGCAGAGCACCCCCTTCAGCTCGTCGTGGGCGAACAACGGGACCGCCAGGATGGACTCCGGCGCGACCTCGGGCGCCTCCGTGCCGGGGAGGTGAGCTCCTTCGAAATACACCTCGTTCAGAAGCTGCGGCTCCCTGGTATCGGTCACACGACCCACAATCGCGGCGTCGCGTGAAACGGCCTCGGCGGCCGCTTGATGCCAGGAACCGTCGCCCCGCGGGCGTCGCATGGTGCGAATCGAACCATCCGTCTCGTAGAGAACGAGCCGCTCGTAGGGCACGAGCTCCGAGAGTCCGTCCGCTACGGCCTCGAGGACTGGGTCGCTCGAGGTGTCCACGTCGATGCCCGAGGTGATGGACGGAACCCCGTGGAGAACCCCGGCAAGCCGATCTTGGGGTGCGCGTCCGCCGATGGCGGTGTCGCTTTCTTGCTCTTGCGCCCTGATTGCCTTCCCCTTCGTGAGAGCCGCTTGGATGGGCGCTGCTCCCCGAGACGAGGAGTCAGAGGTGACTAGATAGTGATCGGTTCCGCGGCCCATACAGTTGAGAGCGCACCGACGGCGCTGCCCCAGGACAGCGCGCGTATGCTGGCCCCGTGGAGTACGTGACCTTCCTGGAACGCCCGACGCTTGACCATCCTCCGTTGATCTGCGCCTTCAAGGGGTGGAACGACGGAGGGGAAGCCGCCTCCATCGCCGCTCAGTACATGAGGGACCGGTGGGACGCGAAGCAGTTCGCGGAGCTGGACCCGGAAGAGTTCTACGACTTTCAGGTGACGCGTCCGACCGTCCGGTTGGCCGGAGGCGTGAGCCGGGTGATCGACTGGCCGAAGGGCGAGTTCAGCGCGGCGTCTCCGGGCAACCGCGACGTCGCGCTGTTCACCGCCGCGGAGCCGAACGTTCGGTGGCGAACGTTCACCGCCTCGATCATCGACGCGGCCAGACAGATCGGGTCCCAGCTGCTGGTCACGCTCGGCGCGTTTCTGACCGACGTCCCTCACACTCGTGCGGTCCCCGTCGTTGGTTCGGCGTCGGACGACGACACGGCGCAGCGACTGGGACTCGGTCGGTCTCAATACGAAGGGCCGACGGGGATCGTCGGAGTGGTTCACGACGCCTCACTTCGCGCCGGTCTTCCCTCCATCAGCCTGTGGGCGGCGGTCCCGCACTATCTGCCTGCCGCACCGAATCCCAAGGCGGCCCTGGCACTGGTCGAACGCGCGTCGACGCTGCTCGAAGTCCCGGTCAACACCGAGGGCCTTCGCAAAGCCGCGGCGACGTGGGAAGAGGGCGTCGTGCGGCTGGTGAGTGAGAGTGAAGAGCTCAGTGAATACGTCAGCCGCCTCGAGGCTGCCGCCGACATGAGCACCGAGCAGGCGAGGATGTCGGAGGAACCGGTCCCGTCGGGCGAAGTCATCGCCGCGGAGCTCGAAAGATTCCTTCGAGATCAGGGGGGGAGTCCTTCGTCGTCGTGAGCCCGGCGACGTGGTTCGGAAACCGGCACCTCGACACGCTTCGGCCGCACCCGGGCCCCGTTCCGCCCCAAGAGCTCCCATTTGGGGTCAAGGGGAAGAGCGGGTCGCTCCGCGCGGCGATTTTCGGCGTCAACGACGGCCTGGTGTCCAACCTGTCGCTGATCATGGGCTTCACCGGCGCGGCAGTTTCAAACCGGGTCGTCCTGCTGGCCGGCGTGGCGGGGCTCCTCGCCGGAGCGTTCTCCATGGCGGCCGGCGAATACATCTCCATGCAGAACCAGCGCGAGCTGTTCGAACGCCTCCTGCACCTCGAAGCCCACGAGCTGGCGACCGAGCCGGAGGAGGAGCGAAAGGAGCTGGTAGAGATCTACGAGCGAAAGGGATTCCCGCCGAACCTCGCTCGGGAGGTCACAGAAGTGGTGATGAAGGATCCCGAGATGGCGCTTGAGACCCATGCCCGCGAGGAGCTCGGTCTGGATCCGGAGGAGCTCGGGTCGCCACTCGGGGCGGCGGCTTCATCGTTCGTGACATTCGCGGCGGGCGCCGGCGTCCCCCTGGTTCCGTTCGTGTTCGGGTCAGGAGCCGGCGCGGCGGTCGTGGCGATCGTGGCGAGCGGCATGGCGCTCGTTTCGGTGGGTGCCGGTCTCTCGTTGCTAACGGGTCGCCGGCTCTGGCTATCCGCCCTCCGCCAGCTGTTGGTCGGGGCGGTGGCGGCCGCAGTGACCTTCACGGCCGGGCGGGCGCTCCACGTCGGAGTCGGCTCGGCCTAGAGCTTCTCCAGGTCTTCCAGGCCGACCCGGACCACCCGTCTTCCGTGGGTCTGCAGCGATCGAAGATCACCTTCCGCCTGAGCAGCCAGGAGCTCTCCGAACGAGTACGGCTTGGATGGAATCGGGATGTCCTCGGCCGGAGGTTCCACGACCTGAATGAAGACACCGGTGTTCGGACCACCCTTGTGAAGCTGTCCTGTCGAGTGCAGGAACCGGGGACCGAACCCGACGGTGGTTGCGACCTTCAGGCGGTCGCGGAGGCGAATCCTGATGTCGTGAAGCCGTCGCTCCGTTTCATCGTTTCGCGGAAGGAACGCCTGGATAGCCAGGTAATCACCGGGCCGGACCTGGCCGAGGAGCACGTCCAGTTCTCCCACGCGAGGGTTGCTCTCCTCTCCCGATGCCAGCACGTTCTCCGTGGCGTCCTTCGCTTCCTGCACGTTCGGCTGATCGAAGGGATGGATGCCCATGATTGCCCCGGCGACGGCCGTGGCGAACTCCCACTGGAAGAATGCGGCCCCGAGCTCGACCGAGTCGCCGAACGACATCACGACCGCGGGGTGACCTCCGTTTTCGAGTGGGGTGAGCTGTTCGCCGACATCCTCGCCGCCGACCCCGACAAACAGGCGATCGGCGCCGTAGACGCCTTCCGATCCAACGTCTTCTCCCTCTACGGGGACGATGCCCTTTCCTTCTTTTCCCGTTGATTCGGCAAGGAGCTGCTCAACCCAGTACCCGAACGAGCGGAATCGTTCGGGGAGGACCACGGTGAGCTTGTCGCGTCCGGCCAAGGCGGCTTCACCGAAGATGGCGCCGAGGACCGCACCGGAGTTGCCGCTCCAGACGGGCCTTCGGCACAGATCCGCCATCTGCACGGCGGGCTCGAGCAGGGCTTGGAGGTCGACCCCGATGAGCGCCCCCGGAACCAGCCCGAAATAGGAGAGCGCGGAATACCGTCCGCCGATGTCCGGCCGGTTGAGGAACGTTCGGCGGAACCGGTGTCCGTTCGCGAGCTGCTCGAGCGGCGTCCCCGGATCCGTGATGGCGACGAACCGTGATCCGTCGCGGACCTTCTCCCAGAAATGGGCGAAGTGGGCGTTCGTTTCCGTGGTCGTCCCCGACTTGGACGAGACCACGAAAAGGGTCTTGTCGAGGT
>JALYGK010000099.1 GCA_030777105.1 Actinomycetota bacterium | reverse complement strand
CAAGGTGTTCTGGGTGCAGGACTGTGCGCCGGCGGCAGGTGGCGGCGGCGGTGGTGGCGGCGGTGACAATCCTCCTCCTCCCCCTCCGCCCGACGTTGGTGGCGGTGGTGGCGGCGGTGACAATCCTCCTCCTCCCCCTCCGCCCGACGTTGGTGGCGGCGGCGGTATCGGTGACACGCCCGGCGAGAACCCCGACACGGGTGGTGGCGGCGGTGGTGTGATTGACACCCCCGGCGGTGGCGGCGGCGGTGGTGTGATTGACACCCCGCGCGGCGTTCAGACCGGTGGCGGCGGTGGCTTCATCGCCGACGCCCAGCCAGCGCCGGTCCTGAATGAAGAGGCTCCGGTCACCGGTTAAGCAACGACGAAGCGCGAAGAGGGCGCTCAGGCGAATCGCCTGGGCGCCCTTTTTGTCGTTCGAAATACCATGCGATGCGCCGCTGAACGCTTGGCACTCTTGACCGCCCAAACAGCGCTGGGCGATTCTTAGCGCGCTCAGCCAGCCCGGAAGTCGGTCGACGATCTCGATCGGGTCCACGTTCTCTTGGGGAAGGGAGAAGAGGTGGACGCCAAGGCGTTCATTCGAGCCGTCCTTTTGGTCATTTCCCTGGTTTTGGCGGCTCCCGCCGTCATCTGGTTGGTCACGACAACCAGCCTGGAGATCGTGGCCATCGCGGGTCTTGGCGTCCTGCTCTTGATTGTCCTAGCGTCTCTCGCCTTCACCCTCCGCTGGAGGTTCTGGGCGTGGTTCATGGGGGTCATCGCCGTTCTCCTCACGCCGGGCCTGCTGAAGCTCGGTGCGCAGTTCATTGGCGGCGACGCACGAGCCGCAATGGAGGCGTGGATCTACGTGTACGTCGCCGGTGCGGTGGGAGGACTGCTCCTGGAGCTGATCCGAGCCCGCGGAGGCCTTGAGTTTCCCTCCGCCGAATTGCTGGCCCCTCCCAGCATGGCTCCGGTCGGCGCCGTCACATCGCCTTCTGTACCGAACGGCGGTGAGCCGGTTGCCGGCCTTCCGGGCCCCATCGGCCCCGCCCCTCCGGGGCCGGGTGAGGCCCCGCTGAACTCATCGGTCGTCACGGTGCCGGCAGCCACCATGGCTTCGCCCTCAGCGTTCGTCGCACCCCAAACCGCTCTCGCGAACGGCGCCGAGGTCACCATGGCGCCGGCTCCCGTACCCGCGGAGAGAATCGACATCGGATTCTTCTCCCGTGTGACGATGGGAGGGATCGCCGCGGCGGCGGCGTTGATCGTCGTTCGGATCATCGTGGGGGACGCGCAGCCGGCGCATTTCCTGGCGTCGG
Organism: Actinomycetota bacterium; assembly: GCA_030777105.1. Classification (GTDB taxonomy): domain Bacteria; phylum Actinomycetota; class UBA4738; order UBA4738; family UBA4738; genus JALYGK01. The sequence continues at coordinate 14,142 of JALYGK010000099.1, read as the reverse complement.
CGCTGCGGCTTGACACGCTGGCAGGTGCGGTGCTGGTCGGCATGCTGGCTCCGGCGCTGTGGAGCGGCACGCAGACCCTGGTCGAGTCCAGATTCTCGTTTATGAAGGGAGCGGTGGACACCGCTGTGGCCGCCGTGGCGAACGCCGAACATGCCGTGAGGGCTGCGCGCGAAGCGGGCTTGTCGCCGGGAGGACCGGAGGTGTCTCAGTTCATCGTGGACGCCGCGCCCCTCCGCTCGCCCGAGTTCATCGCCACGATCGCCCGCGAAGAGGACCCGACCGAGGTCGGCAAGATGCTGCTCACCAAGATCAACGCGTCGCGAATAGACCTGGCGGCGTCTCAGGCGCAGCAGGAAGCGCAATTGGGGCAGGCGCTGGGATCGTTGGAGACGGCAGAGCGCCTCCTTCGGTCGGCGATGGCGCGGACCTCGCGCCGGTAATCCGTCAGATCTTGTTCTTGATCGACCGCCCCACGTTCGCCACGAATTTCTTCGCCGCCGCGACCTTCTGACCGAGCGTTGGGGCGGACAGCACCTCCGCCGCAGCCCGAAGCGTGTCGGTCGTGGCGCGGTCGTAGGGGTACCACCAGGGCTGTTTCAGGCGAGGGATCGTCCTCCGCCCGACGTGCACCGGGACGGTGAACTCACGAAGCCCGACCGATCCCTGAAGTCGGCCATAACCCGATTCGCCGACGCCTCCCCACAGCCCCCACGGCATACCCGCCGCGGCGGCGTGGTCGTTCATCATGACGGTCCCGGCCGTCAGACGGGACGCGATCTCGCCGCCCTTTCGTCTATCACGGGTCCACACACTGGCCGTGAGGTTGAATCCCTCCTCGTTCGCCCGGCGCACGGCTTCGTCTTCGTCCTTCACCCGCACGATCGGGAGGACCGGTCCGAACGTCTCCTCTCGGAACATGGCCATGTCCTCGGATCGCCCTTCGAGGATCGTCGGTGGGAACCACAGTCCTTCGTCCCGCCGTTCGCCGTTCGGCCCGCCCGCGAGCACCTTCGCCCCCTTCTCCACGGCATCCTTGACGTGGCGCTCCACGACCTCGAGCTGCCGCGGCGCCGTCACCGGGCCGATCATCGTCTCGTCGCTCGCCTGCACGCGCTTCAACTTGTCGACCAGTTGCTGCTCGAACTCATCGGCGATGGAATCCACGACATACGCCCGTTCGATGGCGCAGCAGGTCTGTCCGGCATTCAGAAGCGCCCCCCACAGCACTCCGGAGGAAGCCACGTCGAGGTCGGCGTCCCCACACACCAGCGCGGTGTCCTGGCCTCCGAGCTCCATGACCACCGGGGTGAGGTGCCGGGCGGATGCCTCGGCGATCTTCCGCCCGGTTGCTCCGGACCCGATGAAGCAGATCTTGTCGCACGGCGCGTCCACCAGCGCCGCACCGACCTCACCGGCGCCCTGCACGACCGCGGCGACGTCGGACGGCAGAGGCTCCAGCAGCTCTCGAATCAGCTCTCCGGTCGCCGGCGTTATCTCCGACGGCTTGATCACGACGGTGTTGCCGGCGAGCAACGCGGGCGTGAACGCCTGGAAGGACAGGTACAGCGGGTAGTTCCACGGCGTGATGCACCCGACCACGCCGAACGGGCGAAACTCGATCCTGGAGCTCATCCCCACCGCCGCGCCGATGAAGGGCGAGACGCGGTCCGGCCGAAGCACCCTCGGGGCGATCGCGCTCAAATAGGTAACGGTCAGGACGGCGGGAAGGACGTCGTGCGACATCGCCTCGACCCGCGGTTTCCCGTTCTCCGCGGCCACGACGTCAATGATCTCGTCCATCCGCTCGTAGATCCGGGTCCGGACCGCGCGCAACAGGTCGGCCCGGCCTCGCGGCCCCAACGCCGCCCACTCGGGCTGCACTTTTCGCGCTCGCTCGACGGCGTCCTTGACTTCCCGCGGCGTGCTCGCCTGGTACGTCCGAACCACCTCTCCGGTGGCGGGGTTGAGCGAGTTCAAGGTCGCCTTTCGGCTGCGTTGTTTGGTCGCTTGGGCCATGGTGATCCTCTCCGGGTTGCTCGGGCGTGCTCGAATAGCTTAGATCGAACCACACCATGAAGGTCGGGCACATACATAAAGAGGAGAGGAGGGTTCAATGGTTCGGAGGTACCGCGGAGGGCGGTGGAACCGCAACAACCTCTTGATCCTGTTGGCGTTCGTGTTCTTCACCCTCGCCGCCATCTTCGCCGGGATCCCTGAGCTCGATAGGAACTGGCCGTGGCTCATCCCGGGTGGCCTGGCCGCGTGGGCCCTGGCGAGCTTGCGGTTCTAGCCGAGCCTGGACGGGGCGAGTCGGGAGGCCCGGGCCTTCGCCACCGTCTCGATGATCTGGGCGAAGCTCGTTCCCTTGTTCAGGAAGCGGTAGACGCCGACTTCGTGCGCCTCAGCGACGTGCGCGGGGTCGCCGGTGGCGGAGAGGATGACCACTTCGACCTCCGGGTACCGGCGCTTGATGGACCGCGTCGCTTCGAGCCCGTTCATCACCGGCATGGCCACGTCCGAGAGGACGACTTCGGGCTCGACGTGCTCCGTGAGCGCCACGGCCTCGGCTCCGTTGGCCGCGAGGCCGACCACCTCGAACCCCTCGCCCTCGAGCAGCGCACCGAGGGCCACCCGAACCACCGGATCGTCTTCGGCGACCAGGATGCGGCCGCCGCCGCGTCCGATTCCGGCTCGGGAGATGGTGCGAGCAGCGAGCGAGGCGTGGGCGTCATTCATCCACTCCTATTTCGGCCGGAGTGCGGCCAAAACTGACTACCCGACGCCAGGTAACTCAGAGCAGGCAGGACCAGAAGGGCGTATCGGCCTGTACAGCCGATGACAGCGGCCCCTCGCGGCTACCGGACGTCGCCGCGAATTTGTAGAAGTAGGTCCTTCCCGTGTTGAGTCGATGGTCTGTATACGAGCTGATGCGCCGCCCAGATATGAGGTGGACCTTCTGAAACGGCCCCTCGCGAGCCTCGCTGCGGTAGACCACGTAACCGTCCGCGAATTCGGCGGGGCTCGGCAACCACGTCAGCTCAACCTTCGCCTTGTTGAAGCCGTCGCAGCTCTCCTGTGCCGCTATTCGGAACGGCGGGTGGAGCACCGGTCTGCGAGCCCCGGCCACCGGTTCGTCTCTCAACAGCGGCCGAACGACGAACGCTCCGAGCACCGCCAGGGCGGCGATCAGTGCGAAGGCGACCGCAAACGCCCGGCGACCGCGGCGACGTTTCCTGACATCCGCTTCCTCTCTCTCCAGCGGATCCGTGGAGGGTTCGGATGGGACCGGGGCGGTGATCGCGCTCCGGTCGAACCGAAAACGGCGGAGGTCGGCCGCGAGCTGCGCCGCTCGCTGATATCTGCCGGCGGGATCCTTCGCCAGGCACCGCATCACGATGGCCTCGAGCGAGACCGGAACGCCCGCCCGCAACCGCCGCACCGGCATGGGCTGGCTTTCGAGGTGCATGCGCGCCACCGCGAGCGCCGACTCCGCTTCGAACGGCGGCCGTCCGGTCAGCATTTCGAACATGACCGCGCCGAGCGAGTAGATGTCGGAGCGTCCGTCCACGTCGACGCCTCGAGCCTGCTCCGGCGAGAGGTATTCGGCTGTTCCTCGCAGCTCCATGCTCGCCGTGAGCCGGGCACGTGACAGCGCCCGCGTGATCCCGAAGTCGAGGACCTTCACGTGGCCCCACGGCGTCAGCATGATGTTGCCAGGCTTGACGTCTCGGTGGACGAACCCCGCGGCATGGGCGAAGGCGAGGGCGTCGGCAACGGCCTCCGCTATCTCCGCCGCGCGCTCCGGCGGCAGCGGCGCCTCGCGCCAGATGACTTCGGACAGCGTCTCGCCTGGCACCAGCTCCATAACGATGAACGGCAGGCCGCCCTCCGTCGCGATGTCGAAGAGCGAAACGATGTTGGGATGAGAGAGCGCGGCTGCGGCTTCCGCCTCTTCGCGGAACCTGGCGAGCGGGCGACTCTCGGATGTGAGCGGCCCGCGCAGGACCTTCACCGCAACGGTTCGTCCCAGAACGGAGTCGTGCGCCGAGTAGACGTCGGCCATCCCGCCCTGGCCGAGGAGCGATCGAATCTCGTACCGCCCACCGAGCCGAGCGCCGATGAGAGCGCCCTGCCCCAAGACCTGTTGTCTATCCACTTCGCTTTTTGATGATCCCACTTCATCCTCTATAGTCCCCTGTCGAGGGTTCAGCATCGCGGGCAACACCGAAAGAGCAGTTCCCTCCCGGCTCTCGAGCCGGAGGCCGAACGATAGTTCGAGACGGCCACGAAAGGAGGGAATTGCCGAGTGGCTACTGGAACCGTGAAATGGTTCAGCCCTGAGAAGGGCTACGGGTTCATCTCCCAGGAGAACGGTCCGGACGTGTTCGTGCACTTCAGCGCGATCTCGGGCGCGGGCTACCGGAACCTGGAGGAGAACCAGAAGGTCGAGTTCGAGATCACCGAGGGCCAGAAGGGCCCGCAGGCGGCGAACGTTCGGATCGCCGAGTAATCCGAGGACTCGTCTACTGACGTGGAGGCCCACCGCTCATGCGGCGGGCCTTACTCTTTGGGCGTGAGCCTCACGCGGCGCTCACTTCTTCTCGCTCTCGTTTCGCCTCGGGGACCGGCCTGAGCCGCGGCACCAGCGGCGCGATCTTCTCGTCCGACCCGTAGACCAGAAGCGCGAGCATCGCTCCGTAAATTGGCAGATGGCCGATGAGCTCGCTCGGCCCAAGGAAGAACAGCGTCGCGTTGAACGGAATGCCGGCCAGGATCACGGCCAGTTGGGGCACCGACCCCGATAGAAGCAGGAGACCGAACAGCAGCTCGATGGCCCCGGCCACGCGAATGAACGTCAACTCGCCGCCCGGGAACCCGAGAACGCGGAACAGGTTGAACGCCGGATACTCGTCCAGGAACGCCACCGCCAGCGCCGGCCGGGCCAGCTTTTCGGTGAACGCCAGGACGATGAGCGACAGACCGACCAGCGCCCTCAGTCCCAGTAACGCGTTCGCCTGGCGTTCGGGTGACGCGGTGACCTTGCCGCCCGGGCTGTCCTCCGGCGGGAGGATCGTCAGAAACAGCGCCACCCCGAGGAGATCCACCCGCTCGACGATCGGGACGACGTCGTAGTGGAGCATCCCGAGAGGACCCGCCGCGACCAGCAGCGCGGCGGCCGGCCGCACGTGGAATCCGGTGATGAGCCACACGCCTGCCAGACCTTCGACGATGGCAAGCGCCGAGCCGAACGGGCCATCGGGCAGAGGCAGGGACGGCGCGAGGTAGGTCCCCCGAGCCGCCTGGGCGAGCAGCGAGACCCCGGCATGAATGGCCAGCAGGCGGGGAATCCACGGCGAAAGCCGCCCCAAAGGTCGAAGCGGACCGATCTCCGGTTTGGGAAGACGACCGCCGATCAACCGCCACGCAACGGCAACGGCAACTGCCGCCACAATGAGCGCAAGAGTGGCCGGGTGGAACGCGAACGACCAGTCGTACGGCGGGCGCTCGCGCGTGAACCACGCTTCGTGCCAGAAGATGGCGGCTCGCACACATTCAGTATGCGAGGCCGGAACGTCAGCCCGAGCGGATGGTCAACCGGAAGTTCGCCGAGCGGGCCGCCACACCATTCTTCGTCGCGCGGAGCTTGACCTTGTACGTCCCGGCCGGCACCGGCTTGCCGTCCTTCGCTGTTCCGGACCACGCCCGTGAGAACGACGACGCCGTGGCCGTCCACGACCGGACCACCTCGGACCTGGAGTTCACGACGCGAAGCGTCCACTTCAGCGTGGACGACCCCTTCGCGGCCCACTTCACCCATTCGCGAACCGGGACGAAGGACGACCGAGACTGCCGCGGAGAGAAGATCTTGGGGAGCCCGATCGAGTACGTCGCGGTCCTAATCGACGGAACCTTGGCGTAGAGGTACCTCCCGGGACATGCGGTGTAGCCCGCGTCGCGATGCGACGAGATCCTTCGGAACTTCACCCTTCGTCCGGACGGGTACTTCCCTCCGGTGCTCCCGGTCGACCGGAGGTAGACGCTCCCGGTCGGGTTGATGTGCGCCACGTCGAGACGCCACGCAAGCAGTCGCTGGATGGATGAAACCATCGCGGACGTCGGCGACGCCGACTCGAAGTTCCCGATGGCGGAGACGGCGGTGCTGCCACTGTTGAACCCCATGGTCGCCGCGGGGACCACCGGACGGGTGATTCCTCCGGCTCGCCCCTCGAAGATCTTCCCGTACCGGTCGACCAGGAAGTTGTAGGCGATGTCGCAGTAGCCGCGAGTTTGGGTGTGGTAGTGGTAGATCCCCCGGACGATGTCGTCCGACTGACTTGCCGAGTACGAGTTCGAGTTCACGGTGTGGTGGACGAACGCCACCTTGAGGCGCGAGGCGTAGCTCGGGTTGCAGTTGCGAAGACGTTCGTTCGCTCCCCACTGCCGGCGGCGAATGATCGTTGGGCGTGAGGTCATGGCCATCGCCGCCTTCGGACGGAGCAGCCCTGCGACCGGCGACGAGGTGGCGGGGCTCGTCGGCGCCTGACGGGACGATTCTTGTTTCGATTTCGCTGACGTCGCGGGACTCGGCGAGGCGGTCCCCGACGTGTTCAGGAACACCGCCCGGACGTTCGAGAGTCCGACCCCTTTCGGGGGGTAGAGCGTGAACCGCGAGCACCGCCCCTTCCCCGTCCACAGAAGCCCGGTGGCCTGTCGTGAGCCGGTGTACTCCGGCGACGTGACGTCCGGTCCTTCGCCGGGGATGCTCTCGACCTCGGTGGCGGTCCCAAGTCGCGTCCTGTCCGGACCGACCCGAATCAGCGCGTGAACCTCGCCCTTGCCCCGCTGGTCCCAGGTGAGCGCCATAGCGGTGAAGTTGATCGGCGCGCACGCGGTGCCGAGCTTCGGTTCGCCGCTCCTCCCAGGGCCGGGGGACGGCCGTGGACCCGCCTCGGCCGAAGCCAGCCCCTGTTGCGGCGACCGCAGGTCCACGCGGACCTCCTTCGCCACGGTCGGTGGGGCGTGCGCAGGGTGGGTCAGGCCTGGAAGCGGGGCGGGCAACCACGAAGCGAGCGTCAACCCCACCACCGCCAGACCGACCACAACCGACCGGGCCCGTCGGCGAGAAGACATTGAGTTAGGTATCGGCCCGCCTCGCCGGCCTCTTAAGACCTTCGTACTATCGCCAGCCGATGCTGTTCGGGCTGGGAGCGGCGCTCGGGTGGGGACTCGCGGACTTCGGCGTCGCTCTGGTGTCACGGCGAATCGGAAGCTTCACCACGCTCGTCCTCGCCCAGCTGGGCGGTCTGGTGCTGTTCACGGCCATGCTGGCCTTCCCGGCCTTCTCCTTGCCGGCGTACCGGCCCGCGTTGTTCGCGCTGCCCGTGATCGGGATCAGCGGCGCGTTGAGCTACGTCGCGTTTTACCGGGCCCTCCAGCTTGGGCCGATCGCGCTGGTCACTCCGATCGCTGCGGGCTATGCCGCCATCGTCATCGCGTTGTCGCTGGTGATCCTTCGCGAATCGGTGCCGGCACTGGCGCTGGCGGGCGCGGTCGTGACCATCGCGGGCGTGGCCATGACGTCCACGGACTGGCGGCGCATCAGGGCCGAGCGTCCTCGGGAACGCGGCGGGATCTTTTACGCCTTCCTGGCGATGACCGGCTTCGGACTGGGAGCGTTTCTGATCGCGATCTTCGCCAAGAACACCGGCTGGTTCGGTTCGATCCTCCTGTCGCGGGTCGGTTCGGCGGTCACGCTCGCTGTGATCCTCGGGATCATCGGTGTCGGCGAACTGCGGAACGCTCCAGCGTGGACGTTCGCGCCAGCGATGATCATGGGTGTTCTGGATATCTTCGGGTTCGCCGCGTTCGCCAGGGGAAGCGAGCTCGGGTACGTCTCCATCACGGCGGCGGCCTCGGTGACCTACCCGTTGATCCCGATCCTGGGGGGCGTCCTGTACTTCCGGGAGCGCCCAGCGCCGAATCAGCTGGCCGGCGTGGCGATCGTGGTCGGGGGGCTCGGCCTGATGGCGTTCGGGCGGTAACGCGCCTCGACGGCAACCAACGGCATGGCGAATCAATCTCCTTGCTGCCCGGGTCTGATGTACCGGGTTTTTGCGACTGCACGCAACCGTACGAAAGCGCTCTAACGGAGAAGCACTTCACGCGTACACTTCTCGGTTACAACGATGTAGCGATGCCCGGAGGAGCGAATGACCGACAGGACCAGGCTGCGAGTGTTCACGTGGCACCTGCACGGCGGGTATCTCTTCTACCTGGCGCACGGCGATTACGAGATCTATGTACCCGTGAGGCCGGGGCGACCGATCCCGTACGTCGGCGCCTCTCCCGGGTTCAGGTGGCCGCCGAATGTGACCGAGATCCCGGCGGACCGCGTCCGCGACATCACGTTCGACTGCGTGCTGTTCCAATCGAGGACGCAGTACTTCGAGGAGCAGTTCGAAATCCTCTCGGACGAACAGCGGCGGCTCCCGCAGATCTACCTGGAACACGACCCGCCGCTGGAGCACCCGACCGAAACCCGTCACCCGGTGGACGACCCCGACGTCCTCCTGGTCCATGTCACGCCGTTCAACGAGCTGATGTGGAACTCGGGGAGAACGCCGACCCGCGTCATCGAGCACGGGGTGGTGGTTCCCGAAGGCGCCCGGTACTCGGGACACGTCGAGCGGGGCATCACGGCCGTGAACAACCTCTATCGGCGAGGGCGGCGAACCGGGCCGGACATCTTCGACCGGGCGCGGGCCGAGGTTCCAATCGACCTGGCCGGGATGGGGTCGGAGGACATCGGCGGCCTGGGCGACATGCCGCTTGATCGACTTCTGCTGTTGGAAGGGACGTACCGATTCTTCTTCAACCCCATTCGCTACACGAGCCTCGGGCTCGCCGTGTGCGAGGCCATGATGCTCGGGATGCCGGTCGCCGGGCTTGCCACCGCCGAGATGGCCACCGCGGTCGACAACGGCGTCTCGGGAGTCGTCGACACCGACCTTCGAAAGGTGATCGAGGGAATGCGTGAGCTGCTCCGCGACCGGGGGTTGGCGAGGCGCATGGGCGATCATGCGCGACAGCGAGCGCTCGACCGGTTCGGGATCGAAAGATTCGTCCGCGAATGGAAGGACGCATTCGAAACCGTCACCGGAAAGAACGCGGGACGATCCTTGCAACCGGTGGGAGGACGGACCGCCGAATGGTGACCGAGGTTCCCGCCCCGCCGTCGCCTCAGCCGAGCACCGGCCGGCGTGGCAATCTGCGTTCGATGATCGACGCCTTTCCGGGCGTCCGGGCGCTGGTCGTGGGTGAGTCCATCCTCGACAGCTTCCTGACCGGCGAGGGGCGCGGGCTCTCCCGAGAAGCACCCGTTCCGATCGTGGACGTCGCCGAGCGAACGGATGCGCCGGGCGGAGCGGCGAACACGGCTGCCAACGTGAGGAGTGTCGGCGCTCAGCTGACGTTTCTCTCAGTCATCGGTGACGACCCCGACGGCATGCGCCTGAAGCAGGAGCTCGCCGGCCGCGGCATCCCCACGGAGGACCTCCTGGTCGAGCCGGGGCGCCGAACACTCACCAAGCAACGCCTGATCGGATCCGGCCAGATGATCGCCCGCTTCGACCAGGGAACCACAAATGCGCTGTCACCCACGGCCGAAGCCGCGTTCGCCAAACGGCTGGCCGAGCGGTGGGCGACCGCCGACGTCGTGATCGTGTCGGATTACCGCTACGGCGTGATGAGCGCCGCCGTCCGTCGTGCTCTGGCCGAGCTGCGCGAAGGCGACAACCGCCCGCTCGTGGTGGACGCCCGTGAACTTCGGCCATACGCCTCCACCCGGCCGACGGCGGTGAAGCCGAACTACGAAGAGGCCGTGGCCCTCCTCGAGCTGCCGACGGTGGACGGAACCCGCGGCCGGATCGAGCAGATCCAGGGTCACGGAGACCGTCTCCTCAGCCTCACGGGATCGCGAATCGCCGCGGTGACGCTGGGAGCCGACGGCGCCGTGGTCTTCGAACGCGGTCGGCCGTCGTACCGGACGGTCACGCGCCCGGCTCAGAACTCGAGAGCCGCAGGGGCGGGGGACACCTTCGTCGGGATCTTTGGGGTCGCGCTGGCAGCCGGAGCGAACACCGAGGAGGCCGCGGACCTCGCCTCGGCAGCTTCGGCGGTCGTGGTCGGCAAGGAGATCACCTCCGTGTGCTCCGCGCAGGAACTCACTCGCTTCGTGGCCTCGGAGAGTAAGTACATCTCTGGAGCGATCGGCCTTCGACAGCTTGCCCAATCGCTCCATCGGGAGCGAAAGCGGATCGTCTTCACCAACGGCTGCTTCGACATCTTGCATCGCGGACACATCGCCCATCTCGCTCAGGCCAAGGCACTCGGGGATGTGCTGGTGGTGGGCCTCAACACCGACGACGGCGTGCGGAGGCTGAAGGGACCCGGGCGGCCGATCAACTCGCTCGAGGACAGGGTGGAGATTCTCTCCGCGTTCGACTCGGTGGACCACGTCGTTCCATTCGGCAGTGACACGCCGATCGACCTCATCGTGGCGCTCCGCCCTCACCTGTACGTGAAGGGCGGCAACTACACCAAGGAGAGCCTGCCTGAGGCACAGATGGTCGAGCGGCTGGCGGGGGAGGTCGTGATCCTTCCCCTGGTCGCCGATTTCTCGACGAGCGGAATCGTCGAGCGCATCCGAGCGGGATCAGAGACAAAGCACCGCAGACGCTGACAGGGAGCCGACGATGAACGAAGACGAGAAGGATCAGCCGGCGATGGGGCCAGACGATCCAACGGTGGAGGCCGATGAAGCGGACCCGACCACCCCCGGCCCCGGCGACTCGGATGCCGATCCTCCGCCAACGGGCGAGGAACCAGACGAAGACGAGGTCGTCCGCCCGGACTGACCGGGAAGAGTCCTGACTTGAAGGTCCTCGGGATCAACGCCGTCTTCCACGACTCGGCCGCTGCTCTGGTGGTCGACGGTCGCATCGTGGCCGCCGCGGAAGAAGAGCGGTTCAGCAGACGAAAGCACGCCAAGCGACCGGTGCCGTTCTCGGCGTGGGAGATGCCCGAACGGGCAGCGGCGTGGTGCCTGGAGCATGCGGGCATCACGGCCGCAGATCTCGACGCCGTTGCGTACTCCTACGACCCGGAGCTCGCGCCTCTGCCCGGTCCCGATATAACGGCCGATAGCTGGGAGGGCCTCCGGACCCTGTACGTCAAGCGCGCCGGACTCTTCCTGCAGACCGCCCTTCCGGGACTCGACCCCGCGATCGTCCGGTTCGTGCCCCACCACGTCGCCCATGCCGCGTCCGCCTGCTTCGCCGCGCCGGAACCGGAATCCAGCGTCCTGGTCCTGGACGGACGGGGTGAGCATCGGTCGTCGCTGCTCGGCCGGTGCGCCGACGGCCACCTGGAGATCCTGGCCGCCCAGCACCTTCCACACTCCATCGGTCTCCTTTATGAGGAAGCCACGGAGCACCTCGGGTTCGTTCGGTCCTCAGACGAGTACAAGGTGATGGCGCTCGCCGCCTACGGCCGCCCGGCCTTCCTTCCCGAACTCCAGCGGGCGGTGACGGTCACAGACGGCGGCGGCTTCACCGTGGAACCAATCGATTGGGGAGCGCTGGCCAAGCGGCGAGAAAAGGACGATGGGTTCCAACCCGAGCACGCCGACCTCGCGGCGAGCGTCCAGATCCGATTGGAGCAGGTGCTGCTCGACCTCGCTCGGTGGCTTCACCAACGGACTGGAGACCGGGCCCTGACCATGGCGGGAGGAGTGGCCCTGAACTGCGTGGCCAACACGCGACTGTGGGAAGAGGGACCGTTCGAGCGAATCTGGGTCCAGCCGGCGGCGGGCGATGCGGGGACCGCGCTGGGCGCGGCGCTCCAGATGGCCCGCGAGCTCGGGGACGAGATCGAACCCATGCGCACGGCGGCGCTGGGCCGCGGATGGGGCGACGAGGAGCTCGAGGGATGGCTTCAGCGGGCGAACCTGCCGTTCGAGCGGCCTCGCGACATCGCCGCGGCGGCCGCCGAGGTCATCGCGGCCGACGGTGTCGTCGCGTGGTTCGAGGGCCGGAGTGAGTACGGGCCCCGGGCCTTGGGTCATCGAAGTCTTCTGGCGAACCCCCGCAGGGAAGAGAACCTGGAGCGCCTCAACGACATCAAGGGGCGAGAACAGTTTCGCCCGGTGGCTCCGATGGTCCTCGCCGATCGCGCCGCCGAGATCTTCGACGGCCCGCTCCCCAGCCCCTACATGCTCTTCACCCACCGAGTCCGGCCCGAGTGGAAGGACCGAATCGCGGCCGTGGTGCACGTGGACGGAACGGCCAGAATCCAGACCGTCGACCGCCGCGACGAGCCGGTCATCGCGCGGCTTCTGGAAGAGCTGGACCGCCGGATCGGAGTTCCGGTCGTGGTCAATACCAGCTTGAACACCGCCGGCCGGCCGATCGTCGACGACCCCAGAGACGTGCTCGAGTGCTTCGGCTCGGCGCCCATCGACGCGCTGGTGATGGGCCCGTTCCTGGTTCGCCGGAGCGCGGCGTTTGGAGGCGTCCCGTCGTGACGAATGATCGGCCGACGGTGGTGGTCCTTCGGGCGCTCGGGCTCGGGGACTTGCTCACGGCCGTCCCGGCGCTGCGCGGACTCGCCGCGGCATTCCCGGAGCATCGAAAGGTCCTCGCCGCTCCGAAGCATCTGGCGCCGCTCGCGGCGCTCTCCGGCGCGGTCGACGACGTTGTCGACGCTCATCTCGACGCGCCTCTCGATTCATCGCTCGAGCGGCCGGACGTCGCGGTGAACCTGCACGGTCGCGGCCCGAAGAGCCACGCCGCCGTGCTCGCTCTTCGCCCCGCCCGCCTCATCGCCTTCACTGATCCGGATATCGAGGAGACGAAGGGGTTCCCGGTGTGGGACACGGAGGAGCACGACGTGTCTCGATGGTGCCGACTTCTTCATGACTTCGGTATCGCTGCGGATCCTTCGGGACTGGACCTCGATCCTCCGGCGGTGGACGCTCCGCCCCATGCGGTTGGCGCGACGGTTCTTCACCCGGGAGCAAAGGACCCCAACCGGCGATGGGCCCGTGACCGGTGGGTGGCCGTGGCGAAAGCGGAGGCGGGGGCGGGCCGCAGGGTCGTACTGACCGGCTCGTCCAATGAAGCGGCGCTCGGCGAGCAAATTGCGGCGCGGGCCGGCCTGGATGACACGGCCGTGCTCGCGGGACGGACCGATCTTCTCCAGCTGGCCGCCGTGGTGGCGAAGGCGCGGGTGCTCGTCTCCAACGACACCGGCGTCGCGCACCTCGCCACGGCCGTTCGGACCCCATCGGTCGTGCTGTTCGGGCAGATGTCGCCGGCGCAGTGGGGGCCGCCTCCCAGCCGGCCCATCCACCGGGCGATCTGGAAGGGACCCCGGCCCGGCGCGGGGTCCGCAGAGCTGCTGGCCGCCATCGAGGTGGACGAAGTGCTGGAGGCGATTTGGGGGGTTGCGCCGACAGCCGCTTCGCGAGACATTGGCGCTCCTCCCGCGCGGCCGGGCGCCCTCCTCGCCGCGATGGGCGGAGAAGGAGACGAACCGCGATGACCAGGAGGATCGCCCTCATCAGCGAGCACGCCTCCCCGCTGGGGCTGCTCGGGGGCGTCGACAGCGGCGGCCAGAACGTCTACGTGGGCCACATCGCGAAGAACCTGGCGGCGATCGGCTACGACGTCGACGTGTTTACCCGCCGCGACAACGAGCTCCTGCCGGAAATTGCCCAGTGGGTGAACGGGGTTCGGATCGTCCATGTCGCCGCGGGCCCACCCAGGCACGTTCGCAAGGAAGACCTCCTTCAACACATGCCGGAATTCACCTCCTACGTCGTCCGGTTCTGCCGCCGCCAGCGAATCCCCTACGACCTCCTCCACGCGAACTTCTTCATGTCCGCGATGACCGCCGCCGAGGTCAAGCGGAAGCTCGGCATCCCGTTCGTCGTGACCTTCCACGCGCTCGGGCGCGTCCGCCGCCTGCACCAGGGCGACGCCGACGAGTTCCCCGAAGAGCGCTTCGCCATCGAGGACCAGGCCGTTGCCGAGGCAGACCACATCGTCGCGGAGTGCCCTCAGGACGAAGAGGACCTCATCA
>JALYGK010000098.1 GCA_030777105.1 Actinomycetota bacterium | reverse complement strand
GCCTACTAGTGCTTGTGAGCTCCTCGGACGCCTAGGTCCAGACAATGGAGCACTCGAGACTTCGTTCGACTCGCGAGAAAGTCCAGACGGGTCGGGAGGCGCGTCACTCACCTACCGCTCGTCCAGCACCGACGCGTCCGCGATTGTCTTCCGTGACGGTGGCGTTATCCAGTACTTGTCGTAGTCGAAGTAGTCCAATACGACTCTTTGGGTCAAGTCAACTGGGCCCTTTTCGATTGGGCTGTCCGGGTAGAGAGTCTTTCTCGTCACTGTTGTCGCTACACGAATAACTCGTCCTCCGTCGTCGATCCAAACGTCGACGCGCACCGGCCTGGAAGTCCCGATGTATTTGACCAGCGCCTGAAAATAGATCTCTGACGATTCGGAAAGACCGGTGTTCCCCGCTCGAAGCCCCGCAGCTATTTGCCTTGTGTTTACGTTCATTGCGTAGTGGTCGGCATGCGTCCCGTTCACTTCCTCGGGGCCCCACTCCTGAAGTCGCCGTGTTTGCCGCAGAAGGAACCTGAATTCTTGGGTCGGATCGCCGTGAACGTACCAGTACATGTCCAGCCCGATGTCACGGAGCTCTTTTAGGCGAAACTTGATCCATTCCTTCCCAGGCGGGAGATCCTCTTCCGTACTTCGCCAGTAGACGCCTTGCGGGCCCAAGAAGTATCTAACGTCGGATGGTCGTGGGCGGAACACGCTGAGGTCGACCGATACCTGGCCACGTAGGAAGTCAAAAACCCCTCCTCCCCGGTAAACGGTGACCCAACGACCCCCGGTTAGTCGATCAGCGGCGACTGAGGCAGCCACCGAATAACGTGACGATGCGGCGGGCGTGGTGTTGCGGATCCGAGAGAGTACCTCCGATGCAGGGACCGTCCGGGACTCTTCGCCGCAACCAGACACGACGGTCGCCGTCAATAGAAAATGGATTCCCACTTTCCACGGGCGCATTGATCCATCTCTTTCCTTCGGACCCGATTCGAAGTCTAAGCCCGGACTGCTTGCTGTGCTTCGCTACGGCAGGCTTGGTAACGAGCGCTTAGAGCAGGATCCAGGACGGCCCGAGCAGGGAGCCATCCCTACTGACGTAATGCTCCAACCGCCAACGCCGACCGCACCGACAGGTGAAGTCCATTTCGCGTCCGACCAGATCGGCAGTCGGTGGGAGTCGGCAGACGTGCGCGTCGAAAAACGCCGGAGCCATTGGTCGGAGTGTACGCAGGCCCCCTGATAGACCGGCTGTTTGCGTGGGCGACGAGCACAGGACCACAATCCCCTTCGATGGCTCTGGGCGGAGCGTGGCGACGGTACAGAGGCTGGCCGCTGTGGGTTCAGATACTTATTGCCGTAGTCGTGCTTGGAGTGCTCATAGGTTCGTTCGCAGGACAACCGACTGAGCGGCAAAACACGTCGGTAGCTCCTCCGGCGGTCTCGCCCGACCAAGCCCCGACTGCCTGTCAACCGGTCGGTTCTACTTTAAGTGCGTCCCTCTCAGAACTGCGAGGTGGCGCGACGGTTGAGGGCGAAATGCTCGCGGTGGCTTCCACGAAGGTTGAGGGCGTTTGGTTCGTTGCTGCCAAGGTGGATGGAGCCGCTGCTGTCTGGTCGACAAACGCTGACCCACAAAGCGACGACCTCGGGCTTGCCATTGTCGCGAACGACGTAGCCCGCCGTTACTCCGATTTTGGCATTGACGTTCCGCTGGATTCCCCGGCCGCGCAAGACCTCGCCCTCGATGACAGTGAAGCCATCGCCGCAGCCGAAGCTTGCGTTCGCTAGGACCGGCCTAGAAAGGAATCAGGCCCAACCTCAATTCGCGACGATCAAGCAAGCGTCGAGGCGGCTCAGAAGGTCGGATCTAGAAAGATCCGTGAAATGACCTCGGCATACCTTCGTTACGACTTGTTAGCACGGTGTTAGCACGAACCCCTTGGAGCCGGCCTCGATCCGCGCCCCGGAGCAGTGGCATGTTGTCTGAACTGGACTTTTTCTGTCGGGCCGGCCGGATTTGAACCGGCGACCTTCTGACCCCCAGTCAGACGCGCTAACCAAGCTGCGCCACGGCCCGATGCCACGATTCTAGCCTGTCCCCTGCCGCGCCCCCTTCGCGGAGTTCGGGACGGACCTCGATCTGGAGCTCCGTCGCCGCTCCCCGGGCCGGAACGACAGTCTGATCGGGACGCCCCCGAAACCGAACTCTTCCCGAATCCGGTTCTCCAGGTACTTTCTGTACGTCGCGTTCGGCTTTCCGCCGAACAGGACGAACGACGGAGGAGCCGCGCGCACCTGGGTCGCGTATCGAATACGGCCACTCCCCCTCGGCGGCGGATAGGAAGCCACTGCCGCTTGAACAACACGGTTTACCTCAGCGGTGGTGACGCGTCGATGCCATTCCGCTTCGACCGCAAAGATCGCCGGTATGATCCGACCCACGCCCATTCCCGTTCTCGCTGAGGTTCGAAGGACCGGTGTCCCCGGAAACAGCTGAAGTGCCCGTTTCAATTCCTCGAACGTCTCGCTCCGGTCCTCCGACGGCAGGAGATCCCACTTGTTCAGGACTGCCACGACGCCTCGGCCCGCCTCCATAACCCGCGTGCCGATCCTGCGATCTTCGTTCGTGAGTCCCTCACTCGCGTCGACCACGAGGACGGCCACATCGGACGAATCGATCGCCCTGAGTGACCGGACCAGTCCGTAGTACTCGAGCCTTTTCGTCTTTACCTCGCGTCGAAGGCCGGCCGTGTCCACGAACCGGATGAAGCGCCCATCCGCCTGCACAACCGAGTCCACGGCATCCCGCGTCGTTCCTGGGTCCTCGTGAACCACCGCGCGCTCTTCCCTAACCAACCGGTTGAACAGAGACGACTTCCCCACATTCGGGCGGCCGACAATACACGTACGTGTCTCACCCTGAAGTTGACCTTCAGATTCTGCCGGGAGAAGCTCCAGCAGCCTGTCGAGGAGGTCGCCCGAGCCGCGACCGTGGAGCGCCGAAACGGCAAATGGCTCGCCCAGCCCCAATCGGTAGAACTCCGCCGCCAGCGCTTCCTGGGCCTCCGAATCCACCTTGTTTGCGACCACGACAACCGGCTTTGCCGACCGTCGAAGGACCCTTCCCAATGCATCGTCCTCTTCAGTGATTCCGGTCGTTGCGTCGACGACCAACAGGATCAAGTCGGCGGTCTCGGCCGCGGTCTGCGCCTGCCGTACGACGCTTTCCTCGAGTCCCTTCGGCTTCCGGATGTATCCGCCCGTATCGACCAGGACCACCTGGCGCCCTCCCCACTCCGCCTGAACGTCCACCCTGTCGCGAGTTACGCCCGGTGTGGCTTCGGCAATGGTTTCCCGTCTTCCGGCCATCCGATTGATGAGCGTCGATTTGCCGACGTTCGGTCGCCCCACCACCGCGATTCTCGGCGCCACGATGCCTACCGATTCCTCTGCGTTCGAATTCCTCGCGGCTCGACACGCGACTCGACGAAGTCGAGCGCTTGGGCGAAGACGGCATCCGGCGAAAGGTTCGTGGCGTCAATCACCAGCGCATCCGGTCCAGGGACGAACGGGTTGGTCAGGGCATCCATCTCGTCTCGAGTACCGACGGTTTGTGCGGCGTCGGGGCCTCGCCCCTGCTCTCGCGCGCGACGATCGGCCCGCACATCGGAAGCCGCGGACAGGAAGATCTTGACGTCTGCATCGGGGAACACGACCGTTCCGATGTCCCTTCCTTCCATCACGCTCCCACCTGCGCCTAGCGCTCGCTGTTGTTCACGCAGGACCTCCCGAACGGCCACATGGTGCGACACCGTGGATACGTGTTGCTCAACGGCTGTCGACATCAGGGCGTCGACCGACGTCGAGCCGTCGATGGCCAACTCGGGCCGGCCGCCCGGGTGAACGGCGAAATGAAGGGTTCTGGCGAGCGACGCGAGCCGGGTGCCGTCGTCGACGTCGATCCCCGCCATGAGCGCTCGATGCGTCACCGCTCGATACATCAGTCCGGTGTTGATGTATGGAAGGTCGAGCGCAACGGCGAGCCGCCGTGCGAGGGTGCTCTTTCCCGCACCGGCGGGGCCGTCGATGGCGACGATAGGTCGCCTACGAGTTCGATCCTTCAGTCCCATGGAAGATCCCGAAAAGGAAGCCATCCCTCCACCTCCGGGCCGGTCAAGCTACTTCGACCGGCGCGCCTTCGGCCGCCCGACCGCCGATGCGTCGAGGCCGGTGGCCCGATACAGCTCGACGACCTCCGTCGGCTCCAGCCGGCGGACCTTCCCCGGCGGCAAGCCAGCGAGTCTGATCGGACCGAGTCGGACGCGCACCAGCCGTGTGACGGGGAAACCCACGGCGGAGAGCATTCGCCGCACTTGGCGCTTTCGCCCCTCACCCATCACCACGAAGACCGAGGATCGACCTCGCACCCGCGACAGCCTGTGGGCCTTGAGTGCTTTCGCCAAGCCGTCGTCCAGCTGGACGCCTTCTGTCAGCCGCCGAAGCGCGGACTGGGTCAGTCTGCCCTCCACCTCAACGAGATACTCCTTCTCCACGCCGAACCTGGCGTGCTGGAGGCGCGTCCCCAGCTCACCGTCGTTCATGAGCAACAGCAGTCCCTCGGAGTCACGGTCCAGCCGGCCCACCGGGAACACGCGCGGCCCTGGCGGCAGGAATTCGGCAAGCGATCTCTTGGCGTGAGGATCGCGAAGCGTCGTCGTCACGCCTCGCGGTTTGTTGAACGCGAAGTGCCGGAGCTCCGGGTTCGTCGGAACGAGCGCTCCGTCAACCGTGATCCGATCAGACGCCGGATCGACCCGGTCTCCGAGCACGGCGACTCTTCCATTGATCCGAACCCGTTCCTGACGGATCAGGTCCTCGACGCTTCGCCGCGAGCCATATCCGACGCGTGCCAGCGTCCGTTGGAGGCGTTCCCCTTTAAGCTGCGTCTCCTCCATCCGCCCCCAACAATGGCGCAACGGGAGGCAACTCGGCCAGAGACGGCAGGCCGAGACGCTCCAGGAACTGGGGGGTGGTCCCGTAGAGAACGGCGCGCCCCGGACCTTCGCTCCTGCCCACTTCCTCGACCAACCCCCGCTCGGCCAGCGCTCGCAGCACGCCGTCCGAATCCGCGCCTCGGATGCTCGACACCTGGTGACGCGTCACTGGCTGCTTGTACGCCACGATGGCCAGCGTCTCCAGCGACGCCTTGGTCAGCCTGGCGTGCCGTGACGAGAGCACGAAGCGTTCAACGAAGGGCGCTGCGTCCGGATTCGTCATCAACCGCCATCCGCCGGCCACCTCCGAAAGGACGATTCCGGAATCGCGCGCGCGGTAGTCCTCTGCCATCTGACGGAGAAGCTCTTCGGCGTCACGCCGGCCCACTTCGACGGCCTGTGCGAGCGTGGAGGCCGCCAGCGGCTCGTCGGCCAGAAAGAGGATCGCCTCGATCGCTCTTCGAATTTCGTGGGTCACTCCCCGATCCTCCTCGACCCGCCGTTGCCGTCACTGGCGTGCCGATGCTCCCAACGGATGCGGATGTCCCCGAACCGTTCGGCCTGGCTCAGATCCACCTTCCCCTCGCGATACAGCTCCAACAGGGCGAGAAACCGGATGACGATCTCGATGCGTTCGGCGCGATCCTGGACCAGCTCACTGAACCGGACCTCGCCGTTCCGCTGGAGACGATCCTGAACGTCCGACAGCGCGTCCGAGAGCGACACCCGGATCGGCGTCACGTGCGACAGATCGAGGTCCCGCCGTGGAGCGAGCAGTGCGGCGGCCACTCGCTGGAGCCCATCGGGAGTGACCTTATCCATCACGTCCGGATAGAGGTGGGCGAACTCGGCGGGCGGCGCGGCAGTGCGCGGAACCATGAGCGAGGCTGCGGCCATCAGCTCTTCGAGCCGTTCGGCGACGCGGCGAAAGGCCGACAGCTCGAGACTCCGGGCATAGAGAAGGTCCGGCGAGACGCCGTCCAGCAACTCATCTTCGGTGTCCGGCGTCGCGCGAGGGAGCAAGCGCCCGACCTTCAGCTCCAGAAGCGCCGCGCACGTCGCCACGAACCAGGTGGTCTCCTCGAGGTTCCACGTGTCCATCGCGTCGATTCCGCGTGCCAGGAAGGCCTCGGTCACCTTCGCCACCGGGACATCGCAGACGTCGACTTTCTGGTCCACGATCAGCTCGGCGAGCATCCGAAACGGCCCCTCATAGAGAGGCAGTTCGACGACGAATTTCCCCCGCTGTTCGGTCTCGGTCATGTCAGGACCAGCCGCGTCTTGGACGGAGTGGACGGCTTCGATGTCACTCATCGTATGGGTGCCGATTGGGGCGTTCAATCACCTTTGCACTGCCGTTGACGATTACACGCAGGGAGACACTCCGAACATCGAGCAGATGCCGCCGGCAATCACGCGAACGAACGCAAAGATGGGACCCGGAAAGATGAAGAAGATCACCAGGATGAACAAGGCCCCGTAGGGATCCCAGCTCATGTACACCTCACGGGCGCGTCCCGAGAGAAACCTGGCCAGCACCCTGGAGCCATCCAGGGGCGGAAACGGAATGATATGGAGGATCGCGAAAGTGAGATTCACGCTCAAACAGGCGTGGAGGAACCGCACCGCCTCCGCAACGCCGGATAGCGCGGCGAGCCGGATGAGACCACCGAAGACGAATGCCAGAAGCAGATTGGCCAACAGACCCGCCACGGCGACCAGCACCGGATCCCTGTCCGGATTTCGCAAACTCGATGGGTTCAGCGGCTGAGGCTTGGCGTACGCGAAGACCGGAAACAACGCGGCCCCAAAGAGCCTGGGGAGCAGCAAGATTCCGGGAAGCAGCAGCGTCCCGAAGGGGTCCGCGTGCCGGCGGGGATCGAGGCTCATCCGGCCGGCCAGGCGCGGCGTGTAGTCGCCCAGCCTGTAGGCCACGAAGGCATGCGCGAACTCGTGCACGACGAGCGCAATGAGCAGTCCGATCGCGAGGTACACCACGTAGAGCAGCCTGGTCGCGACGGTGACCTGTCCGACGAGAAAGGGTTCTGGCACGGCCGCCTAGCCTACCTGCCGCGGGTCTCCTGCTGGTCAGCCGGTCAAAATGCGGGCGAACGTCGTTCCGGCCAGCCCTTCGGTCGGCGCTTCGAAGAGGTCGGCGATAGTCGCTCCGACGTCCGCAAACGTCGACCTGGTGCCGAGATCGGCGGCCGACGTACCGCTCGCCCCCGAAATCAGAAGCGGCGTGTATTCGCGCGAGTGGTCCGTTGACGGTGTGGTTGGGTCGCAGCCGTGGTCCCCGGTCACAAATAGGAATCCTCCATCCAGCGCCCGCTCCAATTCAGGTAGACGGCGATCCAGCGCCTCGACGCATTCGGCATAGCCCTTCGGGTCGTTGCGGTGACCGTACTTCGTGTCGAAGTCGACCAGGTTCGTGACAACGAGCGAGGGCCCCGGTCGCTCGAGGAACCCGAGCGTGAGGTCCACGCCGTGGTCGTTTGACTTCGAATACTCCGACTCAGTGAGGCCCTGCCCCGAAAAGAGGTCGCTGATCTTTCCGACGCCGTAGACCGGGATTCCCACCTTGAGGACGAAGTCAAGGACCGTCGGTCGAGGGGGCGAAACGGCGAAGTCGCGCCGGTCCGCCGTCCGTGCGAACGAACCCAGCTCGCCGGTGAAGGGCCGAGCGATCACCCGGCCAACCCGATGGTCGCCATCCAACAGCTCGCGGGCGGTCTGACACCACGCGTAGAGCGTCTCGAGGGGGACCACGTCGACGTGAGCGGCGATCTGGAACACCGAGTCGGCGCTCGTGTACACGATGGGCCTCCGGGTTCGTGTGTGCTTCTCTCCGAGCTCCTCGATGATGGCCGTCCCAGACGCAGGCACGTTGCCCAGCACTTCTCCTCCGACGGCGCGTTCGAACGGTTGGATGACCTCTGGTGGAAACCCGTCGGGGTACGTGGGAAAGGGCCGGTCGAGGACGATCCCCGCCAATTCCCAGTGGCCGGTCGTCGAGTCCTTCCCCGCCGATGCTTCCGCGAGTTTGCCGTGCGCGGTTCCGGACGCGGGCACGCACGGAACTCGTCTCACCTCGGTGAGGCAGCCAAGCCCCAACCGCCCGAGATTCGGAGCATCCAGGCCGTCGGCCGCCTCGGCAACATGCCCGAGCGTGTTCGAACCCTCGTCCCCGTACGCCGCGGCGTCCGGCGCCTCGCCGACCCCGAACGAGTCGCAGACGAGCAACAGAACCCGAAGCTCCGGGTGGACCACTCAGAGTTCCCGCTTGCGCCGACTCGCCGTGGCGCCGTCGCTCTTCCCAGGCATCCTGGCCCGCGGATGCGCCTTCTCGTATTCGGTTCGGAGGCGCTGGCCGCTGACCAACGTGTACACCTGGGTGGTAGTGAGCGTGGCGTGCCCCAGCAGCTCCTGGACCACGCGAACGTCGGCTCCCCCCTCCAGCAGGTGCGTGGCGAACGAATGCCGAAAGCTGTGCGGCGTGACGCGCTTCGACACGCCGGCTCTATCGGCGGCTGCCTTGAGGATCTTGGTCACGCCCTGCCGCGTGAGCCGGCCGCCGCGTTGGTTCAGGAACAGCGCCGCGCCCGACTGGGAACCCGCCAGCATCGGGCGGACCCTCGTCAGGTAGGCGCTCACCGCAGCGACCGCGTACTTGCCAAGCGGAACCACGCGCTCCTTGCTTCCCTTTCCCAGCACTCGGACGCTTCCTTCGTCCAGGTCCACGTCGTCCACATCCAGGTTGATCAACTCAGAGATCCGAACCCCTGCCCCGTAGAGCGTCTCGAGGATGGCGCGGTTCCTCATCGCCGCGATGTCCCCACCGGACACCGCTCCGAGCATCGCCTCGACATCCGCCATGTCGAGGGGGCGCGGAAGGTTCCGGGGCACCTTCGGCCGGGAGACGGCCTCGGCCGGGTCGACCGGCGTGTCGCCTTCCCGCAACAGGAACCGATGGAAGGAGCGAACGGCCGCCAGCGTCCGAGCCACCGATGACGGTCGATACCGTTGCCCGTCCGAGTACTCGGAGTCGGAAAGGTCGCGAACGAAGCCGGCCACCGTCTCTTCGTCGACGTCGGTTGCATCCGCTAGGCCGCGTGACGTGAGGTACGCACCGTACCGCGTCAGGTCCCGTCGATACGCCTCCAGCGTGTTCTTCGAAACGCCTCTCTCCACGGACAGATGGTCGAGGAACCGAGCCATCTGACGACGGAGCTGTTCCCCGATCCGGCGCTCCGGGAGGACCCGGGATGGCTTCACCAAACGGAGATCAGCTCTCCGCGCCGGGAACCACCGATGAGACCGAGATCCAGTCCATTCCGTGCGCTTCGGCAACCGGGCGGTTGGTGAGAGCGCCTCCGTAGGTGTTGAGGCCGGTGGCGAGCGACCCGTCCTGGCGCAGGGCGTCTTCCAACCCCGCTTCGGCCATGGCGATGGCGTATGGAAGAGTCACGTTCGTGAGTGCATACGTGGAGGTGTTGGGAACCGCTCCCGGCATGTTCCCAACGCAATAGTGAACGGCGCCCTCTTCGATGTACGTCGGGTCGGAATGCGTCGTCATCCGCGACGTTTCGATGCACCCGCCCTGATCGATCGAGATGTCGATCACCACCGAGCCGGGGCGCATCGAGGCGACCATTTCGCGCGTCACGAGCTTCGGCGCCTTGGCACCTGGGACCAGAACCGTTCCGATGATCACGTCGGACTCGCGCACTCGCTGCTCGAGCGTCAAGCGATCCGACATCAGCGTCATGATCCGGCCCTTGTGGATCTGGTCGATGAAGCGCAGCTTGTCGAGGCTCTTGTCCAGAACCACCACTTCGGCCTCCATCCCGGCGGCGATCCAGGCGGCGTTCGAGCCCGCCATGCCGGCGCCAAGGACCAGAACCTTTGCCGGCCGGACACCGGAAACGCCGCCCATCAGGACGCCGCGTCCGCCGTACTCCTTCTCCAAGAGCCTGGCACCAACGTGTGGCGCCATTCGGCCCGCGATCTCGCTCATCGGCGCCAGCAACGGGAGTCGTCCGTCGGGCAGCTGGACGGTCTCGTACGCCACCGCGGAGACCTTTCGTTCGGCGAGGAGCTCGGTCAGCTCCTTGCTGGCGGCCAGGTGCAGATACGTGAAGAGGATCTGTCCTTCCCGAAGCAGGTCGTACTCCTGAGTGACCGGCTCCTTGACCTTCAGGATCATGTCGGCGGCATCCCATACGCCTTTCGCGTCGGGAACTATTTCGGCGCCGGCACGCTCGTACCGTTCGCGGAACAGGGATGAACCCTCTCCCGCGCCTTCCTGGATGAGGACGGTGTGTCCTGAATGCGTCAGCTCGCGAGCGCCCTCAGGGGTGAGAGCGACGCGGTACTCGTTGTCCTTGACCTCTTTGGGAACCCCGACGATCACGGCCCCTCCGCAACCGGGCGGAAACCAGCATAGCCCGGTCGGGCTTCACCGCCCGACAGCGACCGGCTGCTCGATTCCTACGTGGCGGCGAGCCAACGCCGCCCCGACGAAGCCGCGGAACAGCGGGTGTGGCCGTGTGGGGCGGGACTTCAGCTCGGGGTGGAATTGGCCGGCCATGAAGAACGGGTGGTCCGCCAACTCGATGATCTCGGCCAGGCGCCCGTCGGGCGACAACCCAGAGAACGTCAGACCGTGGTCCTGCAACACCTGGTGATATCTCGGATTGACCTCGTATCGGTGCCGGTGGCGTTCCTCGACGACCGGCGCTCCATATTCGACCTCCGCGCGCGTACCGGGAGCGAGGTGCGCCGGGTACGTTCCGAGACGCATGGTTCCACCCATGTCCACCACGCCTTCCTGTTCGGGAAGGAGGTCGATGACTGGGTGGGACGTGGACGGATCGAACTCCGAGGAGTTTGCGCCCTCCAGCCCGCAGACGTTCCGGGCGAACTCGATGACGGCGCACTGAAGGCCGAGGCACAGCCCCAAGTACGGGATGTTGTTCTCGCGGGCGAACCGAATCGCTTCGACTTTCCCCTCGATTCCCCTCACCCCGAACCCGCCGGGGACCAGGACTCCGTCGGCGCCGGCCAGAACGTCGGGCGCGCTGCCAGCGACCAGATCGTCTGACGAGATCCACGTGAGCTGGACGCGAGCTCCATGGTGGAAGCCCGCATGCTTCAGCGCCTCGATCACCGAGAGATACGCATCACGAAGGTGCACGTACTTCCCGACCACGAAGATGTTCACCGGCAACGTCGCCGCTTCGATCTGGTCGACCAGCGCCCGCCACTCGCGAAGGTCCGGTTCAACGTCCGGGAGCCGAAGGAGGCGCGCGAGATATCGGTCGAGGCCCTCGTCGTGGAGGATCAACGGAACTTCGTAGATGGAGTCGGCGTCCACCGCCGAGATCACGCCCTGGATCTCCACGTCACAGAGGAGCGAGATCTTCTCCTTCAAGTGGCGGGTGATGGTTCTGTCCGAGCGGCACACGATGACGTCCGGCTGAATACCGAGCGATCGGAGCTCCTTCACGGAGTGCTGCGTGGGCTTGGTCTTCAGTTCGCCGGTCGGCGCGATGAACGGCATCAGCGATACGTGCACGAACGCGACGTTGTCTCGGCCGACCTCGTTCCGAAGCTGCCGGATCGCCTCCAGGAACGGGAGGCTTTCGATGTCGCCGACCGTGCCGCCAACTTCGATGACGCACACGTCCGCGTCGGTGGCCGAGGCCAGCTTCCTGATTCGATCCTTGATCTCGTTGGTGATGTGGGGAATGACCTGGACGGTCTTCCCGAGGAACTCTCCTCGCCGCTCCTTCTGGATGACCGTCTGATACACCGCGCCGGTCGTAACGTTCGACTCTCGACGGAGCGTCTCGTCGGTAAACCGCTCGTAGTGGCCCAGGTCGAGGTCGGTTTCGGCTCCGTCGTCCAGAACGAACACTTCCCCATGCTCGAACGGGTTCATGGTGCCGGGGTCGACGTTGATGTAGGGGTCGAGCTTCTGGAGGGTGACTCGGAGGCCGCGGGACTTGAGGAGGCGGGCCAGGGAGGCGGAGGTGATGCCCTTTCCGAGGCCCGAAGCGACTCCTCCCGTGATGAACACGAACTTCGTTCGCTCAGGCACTACGGGATTTCATGGTATCAGAGGTCCAGCGGGCGGTACAGCGTTTCCTACTCTGCCCAGCGAGATTC
>JALYGK010000097.1 GCA_030777105.1 Actinomycetota bacterium | reverse complement strand
CTCGAGGCGCTTGCCGGCCTGGGGTTCCGGCCGAGCCAGGAAAGACCGTCCCGAGGCGTGCGCACGTACGTCTCGGAACCGAACACGTACCTGACGTACTGGGTGCACGTCTACGACGACGGGTCGGCCCTTTTCACGTGGGAGTTCGCCGTGACTGACTTTCTGCTCGAGCGGGGCGTCCAGCTCGGATCCAGCGAAACGCTCAACCTCTTCATGTTTCCGCGGGAGGACGAACGTGGCCCACAGGACGCGGCGTGGCTGGCGGCGGCAATCGACCGGGCCGAAGCACGCCTGCGGTCGATCAACTTCGCCGACCCGGAAGCCGGAGTCCTTTGATGTGGGTGCTTTCGGATAGTCTCGTCTGATGGCGTTTGAACGCGCCCTGGTGGCGTTCGCTCACCCGGACGATGCCGAATTCGGGTGCGCCGGTACCGTGGCCAAGTGGGCCCGGGATGGCTCCGAAGTGATCTACGTCTGCGTGACCGATGGGTCTGCTGGGTCGAATGAACCAGGCGCCGTTCGAGAAGAGATCCGCGAGGTCCGCGAGCGCGAGCTCCGCGCCGCCTGCGATGTTCTTGGCGTGAAGGAGTGCACATTCCTCGGTTACGTCGACGGGGAGGTCGAGGTGACCCTGGAGCTCCGAAAGGCCCTCACTCGCGAGGTGCGCCGTTGGCGCCCCGACGTGCTGGTGGCGCCGGACCCTATTCGCTACTGGGACGATGAACGGCGGTACATCAACCACCCCGACCACCGGGCCGTGGGAATGGCATGCCTTGCCGTCGTCAATCCGGATTCTCCCACCCGCCCGCAGTTCCCCGAGCTCCTCGATGAGGGGATGGAGCCGTTCGAGGTCCCGGCCCTGTGGATGCCGACGTTTGACGCGGGCGCCGACACCTTCGTCGATATCACCGACACGATTGACCTCAAGGTCGAGGCGCTGCAGTGTCACGAGAGCCAGATCGGCGACTGGCCCGTGGAGAAGTGGGTGCGAAAGCGGGCGAAGGAGCGCGGAACCGAACGAGGCATGGAATACGCCGAGTCGTTTCGAACTTTCAAACTGAAGGACGAGGAAGACGAGGAAAAGTAGGGATGGGGCACGACGATCCGATCGAGGGCGAAGGCGTTAGCGAAGAACCCAGCGAGGAACCCGAGGGACAACCGCTCACGCCAGAAGAGCGGGAGAGTGTCCGGGCGGACATCGACGACCTCGACGCCATGCGGACGGCGTTCGAGCCGCAGGGCGCGAAGGGCGTGGTCATTTCCTGCTCCGAGTGCGGATCGAACCACTTCTACGGGTGGGAGCTCCTTCGCGAAAGCCTGGAGCACATGCTCCAGACGGGGGAACCTCGCATGCACGAACCGGCGTACGAGCCGCGGGAAGACGACTACGTCGTCTGGGACTACGGGAAGGGGTACGTCGACGCACTCGCCGACGCCGGGTTGGACGGCGGCACGGCGCTCGACGTGCGAGCCTGCGCGTGGTGCCATGCGTCTCTCGACCCTGGTTCGTCGTTCTGCCCGCGCTGCGGTCGTCCGCTGGCGGTTGTGCGCCTGTACCGCCAGCTGGTCGATCGGGGAGTGGACGAGCGAGAGGCGAAGGCCATGCTCGTGCGGGCGGGGTTTGAACCGTTCTCCTAGCTCGCCGCCGTTTCCAGTTCGGGCTCCGGCTCCAGGATGCAATCCTCCGGGAGCTTGTCCGGACGTAACCCCTTGAACGACGGAGCCCTCAATTTTCCCTGACCGGTCATCTGGAGGTACTCCACCTCGCAGACCAGCTCGGGCTTGACCCACCGGGCCCCTTTTACCTTGGCCAGGTCGCGGTCCGAGATCGGCGACTTGGCGACCTCGAGGTCCTTCATCTGGGCAAGCAAGTCGTTGATCGTTCGCTCGGTGAACCCCGTGCCGACCTGCCCGATCCAGATCAGCTTCCCGTTTCGGTACGCGCCGAGGAGCAGTGCCCCGAACGAGCGTTCCCTGCCACCCTGGCCCCGGGTGGACCCGACGATCACCGCGTCCTGCGTCTTGAGGATCTTGACCTTTCGCCACTCCTCGGAGCGCTTGCCCGGCACGTAGCGACTATCGACTCGCTTGCCGATGATCCCCTCCAGTCCGTGCTCCCGCGCGATTTGGTAGAAGCGCTCGCCCTCTTCTGGGACCGTGTACATAAGCCGGAGGCCCCGCCCCTCGTGAATTCGGGCCGTGAGCATCTCTCTTCGCTCACGAAGCGGCTTGGTCGTCAGGTCATCCCCGTCCACCCACAACAGATCGAAGGCCACCATCTCCACCGGAATGCGCTTTCGGATTCGTTCGATCTCCGATGACGACGTCAGGTTCATTCGCTGCTGGAGGAGCTCGAACGAGGTCCGCCCGGCCTCGTCCGTGGCAACGATCTCCCCGTCGACCACCGCGTTCGTCGCGGCGATGTTTCGGAACACCCGAGCGAGTTCCGGATACGTCTTGGTGTGATCCTTGCCGGTGCGCGAGATGAGGCGAACGTCCTCGCCGTCGAGATAGAGGAGCGTCCGGACACCGTCGAGCTTCGGCTCGAACCACCAGTCCTTTCCATCAAATGGCTTGTAGCCGCCCGTAGCGAGCATGGGAGTCAACATCGGCGGCTTCGCCGGCCCGTAGTTCGGCGATTCCTTCGACAGAAGAACCAGCCAGTCTCGTTCGCCTCGGGTCTTGACCAGGTGGTACTCCCCCCGGTGCCTGTCGCCGTGGAGCCGAAAGCTGACCTTCCGATCCGTCCACTCCAGAAGGTCGTACGTCCCGCGATCCCAGATCTTGACGTCCCCGGCTCCGTAGTGACCCTCCGGGATCTTGCCCTGGAAGCTTCCGTACTCCATCGGGTGGTCCTCGGTCTGAACAGCCAGGTGCCGCTCACCTTTCTGGAATGGCAGTCCCTTAGGGACCGCCCATGACACCAGGACACCGTCGCGTTCCAGCCGCAGGTCGTAGTGCAGACGCGTGGCGTCGTGTCGCTGGATCACAAAGGAATTCCCCGTCGGGCTCGACGTCCCGCCCGCCGGCTCGGGCGTCGCTTCGAGGTCCCGCATCTTGAGGTACTGCCGTAGCTTCGGATCTTTCGACCGCGCGATGGCGTCGTCGCTCTTCGATGGTCCGCTTTGCTTCCGCGCCTTCTCTGGTCTTGGCGGACGAGTTTGAGCGGGAATTCGCCGGACCTTCCCCTCGGCGACGTCTCGGGGAACCCAATCCCGTCCTGCCTCTCCTTTGATCCGGTACGAGTCGGTGGGCGGCATCTCGTCCTCGACCGGCACGTCGACGGCGGACAACGCGTCCCCGAGGCTCTGTGGTGCGTGGACCACGCCGCGGAACGGGTCGGTTCGCTTGAGTTGCTTCCACACCGTGGCGATGGTGAAGTCATGAGGACGCACGTTACCTTGGTCTACCTGGCTCCACGTGAGCGGCATGGAGATGGAAGCTCCGGGCTCAGGTCTCACTGAGTAGACCGCCGCGATGTTGGCGCCGACCCGGTTCATGTTGTGGTCGATGAACACCTTTCCGGTGCGGCGCTTGATCTCCCACTCCATCGTGACCCGAGCGGGATCGACCTTCCAGATCAGCCCACCGACCTTCCCGACGAAGTCTCGGACCTGGTCGTACGTGTATCCCGGCTCCAGCGGGACGTAGACCTGCATCCCGGTCGCCCCAGATGTCTTCGGATACGACTTGAGCCCGAGCCGATCGCATGCGACCTTGACCATCCCGGCCACCGTGAGGACGTCCTGGAAGGTCGCTGGCTCGAACGGATCGAGGTCGAAGAACAGGTAGTCCGGAGTTTCGATCGATCCGCAGCGCGAGTGCAGCGGGTGGAACTCGATGCAACCCAGGTTCGCCACGAAGAGCAACCCCGCGGTGTCGTCCACCATGAGGTAGTTGATCCGGTCGTTCTTCGCCGGCCCCCACCTCCCATCCGCTCCCGCGCTCTCCACGTTGCAGATCGGCATCCAGTCGGGAGTGGTCGGAGGCGCCTCCTTTTCGTAGAAGAAGTTGCCGAACGCGCCGTTCGGCAACCGTTTCATCGTGAGCGGCCGGTCCTTGAGATAAGGCAGCACCCTCGGGGCGATGTTGTAGTAGTAGGCGATCAGGTCGCCCTTGGTGTAGCCCTCGTCGGGCCAGAACACCTTGTCCAGGTTCGAGAGCCTGAGCTCTTTCCCGTCGATCTCCGCCCACCAGTGCTCGCCGTGCCGCTCAACCGGAAGGGCCTTGGGAAACTCGACGGTGAAGGCGGGACCGGCCTTTTTGCGTGGCACCCAGCCATCGTAGACGTCGACATCAGCGATCCTTCCGAGAAGTGTCGGTGCCCGGCAGTACAATCGGAACATGCCCCCGAACTTTGGGGGCGGCCTTTCTTCCCCGGAGGTACGCACATGCCAAGGACAATGTGGAAAGGGGCCATCTCGTTCGGCCTCGTCTCGATCCCGGTTCGCCTCTATCCGGCCACCGAGGAGAAATCGCTTCGGTTCAACCAGCTCCACGACAAGGACCACGGGCGCATCAAGTACCAACGAGTGTGCTCGGTCTGCGGCGAGGAGGTGCCGTACGAGCACATCGTCAAGGGGTACGAGTACGAAAAGGGCAAGTACGTCGTCCTGGAGGACGAGGACTTCGATGCGGTTCCCGTGAAAACCAGCAGGGCCATCGACATCGTCCAGTTCGTGGCGCTCGATGAGATCGACCCGATCTACTTCCAGAAGTCGTACTACCTGGTTCCCGAGGAGACGGGGATCAAGCCATACAACCTCCTCCGCGAGGCCATGTCCGAGGATGGGCGGGTCGCGGTGGCGAAAGTTGCCATCCGTGAAAAGGAGCACCTCGCGACGCTCCGGTTCAAGGAGAACGTGATGCTCTTGGAGACGATGTATTGGCCCGACGAGATTCGAGCTGCCGACTTCGACGAACTGGAGCAGGACGTCGACGTTCGTTCTCAGGAAGTTCAGATGGCTCGGAGCCTCATCGAAAACCTCACGGAGGAATTCAAGCCCGGGGAGTTCCGGGATGAATACCGGGAAGCGCTGCTCGGGGTGGTCGAGAAGAAGGTCGCCGGCGAAGAGATCGAGGCCGTACCCGAACCCGAGGCAACGCGGGTGGTCGACCTCATGGACGCGCTCAAGGCTTCCGTCGATGCCACCAAGAAGAAAGCCGCCGCGGAGCCGAAGAAGCGGGCAACTCGCAAGAGCGCGGCTCGGCAGCCGGCGCGCGAGAAGAAGCGCGCTGCGTCGTAACAGCGCCGTAACAGCGCTGTGGTAATAGTGCGCCCGTGAAGCTCATCGTTGCCGTCGTCAAACCGCACAAGCTGGACGACGTCAAAGAAGCGCTCCGCGAGATCGGGGTGAACGGTCTTACCTCCATCGAGGCGCAGGGATTCGGACGGCAACGCGGGCACACCGAGATCTATCGCGGCGCGGAGTATCAGGTCGACTTCGTCCCGAAGGTCCAGGTCGAGGTCATGGCCGACGATTCACAGGTGCAGACCATCGTTGACACGATTCTCACCGCCGCACGAACGGGCAAGATCGGTGACGGAAAGATCTTCGTCCTTCCCGCCGAACAGGTCTACCGGATCCGCACGGGGGAGATGGGTCCGGACGCGATCTGATCGTTCCCCCGACGTCGATTCGTTGATGGGGACTCAGAGCGGCACGTCGTCGGATGGCGCCCCGCTGATAGCGGCGGCATCCGCCCGTCTTGACGCACTCGAGCAGGAGCCGCTCACCCGGTCGAATGGCGTCTCGCTGGCGAATCGGCGCGCGGACATCATCGACGAGCTGGTCCGTTCTCTGTTCCATCCGTACGGAGACGGCGCCGTCGCCGTGGCCGCCGTCGGCGGCTACGGACGGAAGGAGCTGACGCCGGGATCGGACATCGACCTGATGTTCCTTTTTCGAGGACCGGACGAAGACGCCGCTCGTGTGGCCTCCACCGCGGTCCTGTACCCGTTGTGGGACGCGGGGTTTCGCGTCAGCCACTCCGTCCGGACGGTCGATGACTGCATGGCGGAGGCGCGCCGGCGACTGGATTCGCTCACAGCGCTGTTGAGTGTCCGGGTTGTCGGGGGCTCTGGCGGTGTGGTCGCCGACGCATCGGATGCGGTTCGATCGCTCGTCCGCGAGGCGGGGCGGGAATTCCTCGCTCAGGTCGAGGAGTCACGCGAGGAGCGGCGCGTTCGGTTCGGGTCGTTGTCGCGGGCGCTGGAACCGGATCTAAAGGAAAGCCTCGGCGGGCACCGGGACGTCCAGACTCTCAGCTGGATAGCGAGTGCTGTAGCTGACAACCGGGGACGCGACGACCTAGAGGGTCTGGAGTCCATTGGCGCCCTCGGGCCCCACGAGAGTTCGAAGATTCGCCGGGGGCTCGACCTCCTTCTGCTCACTCGGACGGCCCTCCACCGTGTCACCGGCACGACGCCGAACAGCCTCCGAACAGAGCATCAAGGCGCAGTGTCCAAACTTCTGAGCTACGACGATGAATCGGTCTGGGAAGCGCGGGATGCGTTTCTGCGCGACCTCTGCATCGTCGGACGCCAAGTAGAGGTCGTCACCGAAGCGGTGCTCGCCAGGATCAACGCCCCTGGTGAACGCGTGGAGAGAGTATCCGTCGCCGTGTCGACGACGGCGGAATTCGCCACCACTGCCATGGAGGCCCTTGCGGCGGTTGCGGAAGGGCGAGGCGACCTCGCGCCGGAGGACCACCGCAAGCTGGAGGACGAAGGCGGCAGCCGCTCCGAGCTTCCGTGGAGCGCGGAAACGCTTTCGGATTTCATCCGAATCCTTCGAGCGGGAGAGAGCGGCGTGCATGCGCTCGAGGTCATGGACTCACTGGGGCTCTTGACGCGGTTCATCCCGGAGTGGCGGGAAGTCCGAGGTCGCCCGCAGAGGGATCCGTATCACCGGTTCCCGGTTGACGTTCACCTGTTGACCACGGCCGCCGAGGCAGCGCGACTCCTTGGCGAACCAGATGAGCCGTTCGCGGAGGAGGCTGTCCGGCTCATCGACCAACCGGACGTTGTATTGCTCGGGGCGCTTCTCCATGACATCGGGAAAGTGGGGCGGGGATCGCACGTGGCACTGGGCACGGACATCGCGGAGCGTGTTCTCGGGAGGATGGGGGTGGCCGAGGAAGTTCGACGTGATGCGCTCTTCCTCGTCCGGGAGCACCTTCTCCTCTCGGACACGGCCACCAGAAGGAATCTCGAGGACGAAGACCTCGTCCTCCACGTCGCCGCCCGGGTCGGTGATGCGCGGCGTCTGGCGATGCTCTACCTCCTGACGGTGGCGGATGCCGGGTCGACCGGTCCCGCGGCGTCGACCCCGTGGCGGATGACCTTGATCCGCGAGCTCGTGGCCAAGGTGAACCGAGCGTTCGAACGCGGACTGATGGACGAGGGCCGCGCCGAGCGGCTGCGGCTCGCTGAGGCCCGCGTCCGTGACGCATGGAGCGCTTCCCACCCGGAGACCGTCGATCGTTTTTTGGCGGCCGTGCCACCGTCCTACCTGTTGTCGGTTGACCCGACGGATGCTCCTGCGCATCTGAAGCTCATCGAGCCGCCTCCGGCTTCGAACGAGCTGCGCACGCATGTGCGACCTGGCCGCTATGCAGGGAGCGCCATCCTTGCCGTGTCGGCGGCGGACCGAGTCGGCCTCCTCGCCTCCATCACCGGCGCACTCACGCTGGCCGGGTTCTCGATCCACACTGCGCGCGCCTTCACCACCTCCGCCGGCGTGGCCCTGGACACGTTCGAGGTTCGAAGCGCGTTCGAGGAAGACATAACTGAGGAGCGTCTGGAGCGACTTCGGTCGCGAATCTCCAGGGCTGCCGACCTGCATGAATTGGAAGCGGAGGTCCGCTCACTCCGCCAGCACTACCGGCCGGGGGCGGCCGACGTTCCCGTGGAGGTCCGCGTCGATCAGGATGGCTCTGACTTCTACACGCTGGTTGAGGTGCACGGGCCGGATCGCATGGGTCTCCTCTTCGACCTGGCCCGAACGTTTTCGGCGAGGCGCATCGACGTCCACGCGGCACAGGTCGCGACGTACGGACCGCGAGTGGTCGATGTCTTCTACGTTACGGACGAGTCGGGGCAGAAGCTAGCCGACGCCGCGCTTCTCGAGGAGATCCTTGCCGCCTTGTCCGAGGTCGCGCAGGTTCGGTAGGCGTTCCGAGTCCAGCACCTCCTGGACGAAGGCGCGAAATCGCTCGGCGAACCGAGGTCCCGCTCCGGCCTCTTCGTGTTTGAAGTAGCAGTACACGTCAGTCCCGGACTTCAAGGCGGAAGCAGCTGCACTGGCCCGATGCCTGAGGTCGTCGTCGGAGTAGTGCGTCCTTCTGAGCCGCAGGTAGATAAACGGCGATGTGGGGAAGTCGATGGGCCATGGCGTCTCGTCCGTTTCGGCGACGCACCATGCGGCCCGTTGCGACGCCAGGGCGTCCTTCGCCGCCTCCCACGACTGATGGCGGAACTCGAAGGCGAACCGGAGACCCGGTGGAAGGAAGGCGAGGAACGACTCGATCAACGATCGGTCGAACCGCAGGTTCGGAGGGCACTGGAACAGGATGACTCCGAGGCTTGGTCCGAGGGTCTTCGCCCGCTCGACGAAGTCTGAGACGGCGGGATCGGAGTCCGCCAGTCTGCGCGAGTGCGTGATGCGCTGATGCGCTTTCAGCGAGAAGAGGAAGCCGTCGGGCGCGGCGTTCCTCCAGTTCCTCAGTGTTTGCTCTTCGGGCTGTTTCCGAAAGGTGTAGTTGATCTCGACCGAATTGAACCGCCCGGCGTAGAACGCGAGCATGTCGCGCTGCTTCACGTCTCGTGGATAGAACGAACCCCGCCACTCGTCGTACGCGAACCCCGACGTTCCCACGTACAGGTTTCCAACCACATCGACGATTGTTGCACTGCCGCGCCTGTTGAAGGGGCGCCGATAATCGGTACATGGAGAAGACGGCCAGGCACACGTTCTCCGACGAGCTCTCCTTGTCGGTGGGTGGTCGTTCCGCTTCGGCGCTGTGGCGTGGCGCCGCAGGCGCGGTCGCCGCAGCGGTCGTTGCCCACGGTGCCGGGAATGACATGCGGCACCCGCTCTTCGAGGGTATCGCCGACGGTTTGGCGGCGGAGAACGTATCCACGCTCCGGTTCAACTTTCCCTACGCCGAAGACGGGCGTCGGGCGCCGGACCGGCCCGCGGTGCTGATGGAGGCGTGGCGGGCGGCGCTGGAGCTCGCGCAAGACCGGGCGGGCGATGCTCCGCTCGTCGCATCTGGAAAGTCGTTGGGCGGCAGGATGGCGTCCATGGTCGCGGCCGAAGATGGAGAAACGTTCGCCGGGCGCGGGTTGGTCTTCTTCGGCTATCCGCTGCACGCGCCCGGAAAGACCGACCAGCTTCGTGATCACCATCTGCCGGCGGTTCGAGTCCCCATGCTGTTCATCCAGGGAGATGCGGACTCGTTGGCGCGTTTCGATCTGGTCGAGCGCGTGGTCAAACGCCTGAAGCCGCTTGCTCGCCTCCACCGAATCGAAGGAGGGGACCACTCCTTCCGCGTCCGAGGCGCGAAGCGGCAGGACGTCGATATCGGGCTTCAGGTCGGCAAGGTGGCCGCATCGTTCATTCGGCAAGTCGTGCTGCAATGAGGAGCGGGAATTTGGGGCCAAGCCATTCGTGCGCGAGCTGATGCCTCGTCGACACCACTCGCGACGGGAGCGAGCGGCGATCCGTCCGACGTCGCCCACCTTGCCAGGCGCCGCGCCGCTGTGGGCGAAGGCCGAAGGATTCACGGTTCAGTCGGTGACGGGCGCCTTTCACAAGACCTATCG
The DNA here is from genome assembly GCA_030777105.1 of Actinomycetota bacterium. Classification (GTDB taxonomy): domain Bacteria; phylum Actinomycetota; class UBA4738; order UBA4738; family UBA4738; genus JALYGK01. The sequence continues at coordinate 5,178 of JALYGK010000097.1, read as the reverse complement.
CTGTCCGGGCTGTCAACAGGAGATCCGTCCGGGAACCGCGCACTTGGTGGTCGTCGCCGACAGCGACATTGAAGGACGAAGGCACTGGCACATGCAGTGTTGGCGACAGGAGCTCCGGCGGCGTCGGACGAAGTGACCGCTCGGTAGAGCGCTAGAGGATCGAGAGCTGCTCCGGAGGGCCGCGCTTCTTCGTTTGCCTGATGCGCCGGGCGTTGAGAGCGTTCGACGCCCCGACCCCGAACTTCTGCGCGAGTTCCCGGACCCGCCCGCTGATTTCCTCCTGGTACGCCTTCGGCGCGTACGCGGAACGCGGGTAGAGCCGCTGATATCGCTCCATGAGCTCCGGGTGGTTCTCCGCCAGCCACTTCATGAACCACTCCCTGGCGCCGGTCCGAAGGTGAAGGACGATCGGCGAAACGTGTGTGGCCCCGGACTCGGCGATGGCTTTCACGGTGGCCGCCAGCTGCGACGGTGAGTCGGTAAGGAAGGGGAGGATAGGGGCCATAAGCACGCCGCATGGAATTCCGGCCTCGTTGAGGTTCTTGCAGACTTCCAGCCGCTTCATAGGGTTAGGCGTCCCGGGTTCAACGGCTCGCCACAGGTCGCGATCGACGAATCCAACGGAGACGTTGGTGCCGACATCGGCGACTTCCGCCGCCTGTTGGAGCAGGTCGATGTCCCGAAGGATCAGCGAACCCTTGGTGAGGATGGAAAACGGATTCTCGAAGTCTCGGAGCGCCGAAATGATGCCCCGCATGAGCCGGTAGCGTCCTTCGGCTCGCTGGTAGGGATCGACGTTCGTCCCCATGGCGATGTGCTCGCCCTTCCACGACTTCGCCGAGAGCTCTTTCCGGAGCCGCTCCTCGGCGTTGACCTTCACGACAATCTGGGAGTTGAAGTCCTCCCCGAAGTCGAAGTCGAGGTACGTGTGGGTGTTCCGAGCGAAGCAATAATTGCAACTATGGCTGCATCCTCTATATGGATTGATCGTCCAGCGGAACGGGACACGTGAAGCTTCCGGAACGCGGTTGATGATCGACTTGGCGCGTACCTCGTAGAACGTGATTCCGCGAAACTCCGGCGTGTCGAACGTGCGAACGACGGCGCCCTGTTCGAACAGCGGAACGGTGACCCCACCAGGCTTCGACCGCTCGACGAGCCTCAGGTTGTCCCAACGCACAAGGGTGTAATTCTAACGATGTGATCTGACACCACGAGCGGCGCCGTATGATGCCGTCGTTCAGCCTCATGGAGATCAACGTTTCGCTTCGACAGGGAGAAGACGGCCGCTGGGTCGGCGTCGTACCGGACGGGCAGGAAGTGCCGAGCCTCCTGACCAAGGGGGCAACCCGGGAAGACTGCCTCGAAAAGGTTCGGCGCTCGCTGGACCGCGCGCTCTCCGAACAATCGAACAATGGCTCGCTCACGCTGTTGGTCGAAGTGACTCCGCGGCTCGCCGGGGTGGCCGAAGCCGCCGAGGTCATGGGGTGGGACAAGCGCCGCGTCATCACGTACATCTCTCGCGGGCGGTTCCCCGAGCCGCTCCAGTCGCTCGCCTCCGGTCGAGTTTGGGCGCGGTCCACGCTCGAGGACTTCGCTCGCCAATGGAAAGAGCGACAGGCCAAGCGAAGACGCCGCGACGCCGGGACCCCCGATGAGAAGCCGGGGGGCGGAGCCGCCGGGACCCCAGACCCCAGCGCGGACGACGACGCCGGGGCGCAGCCATAACCTACGGGTGGGTATACTTCGCGGCGCCCCACCCCAAACGGAGCAGCAAGCGGAAGGAGGACGAAGTGGGCGTTAAGTTCCTTTCAGAGGAATGGGCGCGAGCCGTCGAGGAGGCGCTCAACAACAACGAGGCGTTCAAGAAGTCGGCGGGCTCGCAGACGGCCAAGGTCCAGCAGGTGGTCACCGGGTCGGACGGCGAGAAGAAGTACTGGTTCAAGATGGAAGGCGGCAACGTCCAGATCGGCACGGGCGAGATCGGCGAGTCGCCCGACGCCACCATCACCCAGGACTACGACACGGCCGTGGCCCTCGCGAAGAACGAGCTGACCGGCACCGCCGCGTACATGAGCGGCAAGCTCAAGGTGTCCGGCGACCTCATGAAGCTCATGCAACTGCAGGGAACGTTGGCCCAGCTGCCACAGGCGCTGAAGGACATCGACGTCGAATACTGAGGGCTAGCACCCCATTCGCCTGAAGGGAGCCACTGGAGCTGCCCCCTTCCGGGCCAATCCCATGGAACCGAGGGAAATCTTCGACCTGATCGTCAAGGCGGACGAGGCGTTGAAGTACGCCACCGCGGAGAAGGCCGAAGCCCGCTCCCGCCAGGCGAGAGAGTGGCTCGTCCAGGCGCGTGACGAAGCCACGACGATCGGGAATCAGGCGCTCGTCGATCAGGCGAACCAGAGGCTTTCGGATCTCGACCGATTCCGACAGTCAGGGCAGGGCTAGGTGTCGCCGCGAGGGGTTCTCGACCGAATTCGGCTCTGAGCCCACGACAGGACGAGAAAAACCGGCACCACCACAATGAACGTGAACAGCGATCCGTACCCCAACGCGTCCGTTATCAGCGTGGCCGAGTGCCCGCCGAGGATGAAATAGAACACGACCACCAAGACCAGGAAAACGGCATAGCCGGCGATGGCCATCACGATGACGTCGCGGACCAACCGTCCCCACCGCGCCGGGACCGGATGTGGCCTCAGCCTGTCGCCGCGCCGCAGCGCTCTCCAGTAGGCAATCAACATCGCCACCACGACGACGTACCCGGTCAGAACCGGGGCGATGACCTCGCGAAGGATTCGTATCACGCTACGCGGGACCCCCCGTTCACGGCCGGAGAAGGAACTTCCATCCGCGGACGAAGAAGTGCCATCCGATCCACAGCCAGAGCCCGAAAAGGATCCAGCGTCCCGCCGTATTCCTCATGGCGACGCGAATGAGATCGCTGAACGCCGGCCACTGATCGTCGCTCTTCAGGAGACACAGTCCCTGATACGACAAGACGACCGCCATGACGACCGCCCATCCAATGAGTCCACGCATGTGACGCTCCTGTCGTCGTGAAGGAGTCCGTTCGTGCGTCGTTCGCTTCACGCCGGGACGACCGGCGTGAGCTCCGCGATCACACAGGTGTCTCGCCACCGCTTGATGGCCTCTTCAGGAGGACCGTGCCGGTCGCGGCGGCGGTCGGCGAGCAAGGCGGCGGCCTGGTCCCACTCGGGACCTTCGAGGATTCGCGCGGCGGCGTGGAACCTCCCGAGCGCGGTGTCCCGGTACTTCTGCCGGGTGATCACGAGCAGGTCCTTCGCGTCGGGCAGGCCGGGGATGGTCTGTTCCTCCAAGCTCGGCTCGATCGAGGACAAGACGTAGATCTTCCCCTGCCGGTACACGAACCACGCGGGAATGGCGATGTCCTTGCCGTCGTATTCGACACCGATCCACGCAGCGTCCGACTTCTTGAGCCCGTCCTCCACGTCGCTCGTGAATTTCTGCGGCGCCTCCTGAAGGACGACCTGAAGTTCCGTTTGCCCTAGGACCTCACCGTCCAGAAGGAACGACGCCACGTACGTCCCGAGCTCCTCGAAGAATGCATCTTCGATGACCTCGTCGACCCGCGTGAGGTCCATCGCGCCGAGCATCCACCGTGGGTTCGGTCCGATCCGATACGCGACGGTTCCGGACGGCGCGATCAACTGAACCTCCTCGGCGAGATATCCCGTGGGCGCCTTCCAGTCCCGGACCACGGCGAAGGGAAGCGCTCGAGCGGGGAACGACATCAGGTACAGGAACCCGTCGGCTCCCTCTCCCTGGGAGTCGCGAAGGCGAACGTCGAGGACATTCGCGAAGACCAGTTCTCCGGCCGGCATGTCAGGCCATCCTCGCCAGCCACAACGTCGGCTCTTCGAATTCCGGCATAGAAGGCAGCGCCTCCGGAGACTCCCACATTCTCGCCAAGGTGGCCTCGTCCGTGAGCTCGGCGACCCCGGCGCAAAACTCCCGGCCCAGGCGGTACTGCTCGAGCTTCATCTCCAAGCCGAGCAGTCGCTCCAGGGCGCGGTCGCCGACGCCGCCTTCTCGATGACGGCGGACGGCCTCCTCGATCCGGCCGAACGAGGAGAGCATCTCACGGCCCACCCGTTCGGTGACGTGTTCACCGTACCCCTCGGCCGCGGCCATGAACGCCTGCACCCGGGCGATTCGAAGCCGCTGCTCAGGGCTCACCGCGTGTCCGAACATGTTGCCGACTCCTTCGAACGCTTCCGACAGCGCCTCTGGATTCGAGAGGTCCAGGCCCTCCAGCCGCTGCTCCAGGCCGCCGAGGTCGAGCTCGGTGTGCTCGACCAGGTCCTTCACCAGGCTGATGAAGTGTTCACGGACCCACGGACGGGCGAACTCGAACCGATGCGTCACCTCGTGAAGGGCGATCCATGCCCGAAAGTCGATGGAAGGAAGCGACCAGTCCCGCTCGAACCCGGCGATGTTCGGGATCACGAAGTAGAGCGCCCCGCCGGGTCTCGGTACGGCGAGGTCGAACTGTCCCAGGACCCGCTGCCCGAGATACCCGAGCACCGCGCCGACCTGCACGCCAAGCAGGAGCGGAGCGACTCGCTGCATCATGACTTCCATGAAATCGCCTCCGCCGGCGGGCGGCGACGGTAGCTCGCCGCCCCCGGCGCTCATCGTTGAGGCGAGCTTCTCCCCGATCGGGTCGAGCAGCTCGCCGAGGCCCCGCACGTTCGCTTCGACCCACTGGCCCCGTCCCACCGCATGAACCTCCGTTACGTCCGCCGGGGACGGCATGCCGGTGAACGCGGCGACTGCCAGCTCGGCTGCCCGAACCGTCTCCGCCAGGCCACGCCGGTCCTCATCGGTCGGCGCGGGTTGGTCGCCACCCCACGCCGCGGCCGCGATTCCAACCTGCCGGGCGAGCTCCCAATTGATGGGGCCGGTCGACGAAAGAAGCACGCGCTGGATCTCCCTGAACAGAGGGACGTCGCGAAACACGTCCCCCATGGGGATCTCAGGGTCGTTCCCGCTCTCGGTCACGGGGCCATTGTAGGTTCGCCTTCTAGAATGCTCCTCCGTGCGGGCAGAGCTCCTCGTTCGACTGACCGACGCCCCGCTCGATCCAGCTGCAGCTCTGGAGTTCGTGGCTGATCCGGCCGCCGG
>JALYGK010000096.1 GCA_030777105.1 Actinomycetota bacterium | reverse complement strand
GCGTTCGGCTGGCTGGCGGCTCTGTGGGGGCTGGGGATGGGGGTCGGACTCCTGGCGGTCCGGATGCTGATTCGGACACGTGGGCGCGCGGGCGTCTTCATCGCCGCGGTGGCCGCGTGCGGTGGAGTGCTCATCTTTATGGCGCTGGTGCCGGTGTTGTGGGTCGCCTTCATCGCGTCGGTAGTCTTCGGAACGGCGTTCTCGGTCGCCGTGGTGGTGGCACTGACCATTGCGCAGGAGACCGCCGAGGAGCGTCTTCGAGGGCGAATGATGGGCGGCGTGCAGATGCTCTTTCGGCTTGGCCTCGGAGTGGGCGCATTGGGCATTGGCGCCCTCGCGCATGGGATCCGCAACCTCGGGGCGCTGGACGGCAATCAGGTCGGGCTGCTCGCCGGCGGGGCGGTGATCGTCCTTGGTTCAGCTGCGGCGTCCGGCGTGCTCGGAGCGCGTGAAGTCGAGCGCCGCGATGTGAGTTGACAGGCGGCGAGGGCTGCGTCCACGCGAGCCTTGGCCTGTTCGTACGGCCCCCAGACCGCGACGTGGATAGCGCCGCCGCCGTCCCGCAGCGGCTCGTCCATGGCCTCGAACCAGAAGGATGCCGGCGGCGTGAGTACATACGTGGCGGCCCTCGGCCTTGGTCAGGCGCTGATGAGTTCCCTAGTGGGTCGCTCCCGGGGCCCGGTCTCGAAGCCAAAAACGAAACGGAGGCCAAGGGCCTGCGCCAAGCGTTGGAGTGTTTCCACGCTCGTCTTGTGGCGACCACTCTCGATACGAGAAATGGCAGAGTGGCTTGTACCGACTCGTCTAGCCAGTTCTTCCTGAGAAATACGCTGAGCGGAGCGGTACTTGATGACCAACCTGGCAAGTTTCTCGAACTGCGCGAGTCGTTCGTGTTCGGCACGGTAGGCAGGACTTCTTCGTGCTCGCCGGCGGCGTGCGTCAACGGCGAGCGTTCCTATAGGGCTCTTCTTGCTTGCCATCTTCGGCCTCCTTCTGTGTGCATCTTATCAATTCTGATAAGCGATGCGAAACACTACGGTGCATCATGTCCCGCAGCCCTCGGCCGGCGGCGCCTCTTCGCATTCATCCTCGCTTGGAAGTCCGCCCAGCGCTCTTCCGCGATCCGAATCTCCGACTCAGGGATGGCTCCGGTGTCCTTGCGAAAGATATGGAGCAGGATGACCAGGTTCCTCGATCGCCGGTACAACACCCGGAATAGCTCTCGACCGTAGTGGCAACGAAGCTCTCTGAGTTCGCCTCGGACCTGCGAACTATGTGGGAAGGGAAGATGCGGATTGGCTGGCGAAAGCATGTTCAGACGATCAATTTGGTTGTCCAATGCCACCTGACGCCTCGGATCAAGACGATCAATGAAGTCATTGACCGGTTCCGATCCGTCGGCGGTTCTGTAGTAGACGGCTCGAAGGTTCGGCACTTACGGATGGTAAGGAGCGGCACCGACAGAGTCGCGGGTACACCGCTCTCGGCGAACTGAAACTTCGCCCGCTGATTCGCTACATGTCGCGGCGGCCTTCGAGGGCCTGCCCCAGCGTTACCTCGTCGGCGTATTCCAGGTCGCCGCCCACGGGGAGGCCGCTGGCCAATCGAGTGACCCTGACCCCGACGGCTTTGAGCAGTCCGGCCACGTACATCGCCGTGGCGTTTCCCTCGAGGTTCGGGTTGGTGGCCAGGATGACCTCGGCGACACCGTTTCGATGCACCCGGTCCAGCAGCTCCTGGACACGGAGGTCGTCCGGACCAATCCCATCAAGAGGCGAGATCGCGCCGCCCAGGACGTGGTACCGGCCCTTGATGACGCCGGCCTTCTCGATCGCCGCCTGATCCTTCGACTCTTCCACGACGCAAATCATGGTCGGGTCGCGGCTCGGGTCGCGGCAGATTCGGCAGAGGTCGCCTTCCGCCAGGCTGAAGCACTCCCTGCAGAAGCGGACTCGCTCCTTCGCCGCCACAATCGTTTCAGCGAGCCGGTGTGCTTCCTGCGGCGAGACCTTCACGAGGTGGAAGGCCAACCGTTGGGCGGACTTCGGACCGATCCCGGGAAGCCGCGCCAGCTCGTCGATGAGGTCCTGGATGGGACCCTCGAACACCTACTCCTCCACCTCGGCGCCGAGCTCCGCTTTCAGTCTCGCCACCGCGTCCTCTCGAGTGGCCGGCGGCTCCTCCTCTTCCGCCACAACGAGTCCAGGCACATCGTCGCGCGCGGCGCACACGATCCGCGGTGAAACGCCAAACACTTCCGCGAAGACGTCGCGGAGCTCGTCTTCCTTCGACTGGACCTTTCCCACGGCGAACTTCCGGCCGGGGGGGAACGCCAACTCGAGCGTGGCCCCATCGAACGCCGCAGCAGTCACGGACTCGAGGTTCGCCCGGAGGATCATCTTCCGCCGCTCCAGAAGCCGATCGAGCAGCTGCTGCCACGACCGCCTGATCGTTTGGAGATCGAGAGTGGAGGTGGACGGAGCATGCGGCGCGCGGTCTGGTCCGGCTTCGTCAGAAACGTCAGTTTGGGGCGGAGTGGGTTCGGCGGTGACGTCGGCGTCAGGGGCGGGTCCGGTTACGGAGGCGGAGGCGGCGTGATCGGCGGCGGGCTCGCGGAGGCTGGGGAAGGGTGGGGAATGGCCAGCCGGAGCGAGTTCGCCGCCGTCGGGGTTCGCAACGAGTTCGACCCCGGCAAGGCGCTCAAGGCGCTCGATCCGCGCCGCGAGTCCGGCCGGCGTCGGATCGGCCTCGGGAATGGTGGCGCGAACGAGCGCCAGCTCAAGAGTGAGCCTCGGCGACGTGGTCCAGCGCATATCGGTCTGCGCCGCCAGCAACAACGACAGGATCCGGCTGAGCTCGGCCGAGGTGAACTTCGCGGCCTGTCCTGCCATTCGCGAATGAAGTTCGGGTGCAACATCCAACAGCGCGGGGTCGTCCGGCGACGAACGAACCAGCAAAAGGTCGCGGAAATGAGCGATGACCAGGCCGGTTAGGTGGCGGAAGTCCTGTCCTTCCTGGACCAGCCGGTGGACGATCTCGAAGACCGCCTTACTGTCGTGAACGGCGATGGCATCCGCAAGCTCGAACTGAACATCGGAAGCCGGCGCGCCGATGAGGGAGGCGATGACCTCCTCGGTGATCTCCCCGCCGCCGAGAACGGCGCTCTGATCCAGCAACGACAACGCGTCTCGAAGCGAACCCTCCGACTGGCGGGCCAAGGCTTCGGCGGCCGGCCGAGCCAGCACCATCCCCTCTTCCTTGGCCACCCGCTCCAGATGGTCGGCCACGGCTTCCGTCGGAACGCGACGGAAGTCGAACCGCTGACACCGCCCGACGATCGTGGGCGGCATCTTGTGCGGCTCGGTGGTGGCCAGGACGAACCGAACTGCGGGCGGCGGCTCTTCGAACACCTTCAGCAGCGCGTCGAACGCTTCGCGGGAGAGCCGCTGCGCCTCGTCGATGATGTAGACCTTTTCACGACCCATCGCCGGGGCGGTGGGCGCTCGTTCCCGAAGCTCCCGTGCGTCGTCCACGCCGCCGTGCGAGGCCGCGTCGATCTCGACGACGTCCAGGTGGGTGCCGTCCTTGATTCGAATGCACTGCTCGCAAGTCCCATCCGGCTCGGCGGTCGGTCCCTTTTCGCAGTTGACCATTCGAGCCAGGATTCGCGCGGTCGAGGTCTTTCCCGTCCCCCGAGGACCACAGAAGAGGAAGGCGTGGGAAAGGCGGTTCTCACGAACGGCGCCGACCAGCGCTCGCACGACATGGTCCTGTCCGATGACCTCATCGGGAGCCTGGGGACGGTACTTCCGGTAGAGGGATTGGTAACCCGAGTCTTCAGCCACGACGCTTCCCCCCGTCAAACATAAGGTGACCGTGCACCCGCCGTTGACCACGAGACGGCCCGGCGACCACCGAGCCGGCAGCTCCGGTCAGGTGCTCCCGCGGCACCCACCAGTGCCCGCTTACCGCTGCTTCCTTCCGGACCTGACGGGGTTCGCAGGTTGGTGTCGCGCGGGACCCGGCCTTCATCACTGCCGAACCCGGGGCGTTCCCAGACCATCCGAGCCGCGGGCGGGCATCGGCCCCGCTAGAGCGGGTTGCGGGTACAGGGCACCGCTAGCTCCCCACCTAGCACGGTCACCGAGCCGAGTATACGCGCGGGCACCAACACGCCCGGAAACACCGAGGCGGAGCGGGGTGCCGCTCCGCCTCTTCGGCTCCGTTCTCCGGGCGAACCCCGGCTACATCGCCTCGGAGGAACCTACCTTCGACGTCTCCACCAGGAAGGCGATCTTGCAGTTCACCTTGTAGATGGTGAGCTCACCATTTTCCCCCACATCCGCGTTGCTGGTCAGGACCTCGACCCCTCGAATGTTCCGGATCGACTGGCTCGCTACTTTGACTGCGTTGCGTACGGCGTCGCTGAAGGAGTTCGGCGAGCTCCCCACCAGCTCGATCACTTTTACCACTCCGCCCGGTACTTCCTTCTGGGCCATGAGCCACCTCCCTCTTCTGGTTCGGCTAGTGCTACCCCTGACGGCCAGAGGATATTCGAACGGAGAGATCGAAGGGCAGCTAAGCTACGCGCGGACGGGCCAGACAGGAGCTCGAAAGGACCAAGGTGACCCAGCGACATTACGGGTTCGCCGCCCAAGGGATCGCCTACCTCAACGGCCGGTTCGTCCCGATGGAGGAAGCAAACATCTCCATCGCCACGCACGCCTTCAACTACGGCACCGGGTGCTTCGAGGGCATCCGCGGGTACTGGAACCCCCAGCACGAGGAGATCTATCTGCTCAAGCTCGACCACCACTTCCGCCGCCTCCTGAACTCCACGCGGCTGTTTCGAATGGACATCGGCCTGACGGGAGAGGAGCTATCGGCGATGGCCGTCGAGCTGGTCCGCCGGAACGCGTACCGGGAGGACGTCTACGTTCGTCCCATTGCCTACAAGGCGTCACCGGTCATCCGCGTGGGATTGCTGGACCTGGAAGACGCCTTCTGCTGCTTCACCGCGCCGATGGGCGATTACCTTCCGATCGACCGCGGCCTGTCCGTCACGGTCTCGGGGTGGCGGCGAAACGACGACAACGCCATTCCGGCGCGGGCCAAGGCGACGGGCGGATACCTGAACGCGGCGCTGGCCGTGTCGGACGCCAAGGATGCCGGGTTCGACGAAGCCATCATGCTCACCGGAGACGGTCATGTCTCCGAGGCGAGCGCGGCGAACCTGTTCATCGTGATGCACGAGCGGCTCATCACGCCCGAGGCCGCCGACGACATCCTGGTGGGGATCACCAGAGCGGCGGTCATCGAGGTCGCCGCCCATCTCGGGATCCCGGTGGTGGAACGGCGGATCGACCGGACGGAGCTTTTCGTGGCCGACGAAATCTTCCTGTGCGGAACTGGAGTGCAGGTGGCGCCGGTCACCAAGGTGGACGGCCGGGTCATCGGCGACGGGAAGATCGGCGACGTCACCAGGTCCATCCAGGATCTTTATCTGCAAGCCGTGCGCGGCGAGGCCGAGGACTTCAGGGGCTGGCTGACGCCGGTCTACGGCCGCGCGCCCTGGCTGTAGAGAGGGGCGTCTCGAGCAGGTTCTCGCCAATGTGAAGCTTCTGTGCCGTTCCTGGGAAGGCCGGTTACCCCCTGTTCTTCAGGCTATTACCGTTCAGAGTGACCGTTGCATGCGCCTCGAGCGCGACAGCGCACATAGCCCGTATATTCTGGCCTTCCGAGGGAACGGAGGCCCCGAGCAGTTAGGGCGCCTGGCTATCGGCTCGCGCCCGAAGGGGGACCAGCATGAAGATGCTCTTTGAGAACCACAGCTTCGCCACGACCCGATCCATGGAGTTGGTCGACGTTACCTCGGATCTGGTGGACCTGGTGCAGCGAAGTGAGATCCAGAACGGGATGGCCGTTGTGTTTGCACCCCATACGACGTGCGCCGTCCTCATCAACGAGCGCGAAGAGGGGTTCATTCGCGACTTCCAGGACCTGGTCCAGTCGCTGGTCCCCGAGACCCGCGATTACCGCCACGACGACATGACGCTTCGCACCGAGAACCTCGAAGACGACTCTCACGACGTGCCGAACGGCCACGCGCACTGCAAGCACGGCTTGATCGGGTCGGCCTCACAGACCATTCCGGTCGTCGACGGCAGGCTGCAGTTGGGCCGGTGGCAACGGGTCTTTTTCGTCGAGCTGGACAGGGCGCGCGATCGCCGCGTCTTGATGCAAGTCATCGGCGAGTGACCGTGGGGGCGGCCCGGTCGCCGAGCGCGTCTGACGTTCTGGCGAAGGCCCGCCACGAGAACTTCCCGGTTGCATCGCTGCTACTCCCGTCGGAACTCCGTCCTCACTTCATCAACATTTACGGGTTCGCCCGCCTGGCCGACGACATCGGCGACGAAGCGGAAGGCGACCGCCTCGCCATGCTGGATTCGCTCCGCGCCGAGCTGGCAGCTGCGTACGGCGGCGAGGCTACGCATCCCCTCGTCGAGCGACTGGCGACCACGATTCGGGAGTTCGACCTTCCGCCGGAGCCCTTCGAGCGGCTGATCGAGGCGAACCGACGCGACCAAACGGTCCACCGTTACCAAACGTTCGACGAACTGCAGGAGTACTGCGCTCTTTCCGCGAACCCGGTCGGAGAGCTGGTCCTGCGCATCGCCGGCGCACTGACGCCCGAGCGCCTGGAACTCTCCGACGCCACGTGCACGGGACTCCAGTTGGTGGAGTTCTGGCAGGACCTCGGCGAGGACGCCGCGCGCGATCGCGTGTACATCCCGCTGGAGGACATGGATCGGTTCGGCTACTCGGTGGAGGACCACATGAACGGCGAGGCCAACAGCCGGTTCGTTGAGTTGATGCGGTTCGAAGCGGAGCGTACGAAAGCGCTTCTGGCAAGGGGGCGTCACCTCGCCGCAGATGTGGGCGGCCGCGTCGGGCTGGCCATTCGCCTCTTCACCGCGGGCGGGTTGGCCGCCCTGTCGGATCTGGAGCGTCGCGGATTCGACACGTTCGGGATCTCAGCTCGCACGTCGAGGAGACGGCGGGCGGTCACTGCCCTCAGGGAGCTGGTCCGATGACCGCCGCGGAGGCCGTCCGATACTGCCAAGACGTCACTCAGAAGCGGGCTCGGAACTTCTGGTACGGGATCCGACTGCTCCCGACGGCAAAGCGGCAAGCGCTCTCGGCGGTCTATGCGATGGCTCGCCGGATCGACGACGTGGGGGACGGCGCCATGCCGGACGCCGAAAAACGCGCCGCGCTCAACGAGATCGAAGAGTCGCTCGACCGCATCGATCCTCGGTCGACCGACCCGGTGCTGGCGGCGCTCGGAATGACGACGGAACGCTTCCCGCTCCCCCTCGGCGCCTTCCGTGAGCTCGTGCGGGGCGTTCGAATGGACGTCGAGGGGACCGAGTACCGGAGCTTCGACGAGCTCGTCGTCTACTGCCGCCGCGTGGCGGGAACCATCGGCCGGCTCTCCGTTGCGGTGTTCGGGGCCGGTCGAAGAGCCGAGGCCGAACGGCTGGCCGACGACCTGGGCGTTGCCATGCAACTGACGAACATTCTTCGCGATGTCCGCGAGGACCTGGAGCGAGGAAGGGTCTACTTCCCCGCCGAGGACCTCGAACGGTTCGATTGCACGGCGGCGAACCTGAACGGCGCGGCGAACGACGCCTCCATGGCGCTCGTTCGTTTCGAGGTGGAACGGGCCCGGCGGTGGTTCGACCGAGGACTCGGATTGTTCCCGCTTCTCGACCGGCGAAGCGCGGCGTGCGCGGGCGCCATGGCGGGGATCTACCTCCGGCTCCTCGATCGGATCGAACGGAGCCCGACCGAGATTCTGGGACGCCGGATAAGCCTGTCCCGGTGGGAGAAGGCGTGGGTCACCGGGCGAGCCTTGGCAGGGGTAGTGGCGTGAGCGGGCATGAACGTCCCCGCATCGTTGTGGTGGGTGGAGGATTGGCCGGCCTGGCCGCCGGGATCGCAGCGGCGGACGGCGGGGCGTCGGTGAGGGTGATGGAAGCGAAGAAGTGGCTCGGCGGCGCCACGGCCTCGTTCGAGCGGGACGGCCTTGTGATCGACACCGGACAACACGTCTTCCTGCGCTGTTGCACCGCGTACCGGTCCTTCCTCGACCGGTTGGGGGTTGCAGACCGGACGCACGTCCAACCGAGGATGGACATCCCGGTACTGTCGCCGAACCGCCGTCCGGCGAGGCTCCGGCGCGGCCGTCTTCCCGCCCCCTTGCACTTGGCCTCCGCTCTTGCCACGTACCCCTTCCTTGCGATGCGGGAAAAGGTGGCGGTGGCTCGAGCGGCTCTCCGGTTGAGGACGATGGACGCCACGGACCCGTCGCTCGACAGCCAGAGCTTCGGATCGTGGCTTGCCGCGAACCATCAGTCCGACGGAGCGGTCCGATACCTGTGGAATCTCTTCGCCCTGCCCACGCTCAACGTTTCGGCGGACCGCGCGAGCCTCTCCCTTGCGTTGAAGGTGTTTCGAACCGGGCTCCTCGAACGGAGCGACGCCGCGGACATCGGGGTTCCCCTCGTTCCGCTCTCGCGACTCCACGCGGAACCGGCGTCGCGGGCGCTTGCCGCCGCCGGGGCCGAGATCCATCTGGGTGCTCGAGTTCGCCGGGTTCTGACGGATGAAGACGGCGTCGCGGGGGTAGCGCTGGACGACGGCGCGGTGGACGCCGATGCGGTGATCGTCGCCGTCCCGAGCGAGCGGGTTTCGTCACTACTGCCCCCGGGAACCTTCGGCGACGCCCGTGACCCGTCGCGCCTCGGTTCGTCCCCCATCGTGAACGTGCACGTCGTTTACGACCGAACGGTCACGCCGCTCCCGTTCGCGGCCGCGGTGGACTCTCCCGTCCAGTGGGTGTTCGATCGAACCGAGCCGGCGGGATTGCGCGACGGGCAGTACCTGGCGATCTCGCTTTCCGGCGCCGACGACGTGATGGACCGGCCGGTCGAATGGTTTCGTCAGACGTTCGTGCCGGCGTTGGAAGAACTCTTTCCCCCGGCGCGGTCGGCGCGGGTGAAGAAGTTTTTGGTCACCCGTGAGCCATCAGCGACGTTCCGACAGGAACCCGGAACAGCAGCCTTGCGTGCCGGAACGATCACGAACGTCCCTGGCGTGTTCATGGCCGGCGCCTGGACCGACACGTCTTGGCCGGCCACGATGGAAGGAGCGGTCAGGAGCGGCGTGGCCGCCGCCAGGGAGGCCCTGGTCACGCTCGGCCGCACAGATCGGCTTCCCGCCGAGGTGGCGGCATGACGACCCGCGTGGCGCCCCCCTCTTCGTTGGTCCGTCTGAAGCCGCTGATCTCGGCGGGATTGCGCGACGCCGTGGGCCGGCTTTCCCCACGCCTTTCCCAAATCGTCTCGTACCACCTGGGATGGCAGGACGAGATGGGACGGGAGACCCACGCGGGCGGCGGCAAGTCGCTCCGCCCGACGATCGCCCTCGTCGCCGCCGAGGCCGTCGGTGCTCCCGCAGAAGCGGCACTGCCTGGAGCGGTCGCCGTCGAGCTGGTCCACAACTTCTCGCTCCTGCATGACGACGTGATGGACGGTGACCGCGAACGGCGGCATCGCCCAACGGTGTGGGCGCTGTTCGGGATGGGCGAGGCCATAATTGCGGGGGACGCACTCCTGGCCCTCGCCCAACGAGTCCTGCTGGACGACGCTCGGCCGCACGGACGACGAGCCGCGGAGGAGCTGAACCGAGCGACCGCCGAAATGATCGAAGGACAATCCGAGGATCTTTCGTTCGAGGCCCGGATCGACGTCTCCATCGAGGAATGTCTCTCGATGTCCGCACACAAGACCGCCGCGCTGCTCTCAGCGGCGGCGGCAGTCGGTGCGATTCTCGGCGATGGGGACGAACGATCGATTCACGGACTCCGTTCGTTCGGCCGCCATCTGGGGCTGGCGTTCCAGGCGGTCGACGACGTGCTCGGCATCTGGGGCAACCCTGCGATCACCGGTAAGCCGGCCGCCAGCGACCTTTGGCAGCGGAAGAAGACCATCCCCGTGGCGCACGCGCTTTCGGCGAACAGACGCCGCGAACTGAAGGCGCTGCTGTCGAACGGTGAGCTCACCGAAGACCGCGTCCATGAGGCAATGCGGATCATCGAAGAGGGCGGAAGCCGCAACTGGGCGCTTGACCTGGCGGGACAGAACCTCGGGGCGGCAATGGCGGCGCTGGAGAACGGCGCGTTTGTCCCCACCGCCGCGGAAGAGCTCCGCGAGCTGGCGCACTTCGTCGTTCGGCGGGGCTTCTGATGGCAGTCGTCGTCCAGTCCCGAATCGAGCAGGTCGCGGTGGAAACCATGAGCCGGGCGCGCGACCACTTGCTCGGTCTCCAGAACGCCGGCGGATGGTGGAAGGGCGAGCTGCAGACGAACGTAACCATGGATGCCGAAGACCTCCTCCTCCGGAAGTTCCTCGGAGTCCTGTCGGAGGACGTGCTGGTGCCCGCGGCCGCCTGGATCAGGAAGGAACAACGAGACGACGGCACGTGGGCGAACTTCTACGGCGGCCCCGGCGACCTCTCCACCACGACCGAGGCCTACGCCGCCTTGAGGCTCGCAGGCGACCCGCCCGACGCGGGCCACATGGAGAGGGCACGGGAGTTCATCCTCGATCACGGAGGCCTGGACCGAACGCGGGTGTTCACGCGGCTTTGGCTGGCGCTGTTCGGGATGTGGTCGTGGGACCGGCTTCCCGCGCTCCCGCCCGAGGTCATCTTCTTTCCCTCGTGGTTCCCGCTCAACGTCTACGACTTCGCGTGCTGGGCGCGCCAGACCATCGTCCCTCTCACCGTCGTTGCGTCGTTTCGGCCGTCCCGCCCCCTCGGGTTCGGGCTCGACGAGCTGCGAACCGGCGCTCCGCCGCCGCCCCGTCATCCGCTGTCGTCGTGGTCCGGCCGGTTCGAGGTATTGGACGATTTGCTCCACGCCTACGAGCGCCGCCCCATTGGATCGCTCCGCCGAGCGGCGCGGCAACGCGCGACCGAGTGGATCATCCGGCGGCAGGAAGCCGACGGGTCATGGGGCGGTATTCAGCCGCCGTGGGTCTATTCGATGATCGCGCTGAACCTCATGGGCTACGCGAACGACCACCCAGTCATGCGGGCGGCGTTCGATGGGATCGAAGCGTTCTCCATCCGCGACGATGGCGTGCGCCGGTTGGAAGCGTGCCAGTCGCCGGTGTGGGATACGGCCCTTTCCATGATCGGGTTGTCCGATGCGGGAGTACCCGGGGGTCACCCCGCGATGGTTCGCGCAGCCGACTGGCTGCTTCGCGAGGAGATCCAGGTCAAGGGGGATTGGGCCGTGAGGCGACCGGAGCTCGAGCCCGGCGGGTGGGCGTTCGAGTTCGCCAACGACACGTACCCGGATGTGGACGACACCGCGGAGGTCGTCCTGGCCCTCCGCCGTGTGGATCACCCGCAGCCGGAACGCGTGGAAGGAGCGGTCCACCGGGCCATTCGGTGGCTCCTCGGCATGCAGTCGTCTGATGGCGGGTGGGCGGCGTTCGATGCCGACAACACTCGAACGCTCTGCCGAGACCTTCCGTTCTGCGACTTCGGCGAGGTCATCGACCCTCCGAGCGCCGACGTCACGGCCCACGTCCTGGAGATGCTGGCCTCAGTCGGGCTCGGGTCGGGCCGTCCCGCGCGGCGTGCCCTGGCGTGGCTGGAGCGAAACCAGGAGGACGGCGGCTCGTGGTTCGGACGGTGGGGAGCCAATCACGTCTACGGGACTGGCGCCGTCGTGCCGGCGGCCGTCGCGGCCGGGATCTCGCCGAGCGACCGGCGAATCCGCCGGGCGGTGCAGTGGTTGGAGGACCACCAGAGCGCCGACGGAGGGTGGGGAGAGGACCTTCGGTCGTACGTCGACCCTGACTGGGTCGGGCATGGACCCAGCACCGCGTCACAGACGGCATGGGGACTGCTCGCGCTCCTCGCCGCCGGGGAGCATGCGTCCGAAGCGGTGGAGCGCGGAGTCATCTGGCTGGCCGAGCGTCAGACCGCCGAGGGGACGTGGGACGAGCCGCAGTACACGGGAACCGGTTTTCCGGGCGACTTCTACATCAACTACCACCTGTACCGCCTTGCCTTCCCCCTTCAGGCGCTCGGTCGGTACGTCAGCGGAGAGCGAATGCGGGGCGCGCCGTGACGAAGGTGATCGAATCGAACGACGGCATCGGTGCGGCGACGCAGGACCTGCTGATCCTCACGCCGCTCACGGTGGAGCGTCTGGCGCTCCGAGCCGCGGCGGCCGCCCCGGGGATCCACGTGATGCAGACCGGAATGGGGCCGGAGCGAGCGCAACGAGCCGCGCACGTGGCCAGCGACATCGAGGCCCGAGCGGTCGCCGTCGTCGGGTTCTGTGGGGGCTTGCGGGAGGATCTCAAACCCGGCGACCTGGTCGTCGCCACGGAAGCGCGAACACGCGACGGCTCATCGGTTCGGTGTTCGAGCGCCCCACTTCTGGCAGCCCTTCGCCGTCTTGGGGTGGGACCGGTCCATGTTGGACCCATCGTCTCCACCGAGCACATCGCGCGAGACGCCGAACGGAGGGAGCTCGCCGCGACGGGCGCGATCGCCGTCGACATGGAGTCGGCGTGGCTGGCACAAGCCGCTCGAACCCGCCCTCTCGCGGTGCTTCGCGCAGTCGTGGACACCCCCGAACGTGAGCTGAGCAGGATTTGGAGCACGGCGGTCGGCGGCATCTCGGCCTACCGCAACCTTCGGACGGCGACGCCCGCGATCCTCAGTTGGGCACGAGGAGTCGGCCCACGGAGCGTCTTCCTGGCCGGGCCCCGGTCGTTCTGTGCGGGCGTGGAGCGCGCCATCGAGATCGTGGAACGAGCCCTCGACCGGTACGGTCCTCCCATCTACGTCCGCAAGCAGATCGTCCACAACGTCCATGTGGTGAAGGACCTGGAGCGGCGAGGCGCGCGGTTCGTGGAGGAACTCGACGAGGTTCCGCCCGGGTCACGGGTTGTCTTCGCGGCGCACGGCGTCTCGCCGCAAGTTCGAGCGGAAGCCGCCCTTCGGGAGCTGAACGTCATCGACGCGACGTGCCCCCTGGTGACCAAGGTGCACGCGGAAGCTCGCCGGTTCGCCAAGCTCGGGTACCACATCGTGCTGGTCGGTCACGAGGGACACGAAGAGGTCGATGGGACCATGGGCGAGGCACCGGAGGCCGTCGAGCTGGTCACCTCGGCCGAGGACGCAGAGCGAGTTCGGGTCCACGGCGACAAGCGGATCGCGTACCTCATGCAGACCACGCTCGCGGTCGACGAGGCGGAGCAGGTCGTGGAGGCGGTTCGGCGCCGGTACCGAGCGCTGGAGGGCCCCGGGTCACACGACATCTGCTACGCCACGTCGAACCGGCAGGACGCCGTGAGGAGTCTGGCTCGAGAGTGCGAGCTGCTCCTGGTGATCGGGTCGGAGAACTCATCGAACTCGCAGCGGCTGGTCGAGGTGTCGGAACGCGAGGGGTGCCCAGCGCGCCTGATCGACGACGAAACCGAGATCGACCCCGAATGGCTGGTCGGTGTGACCAGGGTCGGTGTGACCGCTGGGGCGTCGGCTCCCGAGGTGCTCGTGGAGCGAGTGGTGGGGGCGCTGGCCAGCCTCGGACCCGTTGACGTTCAGGAACGCACCGTCGTCGAGGAGTCGCTTCAGTTCACACTGCCGATGGAGCTCCGATGATCCGGGGCAAGATCTAGCGATGCCGGTTTCGCTTCGACAGCAGGCCCGGGTGGGCGCGTATCTCTTCAGGCAGCGGCTCCACAAGCGCGAGAAGTTCCCGCTGCTCGTCGAGCTCGAACCCCTCTTCGCGTGCAACCTGGCCTGCGCCGGCTGCGGAAAGATCCAGTACCCCGCTCACATCCTGAAGCAGCGGATGTCCGTGGAGCGGGCCGTGGGCGCCATCGAGGAAAGCGGGGCCCCAATGGTCTCGATCGCCGGCGGTGAGCCCCTCATCCATCCCGAGATCCACGTGATCACCGACGAGCTGGTCAAGCGCAAGAAGTTCGTCTACCTGTGCACCAACGCGCTCCTCATGAAGAAGAAGATGGATCTCTTCAAGCCATCGCCGTATTTCGCCTGGGCCGTGCACATCGACGGACTGCGGGAGCGCCACGACGAGTCGGTATGCCAGGAGGGCGTCTTCGATAAGGCCGTCGAAGCGATGAAGGAAGCGAAGGCAAAGGGGTTTCGGGTCACCACAAACTCAACCTTCTTCACCCACGACTCCGCGCACAGCATTCGCGCCGCGCTCGACTTCCTGAACGACGAGCTGAAGGTCGACTCGATGATGATTTCGCCGGCCTACGCCTACTGGAAGGCGCCGGACCAGGAGCACTTCCTGGGAGTGGAGGAGACCCGAAAGCTCTTCAGCGAGGCGTTCGCCGGCGGGAAGCGGAAGAAATGGCGCCTGAACCACACACCGCTGTACCTCGATTTCCTGGAAGGAAAAGTGGACTACGAGTGCACTCCGTGGGGGATCCCCAGCTATTCGATCTTCGGGTGGCAGCGCCCGTGTTATCTCCAGGCCGACGGCTACGCCAAGACGTACAAGGAGTTGCTGGAGAGCACCGACTGGTCGAAGTACGGGCGGAACAGCGGCAACGTGCAGTGCCGGAACTGCATGGCGCATTGTGGATATGAGCCGACCGCCGTGATGGCGACCACGAAGTCCCTGAAGGAATCGCTCCGGGCCTTCGTCGGGACTTAAATCGAGGCCGGGCGTCAGCGGGCATGGAGCTTCAGGGCCTCGAGAAGCGGTTCTGTTCGAGCCGGCTATGGCGAATCGCGACGCAGAGAGCCGTCATTCCCTGGATCGTCTCGTTCACGGACAACGAGCTTCCCGCCAACGCGGACGTCCTCGAGGTCGGCTCCGGTGGGGGATTCAACGCGGAGACGCTTCTTCGACGGTTCGCCAATTGGCGGCTGACGGCAACCGACTACGACCCGGAGATGGTCGAGCTTGCGAAGCGGCGCCTGGCGCGCTTCGACGATCGCGTTCGAGTGGACCAGGCAGACGCGACGGCGCTTCCCTTCGCGGAAGCGTCATTCGATGTGGTGCTCTCCATCGGGGTCCTGCACCACGTCGGGGCGTGGGAGAAGGCGCTATCCGAGGCGGCGAGGGTTCTGCGGCCCGGCGGGGTGTTCGTCGCCGTCGACCTGTTGGACGGCTTCTTCATGGGACCGCTCAGGCGGGCGTTTCCCCCCGTCCGGACCTACACGTCGATGCAGGTGTTGGGCGAGCTCCCTCGGGCGGGGTTCGTCCGGTACCGCCTTCACGGCGGGAGGTTGTGGTACCGCCTGCTCGGCCAGACGGCACCACGAACCTGAGAAGCCGTATCCCTATCGAACCGCTGAGCCTGCGGGCCGCCACAGCAACCACATTCCGACCAGCCCGCCGATCGCAACCGACACGATGAGCGCCCATGCCCATCCCGGCGTCGTGGCGATCGGGAAGTTGAACCGCGGCGCCGCGGGCGGGCCGCCACCGTCGATGGAGAGGTCGTACGCGAGCGCCTTCGCCGGACTCTCCAGCGTCATGGCGGTGAACCACATCCCCTTGGCAGGAAGCCAGCTCATGCCTCGGTCCGAACGGAGGTCGGCGAGGAGCTGCTCACTGGCGGGTTCGGACTTGCTCACCGTGATTCCTGAATCGCCCAACTGACCGTTCACCGAAAGCGCCGGTCGGTCGGGGGTCAGGATGAAGAGATCCGCGTTCACCACTTCGGCCGGACCCTTGCCCAGCGCGAGGATGCGAAGAGGGATCCATGGCGCCTTCATCGGAATGGTGAAGTGAATGACGGTCCCCTCGCCCTCCACCAGACCTCGCTTCACCGCATCCTTGTTGTCGAACTTCGCCAGGGCGAAGATGGCTCCTTGCGAAGAATAGGAAGCCATCACCTCTGGCGTGTCGGGGGTGAGGTCGAACCCGTTCTCCTTGGCCCACGCCGCGACGTCCCTGCCGCCACCGCGGACCACCACGATGTTCAGTGCCTCGACCTTGACCCGCTGCAACACGTCGACGTCCGAGGATCGAGCCGATTGTGCCAGCGCGAACACCTCTTCAGCCGGGCTGACCTCCTGCTGCAGGCGCTCCAGTGTCCAGTCGCCCGCCTTCTGGATCTTCGTGGGGACACCTGGGAGCGGAATGATGTAGCCGAAGCTGTTCGCGCTCCCGGCGAACTGGAACCCGGTGATGTAGTGCTCGTACCCGTCGTGCCACGCCGCGAGGGTCGTGGCGCGCCGCAGTACTTCGGCATGTCCCGGAGCGATGAGCCCCCCGCACGCCAACGCCACCGAAGGGACTGCGACTACCAAGGCCATCGCGAACACAGACACAGAAACCAGCCGCCGCACCATCGAACGCTCCTTTCTCTCAGGTCGTTCGAAACTCGATTGACTGGTTGGACGGAGCGCGACCGGACCGGGTTCCGGCGACGCGAAATTTCGCTCCGTCTGCTCATGCTCGACCCGTTTGTTCAAGCGCGGCCCCAGGCGTCCGATACCAGAGGCATGGGTCGATGGGCCGACATCCCCGTGGCCGCTGGGGGTCTGTTCCAGCGTGATTCGATTCGGCGTATCCGTGATTGGGTGGACGGAGACTCGGGCAGAGAGGAGATTGCACGGCTTCTCACGAAGCTGGAGTCGGAAGGCTACGAAGTGCTTCGGGACGTCAGGGTCCGCACCGGAACGGTCCCATACGTCGTCGTGGGACCGACCGGAGTGTTGACGGTCGAGATCAGGTCGTGGTGGCCGCTGGACCTCACGATCCGACAGCGCCTGATGAAAGACAGGTGGGAAACCGATCCCCAGACGCAGGACGCCCGGAGGGCCAGCATGGAGCTTCGCGAACCGTTGCGGGCGGTCAGCATTGATGACTGCGTCGAAACGCTCCTTGTACTGACACGTGCGATGC
>JALYGK010000095.1 GCA_030777105.1 Actinomycetota bacterium | reverse complement strand
GCCGAACGTTGAACCACCAGTCGTCGGACTCGACCGTCAACCCGTCCAGGCGGTCCTGCCGCTCGCCGCCATGCGCCGCGGCGATCTTCTCGATGGTCGCCTGTTGATCCGTAACCTTCGAGTTGATCTCTCCCGAGTCACGGTACCGACGCAGGGGCGCCAGGAGCTCGGAGAGCGGCTTGCCGGCTTTCGACATCTGGTCCATGACCACGACCGCCGCCACGATGCCTGAATCTGCCCGGTAATGGTCACGGAAGTAGTAATGGCCGGAGTGTTCCCCGCCGAATACGGCGCCCGTATCCGCCATGACCTTCTTCACGAACGAATGGCCCACCCGCGTCCGTACCGGCTCGCCTCCATGCTCTCGAATCACCTCAGGCACCACGCGGGAGCAGATCACATTGTGCAGCACCGTGGCCCCCGGGTAGCGCTCGAGCATTCCAATGGCGACGAGCGCCGTGATGAGCGATCCGCTGATTCCCTGGGCGTTCTCGTCGACGAAGAACACTCGGTCCGCATCGCCATCGAAGGCGAGGCCCACGTCCGCACCGTTCTCGATGACCGCGCGCTTCACGTCCTCCTGGTTCTCTGGAACGATGGGATCCGCCGGGTGGTTCGGAAACATCCCGTCGAGTTCCATGTACAGCGGGACCAGCTTGATCGGAAGCCGCTCGAACAGCGGCGGGATGACCAGCCCCGCCATCCCGTTCGCCGCATCTGCCGCCACGACCAGCGGTGACAGGGCCGACACGTCGGCAAACGAGAGGACGTGCTCGAGGTACTCCTCCAGGAGGTCGACGCTCTGACGACCGCCGCGCGGTGAGGTCGGCCCGCCGGCGTCTTGTTCCGCGAGCCGGCGAACGTGCTGGAGCCCGCTGTCTTCCCCCACCGGCGCAGCCCCGGAACGACAGAGCTTCAGGCCGTTGTACTCGGGTGGATTGTGGCTGGCGGTGAACATCGCGCCGGGCAGCGACATCCGTCCGGATGCGAAATACAGAAGGTCAGTGGTGGCGAGGCCCATATCCGCCACGCCGGTCCCGGACATCGTCACTCCATCGGCGAACGCAGATGAGAGCGCCGGAGAGGACGTCCGGCAGTCGCGGCCGATGAGGATGCGATCGCTTCCGGTCCACGCCGCGAAGGCGCGCCCAATTCGAAAGGCGGCATCTTCGTCAAACTCGTCTGGATACACGCCGCGAACGTCGTACGCCTTGAAGATGAACCCGAGGTCGCCCGGCATTCGGGTGATTCTAGACGACGGTCTGTTCGCGACCTCCGGCGCACGCGTCGGAGCCGAAACGTTGGGTTTGGGCGCGCCCTCGCTACTGAAGCGAGACGATCTCGAGAACGTCGTCGAGACGAATCACTTGACCTTCGCGCTCCCAGCCTCTCCACTCACACACGCAACACGTCGTGAACGAAGTCGGCGCTCCACCGATGGTGAGTTCGACGCGAAGTGTCTCTTCCGACCCGCACTTCGGACAAAAGATCTGAACGTCTTCATTCCTGGCCATCGCCCAGTGATTCTTTCTCCGCGCGGAAGGAACTGCCCATAGGTCGGTAGGCGCAATTTTCGAATCGGACGCCGGGCCGACGGTGGTCGGCCAAGTGGGGGACGCCTTTTACCAGCCGATGATGACCGGCGTGCCGATCTCGATCAGCGGGAAGAGCGCCTCGGAGTCCGAAATGAACATCCGAACGCAACCGTGCGACGCATACGTTCCGATCGACCCGGAGCTCGGCGTTCCGTGAATCCGAATGCCCGGCGCGTTCAGGTCGAGCGATCGAGTTCCGAGCGGGTTGTCCGGACCGGGTGGAATCGACTTGGGCAGCTTCTTTCCCCACCCGTCCGGAGCCGGATTGACCCACGTCGGATTAATCCTCTTGTTGATGACCGACCATCGCCCCTGCGGCGTCGGGAACTTCGGGCTCCCCGTGGCGACGGGATATTCCTTCACGAGCTTCAGGCCGTCATACAGATAGAGCCGGTTCTCGGACAGTCGAATGATGATCGTCTTCCCGAGGCTCTCCTCCGTCACAGTCGGAGCGATCTCCCGGAACCGCAACTTCACGGATGACCGGCCGCTGTCGAGCGCTCCGAGGATTGCCTTCCGCGCCGGGTCGGTCAGGAGCTCGCGCCCGGGCCTCGACGAGACCGTGACCACCTCTCCGTTCACCAGGTCCAGCGACGCGTTCCTCGGACGCCGCGAAACCCGATCGGAGACGTTGTTCACGAAGCCGTCGACGGCCGAACTCTTCATGGAGACCGCCATGCTGAACTCTTCGCCCACCGGGCGGTCGAGCAGGCGGTGGAACAGTCGCGATGTCCACCCCAATCGATCGGACACGCCGATCGCGCGGTCGAGCGCTCGGTCGACGCTGGCCCGCACACCGAGCTGCTTGGCCGTCCGGACCCACTTCAGTCCTCCTGCCTTGATCCGAACCTTTCGTCCGAGAATCGACTTCATCGATGGCGCGAGCACTCGTTCGGCCTCGGCACGGGTCATGCCGCCGATGTCGATGCCGGAGACGAAGACGCCCGGCAGGAGGAGCCCCGAGCGCGCCTGCTCGTAGCGGTATCCGGCAAACGCGGCACACCCGGTCGAGACCAGGAGGAGGACCATGCCGACCGCCACGCCAAGCAGCAACCGCGATCTCCGCCGCCCCTTCGTGGAGAAACGCTCGCCGTCCTCCTCGTCGGGATTCGCCTTCTCGTTCACGTCTTCGAGGTCCTTGGCCGGCTGTGTTGGTTCGTCGGGCACTGGCCTACTCCTCTTCCCTCATCGGCACGCCCACGCTCGAGGCGTAGCCCGTATCGTCCTCGGAATACGACGCTTGTGCAGCGACCACGGTTCCTGTTTGCGCTTCCACGACCGCCGTAAGCGGCTTCCCCTCTGGGCCGGACGGAATCTCTATCTCCATGGTTCTTCCCCCCGGAACCCTGACCGAACCTACCCGAGACCCCGAGAACGGTCCATCCGGGCCGATGAACGATAGCCGGACCAGCGCCTCCGTCCTGGCTGGATTCTGAAGGACCAGCAACTGCCTTCCGCCCTCGGGAGGCGTCCCCGGCAGGACCAGCCACCGCTCTTCGGCCCGGAGCACTCCACCGACCGCGGCACTGTCGGTTTCTTCGGCCTCGACCACGACGCTGGCTGCGACCGATCGGCCGTTCCTCGACTCCAACACCAGGGCGGCGTTCTCGACGCCTCCCAGGTCCTCACCCGCGACCCCGCCGGGCGGCAACCGAAGTCGTCCCTCGAACAGCGGCTGCTCGCTCTCCTGCTCCTCCGCGGTGACCGAAAGCACCGCCCGAAGAGACGACGGGTTCACAACCAGAAGCGTACTCGGGTCAAAGGCGCGCGCCGGGATCAACCACCGCTTTTGACCGTCTATGCCACCGTCCGCACGAACGCCTTCGGAAAGAATCCCAACGGAACCCGTCACAACGCGGCCGATGCGAGGGTTGATCTCAACGGTCACGGTCTCTTCGCCGGGAGCCTCGAGCGCGAAGCGGTTGATCCTGATGGCAATGGACCGCCGCGGTCCGAGGACATAGGGCGTCAGGAGGCTCGGACGGACGGTTCGCCGGGGCGTTCGGATCACCACGTCGAACTCGGCCGGCCCAAAAAATGGATTCATGACGACGGCGAACGCGAGCTCGGACCGGCCCGTCGGCTGGTCCATGACGAACGTGTTCTCGCTCGAAGCCCCCTGGCACTCCGAAGCAGCGATGCCCGAGTCGTCTCCGCCAGCATTCAGCACGAACGACGCGCCGACCCAGCCCCCGAAGAACTCAATCGCCGTGGACGCGCCGATTTCCTCCACCGGGACGTTCCGATAGACCTGCCTCCGGGCCGGAACCTGGAACGACTGCTCTTGGAGATCGCCTCCTTGTCCGAACGTGGTTGCGCGGACCGAAACGGGCCGCCCACCGGGGTTCGTCACAACCACCCAACCTCGCCACGACTCCGAGCCGCCGTGCGGACAGAACCATGCCCCCGAGGTCACCTCCATTGACGAAGACGTTCCAGCGCCGCTCCGGCCGACGGTGCGATCGAGAAAGACGCCCAGACCGCCCGCGACGACGAACGCCACCGCGACGACCATGCTCCGAACGAGCAGCCCGGACGTTGCTCGTGGGGAGCGGGCGCGCCGTGCGGCCCTCCGTCGGGGGGTGTCCCACGGCTCACGCACGAGGCGGCTTCCGGATCAGCCACAGGGCGACGAGCCACGCGGCCGACATAAGGACCATCTCCACGCGGCGTTCGCCGTGCCCGTCGAACCGAACGGCGGAGGCATCAGCGGGCCGCCCCTCGAATCCGACGGCCCATTGGAACGCTCGTTGGCCCGACACCGGATCTCCGCCGCCGGCGCCCCTCATCGTCCACCTCCGGTCGAACTGCTGCCCCGCGAACACGAGCGACGTCGAATCGGACTGCGCAGCCGCGGCCGGCCCAAGAGGGATCGGGCGGGGGGCCGGCAGGACGGGGAGTTCTTCGAGTCGTCCGGAGAACGCCGCCCGTCGCCACCGGTCGTCGTTGACGACCGAGTAGATCGGAATCACCTTGGCGTTTCGGAGCACAAGCATCCCGCCGGCCGGAACGACGTCCATATCGACCTGTCGCATCAGACGGCGCACCACTCTCGCCGGCAGGTCACCTTCTTCTGCGATCACGTATCGGACGCTGAGCGGCGACAGCAGAGCACCACCGTGGCGCGTGGCGCCGGTGACGATCTGACGCAGCACCGACCGAAGGTAGTCGTAGCCCGGGCCAGTTGGGGTGCGGCCAACGTCCAGCTCGGACGCTCCTTGTGGCCCCCGGATCCCGTACCGAACGGAGCTGGACCCGGAGCGGATCGATCCATCCGGCGCGCCTCCCGGAGGCGCGAAGGTGTCCTTGCTGATCCGCCCCAGCCAGAGGACGCGAAAGGCCGAGGCGGACTGATCCGTGACGATGGGGTACGCGGCGGGAATGCGCTCAGGTCCT
>JALYGK010000094.1 GCA_030777105.1 Actinomycetota bacterium | reverse complement strand
CCCTGGAGCCGGAAGCGGACGTGCCGTTCGTCCTGGAGGCGATTCGCGCTCTTCGAAAGGAGCTGGACGTCCCGCTCATCGGGTTCTCGGGCGCACCGTTCACCATCGCGAGCTACCTGGTCGAGGGTGGGGCGTCGCGGACGCACGCCAGAACAAAAGCGTTGATGCACCGCGAACCCGAGACGTGGCACTCCCTGATGCTGAGCCTCGGAGACAGCGTTCTCGCTTACCTCCGGGCCCAAGTCGATGCGGGCGTCCACGCGGTTCAGGTATTCGATAGCTGGGTCGGTGCCGTTGATCCGGACGACTACATTCGGTTCGTCCTGCCGACGATGCGAGACATCTTTGAGGGCCTTGCCGACCTGGAAGTCCCGCGCATCCATTTCGGCGTGGGGACCGGAGAGCTGCTCTCCCTGATGCGCGACGCCGGCGCGGACGTCATCGGTGTCGACTGGCGGGTCCCGCTCCACGAAGCGTGGGAGAGGATCGGCTACGACGTCGCCATCCAGGGGAACCTCGACCCGGCGGTGTGCCTTGCCGACTGGGACGCAGTTGAGACCAAAGCACTTGCCGTTCTGCGGCGGGCGGCCGGCATGGCCGGCCATATCTTCAACCTGGGACACGGCGTGCTCCCCGAGACACCGGTCGAGAACCTTCAGCGCTTGGTCGACCTAGTCCACGCGCGCACCGTCCGAGTGGAGTCCGACACGTCCCCCGACGGTCAATGACCGAGCGAATCGCCGTTCTGGCGATGGCGTACGGGACCGCCGCCGGTCCGGACGACATCGAGCGCTACTACACGGACATCCGCGGCGGACGTGCTCCTTCGACAGAGCTGCTCGACGAGCTGAAGGGGCGATACGCCGCCATCGGAAACCGTTTCCCTCTGCTCGAGATCACGCGTCGTCAGGCACAGGCGTTGGAGCAGGAACTCGAACGGCGAGAGCCAGGGACGTTCAGCGTGTATCTCGGTATGAAGCACTCACCGCCGTTCATCGCGGAAGGAGTTGCCAAGATCCGAGAAGACGGCCTTCGTCGCGGCGTCGGTTTGGTACTCGCGCCCCATTACTCGAAGCTCTCGGTCGGTACCTACATCGAAAGAGTCGAGGCGGCGCTGCTGGAGCAACCGGAGCCGAAACCGGCGTTCACGTTCGTCGAGAGCTGGTACGGCAACCGGGAGTTCATCGAGGTGCTTTCGTCGCGAGTCGCCGAGGCGATGGCGCGTCTTCAAACCGATGAACGGGAAGTGGCGGCGGTGGTATTCACCGCCCACAGCCTTCCGGCCAGGATCGTGGCCGAGGGCGACCCGTATCCGGCGCAGCTCGAAGAAACGGCCGACCTCGTGGCGCAGAAGCTCTCGCTGACGACCTACCTCACCGCCTGGCAGAGCGCCGGAAGGACTCCCGAACCATGGCTCGGCCCGGACCTTGGTGAGGTCATCCAAGAGCTGGCGGAGAAAGGTCATTCCGCGGTGGTCGTCTGTGCCTGCGGGTTCGTCGCCGATCACCTCGAGATTCTCTATGACCTCGACATCGAGGCGAAGCGGGAAGCCCGCGACGCCGGTATCGCGCTCGTGCGGACAGAGTCGATGAACGACGATCCGGCCTTCATTCGAGCGCTGGCAACCGTGGTCCTCGACCACGCCCGCGAGCGCATGGCGACGGAGTGAGCGCCTCCCGCGTCCCGACAAGGGGACGACCGCACGTGGTCGTGGTCGGCGGAGGCATCACCGGCCTCACCACGGCGTACCGTCTGGTGCACGGCGATGCAGAGCAACAGTCGCCTGACGTCACGCTTCTCGAGGCAGGCGGTCGGCTCGGAGGGAAGCTGCACACCATCGAGGTGGACGGCTTGCCGGTGGAGGCGGGCGCCGATTCGTTCGTCGTTCGGAAGCCTTGGGCCGTGGCGCTGTGCCGGGACCTGGGCGCGGAGGGCGACCTGGTCGTGCCGGAGGCGCGGCGCGCGTTCGTATGGGCTCGCGGAGCGCTGCGCCCGTTCATCCAGCCGTCGGCGTTCGGAGTTCCCGCCGCACCCGGCGCTCTTCTCGAGTGGAAAGGGATATCCCGTGGAGGACGGATCCGCGGGCTTCTCGATCTCTACAAGGGGCGTCGAAACGGGGAGGACGACGAAGCGCTTGGACGGCTCCTCCACCGGCGCCTGGGGCCGGAGGTCGCCTCGACACTGGTCGAGCCGCTGCTGGCAGGGCTCCACGGTGCCGACCCCGACAGGCTCAGCACGAAGGCGACGTTTCCCGAGCTCGTGACATGGGAGCAGCGCCACGGAAGCCTCATCCGAGGGGCGCGGGCGGCGGTGAAGGCGTCCCGCCGCGCAACGGGAGCGATGTTCGCCGCCCCGTGGGCGGGAATGTCTCAGCTGACGTCGCGGCTGGTCGCGGCAGTCGGCGGTGACCGCATTCGCACGGATACGCCGGTGACAGAGATCGACCGGTCGGTGACCGGATTCGTCGTTCACTCCGGCACAGACCGTGTTGAGGCAGACGCGGTCGTCCTTGCCACGCCGGCGTTCGAGAGCGCTCGGCTGCTTCGTCGGCTTGCACCCGCCGCGGCCGATGGTCTTCAGGCCGTCAGGTATGCGTCGACGGCGGTGGTGGTTCTGGCGTATCCACCCGGCACGGGCTCGGCGCTCCCGGATGGGACCGGCTTCGTGGTCCCCTCCCGTTCGCAGGCGAACATCACGGCATGCACGTGGCTGTCGCGAAAGTGGCCGTCACCCGCGTACGGCGACCGAGCGGTGATTCGCTGCTTCGTCGGCAGGGATGGTCGTGAAGACGTTTTGGGTCTGGAAGACGATGACCTGATCCAGGTCGTTCGACGGGAGATCGAAGCGATCACTCCGCTCGGCGCCGAACCATCGGCAGGACGCGTTGTTCGGTGGCCCCGCGGGATGCCTCAGTACGACATTGGGCACCTGGATCGCGTTCGGGCGATCAACGCCGCACTCCGTGGCGCGGGGGGTGTCTTCCTGGCGGGCTCGGCGTACCGTGGTATCGGCATCGCGGATTGCGTCCGGCAGGCGGACGAGGTCGCCGCAGAAGTGCTCCGGTACGTGGCCGACCTGAAGCGGCCCGACCGCGGCGGTTCGGATCGCCGGACGGAACAGGAGGTAACCAGATGGGCGCCGTGACGTACGCGTACTACCCCGTGTTCAGGGGAACGCCCGAACTGAAGCAGCGTCCCACGGGCGACCTCGAGCAGCTGGCGCACGACGCGGAGATACTCCTCAAGGAGTGGTCGGACCGGGTGACGGTTCGCGGCGCATATTCGACCGTGGGGTTTCGGCCCGACGCCGACCTCATGATGTGGTGGGTCGGTGAGACGCCGGAGGACCTGCAGCAACTCACCTCGGAGTTTCGGCGAACGGCCATCGGGAAGCGCCTGGAGCTGCAATACGCGTTCATGGGCGTGGTCCGGCCGGCGGAGTTCTCGAAGGATCACTCGCCGGCCTTCCTGAAAGGAGAGCCACCCAGGAAGTTTCTCTGTGTCTATCCGTTCGTCCGGACGACGGAGTGGTACCTCCTTCCCCCGGAAGAGAGAGCATCGCTGCTTCGCGAGCACGGAGAGATAGGGCGCGAGTTTCCCGACGTCCTGGCGAACACGACGAGCGCGTTCGGGTTGGGCGATTGGGAGTGGATCCTGGCCTTCGAGGCCGACGACCTTCCGCGCATCGTGGACTGCATCCGCCGGCTCCGGGCGGCCGAAGCCCGCCGCTACACGAAGGAGGAGGTTCCGTTCGTGACCGGGATACGAAAGGGATTCGTGGACGCCGCGCGGGACCTCGGCTAATGGGAGAGATCCTCCAACTCCACGAGCAGGCGACGCAGATCGGGATGTATCCCTTGGCCTCGAGCGTACGCGCTCGCCTGAGGTGGATCCCATAGCCCTTGAGGACCGGCAATGGCCGAGAACAGTTCAAGCGGCGTCGCCTCGAAGTCCGTCGTCACCGGGATTTCGGCGCCGATGAACTTCACCTCTCCGGCGACCGCGTAGGTCGGGATCCCTTTGGCGCGGGCCGCTTCGGCCAGCGCGCGGGTCTTGACCTTGTTGATCACCGAGTCCGTCGTCACGGCGTCGGCGCCAACCACGACAAGGTCGGCGGGCACGTCGTTGGTCGCCTCGTCGTCTTCCACCACGTTCGCGACGGTCCACGCGGACATCGCACTGGCGGCTCGAAGCCCCTCGCCTCCCGGGTCCGACCGCATGCAGAGGACGGCCTGGGGTCTGGCCTGACGCACCAGCCGGAGGATGGAAGACGAATACGAGATGGTGAGGATCCGGCGCCCCGCAACGTTCGTCTCGAGCGCCTCAGCTGCGTCCCGATCGGCTTCGAGGAGGAGAAGGAAGCGACGGGCCGCCGATGCTCGATCGGGCGAAGAGAGGATTTCCGTTGCCAGGCGCCATAGCGGCGCCATGGACGGATGTCCGCGGAGCAACCGTTCGATGGCCGGCATGACGCTGTTGTCGGGAAGTCGACCGAGGGCTCCCGCCACCTTCCGGGCAATCTCCGCGGCTCCTGAGGAGCGATCGCCTGCGGCGTCCTCCACGATTGCCCACACGTCGTCCACTCGCTCATCGTATGGACATGGGTTGGCGCAACTTCGAACAGAAACTGGAGCGCCTTCGCCGCGCCGAAGTCCCGACGCTCGTAGTCGAGCCTCACTCCCAGCCGGCAGTCGGCTCGGTCGCGTTGCTCTCAGGATCGTTCGATCCCATGACGGTGGCGCACGCAGCCCTGGCGGATGCGGCCTCTCGCGTGGTGGACCTTGTTCTTCTCGTCTACTCCGCGCGGACACTCCCGAAGGAAGGTGGCGCTCCTCCATCACTCCTTCGCGAAATGGAACGCCTCGACGTTCTAGAACGGTTCTGCCGACGACGCCATAAGACGGCTCTCGCCCTCTCCTCCCACGGCCTGCTGGCGGAACAGGTCGCCGCGGCGAGGACTGTGTTTCCGACGCAGCCCCTCTTCTTGGTGATGGGTTCGGACAAGGTCCTTCAGGTCCTCGATCCCAAGTGGTACGAGGATCGCGCCGCCACGCTCGATGCCCTGTTCCGCGAAGCGTCGATCCTTTACGCCGACCGAGCGGGTGAGGAGAGGGCCGTGGAAGCTGCTTTGAAACGGCCGGCGAACGCAGCTTGGGCCGGGCGGTTCACAAGACTGGACGTCGCCGCGGACGTCGCCGCGGTCTCCTCGCGAAGCGTCAGGACCCTGCTGGAAGCAGGAAAGGAGGTAACGGGCCTGGTCGTCGAGGAGGCCCGCCCGTACCTCCGCTGATGTCAGGCGACGTCGATCTCCATCCCCTCGAACGCCAGCGCCAGCCCGTTGTTCTCCGGTCCCCACAGTTCTTTCGCCCGGACCAGCATCGCTTCGAGCTGAGCGTCCGTGTGGAGCGGGTCGTGGTGGAACATGAGGAGGCGGCGGACCTTGGCGATCAATCCGAATTGCACGGTGTGGGCAATGCTGGAGTGTCCCCAGCCGACCCGAGACGGGTACTCATCCTCGGTGTACTGGGCGTCGTGCAGTATGACGTCGGCGCCGTATGCCAGGGCGTGGCCCGAGATCCACTCGGGAGACACCGTTGAGAGATCGATTCCAAGCGCAGGCTCGTGGTCCGAGATGTAGGTGAACGACTTTCCGTTTTCCTCCAACCGGTAGCCGACCGTCGGCCCGGGATGGTTGACCGGCTCGGCCCTCACTCGAGCCGGGCCGAGCTCCCATTCCTCGTCCGGCACGTCATGAAAAGTGAGTTTGGAGGGAATGTCGTCGATGTGGACCGGAAACAGAGGCGGCGAGAAATAGCTCGCCAATCGTTCACGAAGCGAATGCAGCGGCGAAGGAGGGCCCCAGATGTGGATCTCGGAGTTCGGGTTCCAGAGCGGCCCGAAGAACCCCAGCCCCTCGATGTGGTCCAGGTGAAGATGACTGAGGAGAACGTCGATCCGCCCGGGCTCCGCGCCGGCGAGAGACACGCCCAGCGAACGAGCGCCAGTTCCCGCGTCGATCACGACGAGGTGCTCATCGCTCAGTCGAACCTCCACGCACGACGTGTTGCCGCCGTAGCGAACAGTCTCGGGACCCGGCGCGGCGAGCGAACCGCGGCACCCCCAGATCTTCGCCTTCACCCTTGCGCCCCTTGCGCCCTTGCGCGGGTCGCGGAGTCCTCCCAGAAGATCGCGCACGCGCCCACGAATTCGTCACTCCGAGCGAAGAGCGGAAGTGCGGTCACCGAGATGGCTCGGACCTCGCCATCCATGCCCTCGATTTGCATTTCACGGTGGGATGGCCTGTGCTCTTTGAGCGCGACCGCAAGCGGCACGTCCTCAGGGGGCAACTCGACTCCATCCGGGTCCCTGGGCCAGAACGCTGTCGCCCATTCGTCCATGGACATGGTCCCAACTTCGGCGAAGCTCTTTCCGAGGATCTCGCCTGCGGCTTCGTTGAAGTAGACGAGCGCGCCCTCCTCGTCAACGATGAAGACTGCCGAGGCAAGCTTGTCCGCAAGGTCGCGGGCCAGGATGAGCACCAAGTTCCGCTGCTTCATCACGTCACCTTACCCCCCGACATCGTCTCCGGCCGTGGACGGAGAAGGTAACCGCCCCTCACCGGCTGCTCAAGACGATCCGTACGTATCCGTACTGACAATTTTGACGCGCGACCTCCCGGGATTCCCTGCGTATGGGCCTCCGGACAAGGTACGATTGTGCCCGTGGCGAGTAAGCGCCCGAGTGCCGCCATCCCCGAGGTGGTCCGGGACCGGGTTCGATCGTTACCAGGACGATTCCGAACGGAATCGGTCAACGGCCTGATAGCCGAGTGGGAGCTCCACATCGGCCCTCAGGCGTTTGCCGTAACCGTCGCCGACCACGAGTGCGTCGTTCGGGAGGGTCCGGGCGAGGCGCCCAACGCGACGATCACGATGGACCCGACCACGTGGCTTGCCATCGACGAGGGGACCCTCCACGGTAGCGACGCGTTCACGGACCGAAAAGTGACCGTCAGCGGGAACCTCGACCTCGCTGTCCGCCTTCAGACGTTGTTCCGTCCGTACAGCCGGCCGTGGAGCGCCGCGGATCTCGACCAGATTCAGGTCGAAGCCGATGGCGTGATGCTGTCGTCCTACGTCGCCGGCGAGGGAACGCCCGTCGTGCTGTTGCACGGCCTCGGGGGTTCGAAGGTGACCTGGCTCCCGATCGTGGCGCCTCTCTCTAAAGCGTACAGGGTGATCGTTCCCGACCTGCCGGGACATGGTGAGTCGGCGAAGCCGCGCGTTGACTATTCGGCGCGCTTCTACGCCCGCGTGGTTCGCCATCTCCTGGACGCGCTCGGCATCGAACAGGCGGTCCTCCTTGGCAACTCCATGGGGGGACGAATCGCGCTCGAGCTCGGACTGCGGTCTCCCGGACGAGTGGTGGCCTCCGTCCTGCTCTCT
Organism: Actinomycetota bacterium; assembly: GCA_030777105.1. Classification (GTDB taxonomy): domain Bacteria; phylum Actinomycetota; class UBA4738; order UBA4738; family UBA4738; genus JALYGK01. Next base: position 9,930 of record JALYGK010000094.1, on the reverse strand, counting down.
CCATCGGCTCCGGGTCTGCGGTGGCGGTACCTCATGGGGTTCACTCGCGTCTTCCCCACCGAGGTCGGAGGGATCCCGTTCCCATTGCGCGAACGCTGGATGGAACTCTTCCTTCGGAGGCTTTTCGCCGACCCGGACCGACTGAGCTCGGACGCCTACTCTGCGGCCGCAAGCGAGTTCATCCGGGTGTACCGCGACCCGGCGGCGAGGATGGCGTTCTTCTCTTCCCTCCGGCACGTGCTGATCGAGTCACCCGAGCCTTTCTTCCAATCGCTACGGCGCATCAAGCAACCCACGCTCGTATTGCTCGGTTCGAGCGACCGAATCGTGCCGACTCGCGTTGGGGTAAGGGTGGCGGAGCACCTGCCGCACAGCCGGCTGGTCATCATGCCGAACGTGGGCCACGTGCCGCAGTTCGAGGCGACCGAAGACACACTTCACGAGGTATTGGCGTTCCTCGAGACCGCGCCGAGCGGGAAGCCGTCCCTCTGATCCACTGACGGCGGCTCCCTCATCGGGACGCGGCCTCGCTTACCATCAGGACCAAGCATGAGCACGGCCGTGAGGCATCCGTCCGCGCGGCGGGCCCCTCCTCCCATTCCCTTCCCGCTTCTCCTGGGCGTCCTGATCGCGGTTCTAGTCTCTGCGATCGGACTCCGGTGGCCGAGGGGCGAAGACACGACCGGCGCGCTCGCACGGCAGACGCGGTCAGGTGGCTTACGGTCGCGGCCGGCAGCCGTCGGCCCTCCCCAATGTGAGTACCGCGACGTTCCGACCCCGCGCGCTGAGTACTCCGATTGGAAGACCACACTGCTCGACAGTTCGTACGCCCTTCCGAGCACCTATTCGCCGCCCGATCTGGTCTTGGCCGAGGGGGCCGGGTTCGGAGGCGGTTTTCTGGTGCGCGCATTCGTCCTCGAGGACCTGGCGGCGTTGGGCGCCGCCGCCGAGGCCTCGGGCAATCCGCTCGATCTCGCTGCGGCGTATCGCAGCTACGCGCAACAGGACGACCTGTTTCGGCGCCGGGTCGCGACGCTGGGGCGGGCACGGGCTCTGGAACGAACGGCGCGTCCCGGGCATTCAGAGCACCAGCTGGGAACGGCGGTCGACTTCAAGAGTCGCGGTGCGGCCGACGTCACCGTTGCGTGGGCCAAGACGGCGGAAGGCCGGTGGATGGAGGCTAACGCACACCGCTTCGGGTTCGTGATGACCTATCCCGCGGGGAGCGCCGGAGTGACGTGTTACGGGTTCGAACCGTGGCACTTCAGGTATTTCGGGAGAGCGCTAGCGATGAAGATCCACACCTCGGGGCTGACGCCTCGGGAATACCTGTGGGCGCTTCAGCGGCGCGGAGCTTCGAACTAGGCGGCCAAAACCTGTCTGAAATGCTCGGTCCCGGCTGATTCCTACCGTACGATGCGGCCGATCTCATGGCCGGTCCGTTCACATCCGATTGAGTACGCGGCTTCAGCCTGCACCGAAGCACCGGACCCGGCGTCGCCCGTACCGTCCCCCCGCGCCGCGGCGACCGATTCAGCGTCCGCCCGCGCAGGGGTTTGGCCGCCTGTTGGCCGTCCTGTTGATCATCACGGGCGTCGTCCTGGTGTGGCGGTCGGGCGCGGTGGGCTCGCTCCTCGACGCGAAACCCGAAGTCACGCCGGTGCCGGTGATCGCGCCGAGCCGCCCGGATCCAGACGGCGGACGGAGCGAGCCCGAGTCGCGTCCGTGGCGGCCACAGGGACCCATCAATGACTTCCCGGGCCTCACCACGTTCCGCGGCAACGCGACCCGTTCGTACTACGGCGAGGGCCCGCTTCCGAAACGACCCGAAATCCTGTGGCGGTATCCGCGTGACGGCAAGATGTGCATGCGCTCGGAGAACCTCGGCACGACGAAGCTCTGGTGCGGCACCGGTTGGACGGGGCAGCCGAACGTCATTCCGGACGAGAACGGGACGATCGAGATCCGGTTCGGCGCCTACGACGGGAAGTACCACTTCCTGAACGGGCGGACCGGGGCCACGGTCCGTCCGGCCCTGAAGACCGGCGACCTGGCCAAGGGTTCGGCCACCTCCGACCCCGATGGTTACCCGCTGTACTACGCCGGTTCCCGGGACAACCGGCTTCGCGTGATCGCCCTGGACCGCGCCAGGCCGAGCGTCCTGTGGTCGCTCGACGCGAACAGGAGCGTTTCCCGCCCGGTGTGGAACGACGACTGGGACGGCGCGCCGCTCATCGTCGGTGACTACCTCCTGGTGGGCGGAGAGAACTCGTGGTTCTACGTGGTCCGCCTGAACCGGCGTTACAACCAGCTCGGGTACGTGGAGGTCAACCCGCGAATCGTGATGCGGGTCCCGGGGTACGACCGTCAGCTGTTCCGCGACCTGAAGGATCGCGCGGTGAGCATCGAAGGCTCGGTGGCTTACCGAAACGGCGTGGCGTACTTCGCGAACTCCGGCGGTCTGGTCCAGGGCTGGGACATCCGCGACATCCTCCGTGGCGGGACGGAGTACCGGCGCGTGTTCCGCTACTGGGTTGGCGACAACGTCGACGCGTCGGTGGTGATCGACCGCCAGGGATACCTGTACGTGGCACGGCACGCCGAGCGGAACCTGAAGCGCGTGAACCGGCTGGCGGACACGCTTGGAACGCTGGTGAAGCTCGATCCACGAAACGCCCGGCGCCCGCTGGTCTGGTCCGCGCAGGTGGGGTCCACCGCGCCCGGTGGCGGCATACTGTCCACCCCCGCCCTCTACGACGGCGTGGTCTACGTCACCGAAATCGAAGGCGGCCTGTTCGGCGTCGATCAGAAGTCGGGGAAGATCCTCTACCGGGTCGATATCCCCGCCGCCACGTGGATGTCTCCAGTCCCCACGAACAACCAGGTGCTCATCGCCGACTGCGGTGGGATTCTGCGGAACTTCGACATCTCTGACCGGAGAAAGCCGCCGACCGAGCTGTGGAGCTTGCAGCTTCCGGGATGCATCGAGTCCACCCCCGCCGTGTGGAAGGGAATGATCTGGGTCGGGACCCGGGACGGCGCGATGTACGGCATCGGCGAAGCGTCGTAGCGGTCAGCGGTCGACCCTCGGCGTCGTGACGCATACTGGGGCAATGGAACCGCTCGCTCCCGGGTCGGCCGCTCCGACGACTCCTTCCTTCGATCCCTCCGAGGGCCCGAAAGTGCTCTTCTTCTACAAGGTCACCTGTCCGACGTGTCAGATGGCCGCTCCCAAGGTCCAGTCGTACGAGGACGCCTATCCAGGGCGGATCCTCGGGGTCGGTCAAGATCCGAAGGACAACCTCCTGGCGTTCTCGCGCCAGTTCGGCATGACGTTTCGCTCGGTCCCGGACGTGCCCCCCTATGACATCTCGAACCAGTGGGGCATTCGGGTCGTCCCCACTACGTTTCTCGTGGAGGGCGACACCGTCGTGGACACCGTGGAATCGTGGGACCGGGACGGCCTCAACGGGTTCTCCAAACGGCTCGCCGACATGACCGGCTCGGCGTACCGCCAGGTCTCAGACCCGGGAGACGGCCTTCCGCCGTTTCGCCCTGGTTGAGGGTCCAGAAACGCGCGCTAGGTCAGCGCGCTCCGCATCGCGTAAGCCACCCAGTCGAGTGTGGTTACACTTCGGCCGATGGCTCTGGTGAAGTTGTCGTCGCCGCTTCGTGAGCTGGCCGATGACTCGACGGAGGTTCGGGTTGAAGGCTCGACGGTCGGCGAGGTGATCGCCGCCCTGGAGCGAAGCTACCCGCGGCTGGCAGGGTGGGTCCTGGACGAGCGGCGGCGGATCCGGCAGCACGTCGTGGTCTTCCTGAACGGTGAACGTGCTCGGGAGGAGGCCGGTGTCGCGCCCGAGGACCGAGTGCACGTCCTGCCGTCCATATCCGGCGGCGCCGTCACCGCGGTCCGGCCCGAGACGGAGCTGCTCGAACAGGAGCTCGAGCTGGAAGCGGAGGAAGAACAGACCGAGCTCCTGATCGGAACGCGCAAGGGACTCTTCATCGTGCGAGGCCTCCGAGGGAGACCACCAACGGAGGTTCATCGGAAGTTCAGCGGACAGGTCGTCGAGTACGCCATCAAGGACCGCCGGACCGACACGTATCTCGCCTCGGTCACGCACGGGCAGTTCGGTCCGCGGCTCTACCGCGCGCAGGATCCCTTGGGCGAATGGGAGCAGGCCGATGGACCTGTCTTCCCCGAGGACGCCGAGTCCGCGGTCGAGCGGATCTGGGTCATCGAGCCGGGGTTGGAGGAAGGCGTCCTGTGGGCGGGCGTCGCTCCCGCCGCGCTGTTCAAGAGCGAGGACGGCGGCAAGTCCTGGACGCTGAACCGCGGGCTGTGGGATGAACCGAGCCGGAAGGACTGGCAGCCGGGCGCGGGCGGCATGTGTCTCCATTCGATCTGCACCTGGCCCGGTGACCCGTCCAGGCTCGCCATCGGTATTTCCGCGGCCGGCGTGTGGCTTTCCGACGACGGCGGCGATAGCTGGCGGCGCGGTGTGAAGGGACTGGTGCCGCGGTATGTGCCGGAGGAGGCTCGGGCGGACGCCATGGACCTCTGCGTGCACAAGGTCAGGCGAATGCCGCTCGAACCAAGCACCATGTACCTCCAGTTCCATGGCGGCGTCTACCGGTCGGACGACGCCGGTGAGACGTGGGAGGACATCGGGTCGGGAGGAGGACTTCCCTCTGACTTCGGCTTCCCGATGGTGATCGACCCGGCCGACCCCGACCGCGCTTTCGTCATTCCGCTCAGAGGCGACTTCGACCGAGTCACCCCGGAAGGTCGCGTCAGGGTGTTCGAAACGCGGGACCGCGGTCAGACGTGGTGGCCGCTCACCGAAGGACTCCCACAACAGGACGCGTACCTCACGGTTCTCAGGCAGGCGTTCACCGGCGATGGAAAGACGCCGCTCGGGCTGTACTTCGGCGCCGAGTCGGGCGAGGTGTTCGGGTCGGTCGATGGCGGCGCCACCTGGTTCACGGTGGCGGAACGGCTACCACCGGTGGTCTCGGTCACCTGTTCGACGTAAGGGCAGATCTCAGAAGAGTCCGGAAAGCGGATCGGCGATCACCGACGTTCGCCACGCGACAAGCCCGATCCCGATGACTGCCAACCCGGCGAAGACGCCCAACTTGACAAACCGCCCGGCCGGTCGGTAGCCGAAGCCCTCGGCGCCCAGGCCGGCCGCTCCTCCAGCCACGAGACCTCCGATGTGGGCCAGGTTGTCGATGCCGGGAATGGTGAAACCGAGGACCAGGTTGATGGCGACGATGATCGCCGCCCCGCGCAGGTTCGCCGACCCAAGCGCGGTTCCCCGACGCTTGAAGTTGTACGCGGCCCAGGCGCCGATGAGTCCGAAGATGGCTCCCGAGGCGCCGACCGCGATGACGTAAGGGCTGCCGAAGGTATACGAGGCGACGCCCCCGAGGAACCCGGACAGGAAGTAGATGGCCACGAAGCTCGCGCGGCCGAAGATGTCCTCGACCAGGTCGCCGAACAAGTAAAGCGCGTACATGTTGAACGCCAGGTGCAGCAGCCCCGTGTGCAGGAACATCGACGTGAAGAACCGCCAGTACTGCTCGTCCAGAGCGATGGCCAGAGGCTGCATGGCGCCCAGCTCGAACAGCGACCTGGATGACGCTCCCCCAAGCGGAGCGCGGCCTCGGGAGAACAGGGCGATCACGAACATCGCCACGTTGGCAATGAGAAGGACGCGGGAGACGGTCACGCCACCGCCGACGACGATTCGCGCTCGCCGGCCACCTCGTGAAGCCTCGCCCACGCAGTGAGGACAGTGGTGTCCGACCGAAGCTTGCGTCATGCAGTCGGGGCAGATCGGGCGCCCGCAGCGCGTGCAGTGGACGCCCGTTCGAACGTCCGGGTGGCGATAACAGGTGTCGAAGGTCAGCCCGGCGGAGCGTTCGCTCTGCGTGGGCTCGGCGGGATCGGGCGTTTCACCCGTACGTTGGTCCACCGATTCGATGCTACAGGCGCGTGGTCACGCTTCGGTACGCTGATTCCGTGAAGGTCGGGTTGGGCTTTTCCACGAACGTCGCCTCGGGCGATGCGGCGGCTGAGGCGACTGCAGCCGCGGTTTCGCCTCTGAACGGACGACCGGCCGGGCTGGCCTTGGTGTTCGCCTCCCCGCACCACGCAAACGCCGCGGAGGACGTGTTGGACGCACTTCAGGACGCGGCCTCGCCTGCCGCCACGATCGGATGCGTCAGCGAGGCGATCGTCGCCGGGTCACGGGAACTCGAAGGGGAGCCCGCGATCTCGGTCTGGATCTCCGATATCGAAGGAGCGCAGACCTTCCACATGCAGTTCAGCCGAACGGAGTCCGGCGGCGTGTTCAGCGGGTGGCTCTTCGACCGCGCGGAAGACGGCGCCGCGGCGCCCGTCCACCTCTTGATTGCGGACCCTTACAGCTTTCCGGTCGATCACTTGTTGGCTCACCTCAACGAGTCGGCTCCCGGGACGGTGGTGGTTGGTGGGATGGCGAGCACGGGGACGGCCCGCGGCGAGACCATCCTGTTTCACGACCGATCCATCCATCGCAACGGAGCGGTGGGAGTTCGGCTTCCGTCGTCGATCAACGTGCGCACGTTCGTCTCCCAAGGGTGCCGTCCCATCGGCGACTCCTACGTCGTGACCCGCGCCGAGCAAAACGTGCTGTACGGCCTGGGCGGCCGCCCGCCGCTCGAACGTCTTCGGGAGACGGTGAGCGCCATGGCGCCGCCGGATCGTGAGCTGGTGTCTCGGGGCGTGCACCTCGGCCAGGCGATTGACGAGTACAGGCCGCAACACGGCATCGGGGATTTCCTTATCCGCGGGGTCATAGGTGCGGACCCCGACAGCGGTGCCGTTGCCGTGGGAGACGCGGTCGACGTCGGACAGACCGTGCAGTTCCACGTTCGGGACGCCGCGACCGCCGATGAGGAGCTCCGGTCGCTCCTGGAGCGACAATCGGCAGAGCTTCCGGGCGAACCCGCCGGTGCCTTGCTGTTCACCTGCAACGGACGTGGGTCGAGGATGTTCCCGACGCCGGACCACGACGCCGAGCTGGTCTCGAAGCACTTCGGCGGTGTTCCGGTGGCCGGCTTCTTCTGCGCAGGGGAGCTCGGACCGGTCGGAGGAAAGAACTTCCTCCACGGGTTCACCGCCAGCGCGGCGGTGTTCGTCGATCAGGGCGAACGCTCGTCCTAGGAGGACGACGAAGCTTCCCACGAGGAGACCCGAACGGCGTCGATCGCAACGACGGGGCCGTCCGGCGGAGCGTCGGAGTACTGCGAGTACTTCTCGTTTAGAAGAGTGAGGGCCTTTCGCTTCTCCTCGCCCTCTTCCAGGACCCGAGCGGTCCCGGACACCCTGACCCACCACAGGGCGTTCCAGTCGTCCGAATAGCTGTCGACGACCACTTCCACGTTGGGGTTGGCCCGAATGTTTTCGAGGCGCTTCAGGGTTTGCGAGCGCTTCGGTTTTCGGTCGACGACCCAGTAGAGCGTCTGGCCGTCCAGCACGTAGACGAACGGAACGACGTGGGGCACGCCTGCCGCGTCCGCCGTGGCCAGCCGTCCGACCCGCGCGGCGCCGAGTCGCCGTAACGCTTCGTCGCGGTTCACGCTGGCGGGATAGCTCGCTTCGTCGTCGGGGGGCGGTACGGCGGGACGTCCACGCCTTCCAGCTGGAGCAGCGTGATTTTGCGGTCCAGACCACCGGTGTAGCCCCCCAGGCCGCCACCGCTGTGCACGACCCGGTGGCACGGCACCACGATGGGAACCGGGTTGGCGGCGAGCGCGTTGCCCGCGGCTCGGCTGGCTCGAGGGCTTCCAGCTCTCGTGGCGACCTCGCGGTACGTGGCGAGAGCCCCGAACGGAATTCCGGCGGTCTCCTCCAGCACTCGGCGTCCGAATCCACGGAGGAACGTCAGATCTGGCGGGACACTGAACATCTGCCGCTTGCCCTCGAAGTATTCATCGAGCTCACGGCGAAGGGCTTCAGTGTGACGGGGTGACTCGAGAAGCCGCGGCGACACTTCGGCGGACAGGCCCTCGAGCTGCTCGTCGAGGCCGCCGTTCGGGTATTCGACTCGGACGACCCCGCACTTCGTCATTGCCACCAGGAGCGGGCCGAACGGCGAGTCCACGAACCCGTATGCCACGTCCAGGAGTTCCTGGTCCCAGGCTGCGTTGGTCAGCGACGCGACGGCGCGTTCGTAATCGGCGCCCAGTCGCTCGTCGATGTTCTTCATTCTTGTTTCATCCTTTCTTCGAGGTTCGCCTCGCGAAGGCTCTTCAGCGCCTGATAGACGTTTGCTCGAGCCGTTTGCACCGTGCAGCCCATGACGGCGGCGAGCTCCGCGTATGGCCGGTCCAGAACCACCCGATGGACGAGGGCGACGCGCTGTCGGTCCGGGAGGGCTCGGACCGCCTCCCACAACGGCTCGTCCCAATCCAACAGGTCGTAGTGGCCGTCGGCATGTTCCATTTCGAACTGAGCGACGTCCGGAACGGGAAGGGGCTTCCTCCGATTGGACCGTGCGGCGTCGATCGCCTTGCGTCCGGCGATCGTCAGGATCCAGCCGCGAAGGTTCGCGCTGGCCGTCAGTTTCGGATAGGCCCGAAGCGCCGCCAGAAATGTCTCCTGAAAACAGTCTTCTGCGTCATTTGGACCGACCAGGGCTCGAAGAAACCGATATACGACTGGCCCGTGCTCTTCGAGAAACACCTGAAACGGCGGCATCCAGCGCCCCCTCATCCCCCCAGTAAACGACGGAGCGCCGTCAGACGTGAAAATGCACGCTCCTCAAACCGGAGGCCAGGGGTAGGACCGGTCTGTTCCGGGGAACGGGAAGCGGCCGGCCTGAGCCAGGCGCTCCGCCCGTTTCGCCGTGGCATCGAGCTCGTCTTTCGTCAGGAGGTCCTGGAGCGAGCGGCGGAGGTCGCCCGATCGGAGTGCGGCGGCCACATGCTGCAAGTCGTTGCGCAACTTCGCTGGGACCGGCTCACCCTCGAAGTCCCAGATCACCGTTCGAAGCTTCGGATCCTCCGAGAAGCACACCCCGTGGTCGACGACCCAGATGGTTCCGTCACGGTCCAAAAGGCAGTGGCCGGACTTGCGGTCGGCGTTGTTCGCCACGACGTCGAACGCGGCAACGGGCATGAAGTCCTCCACGCACCGCTCCCGGAGCGTGAAGAAGTGTTCGCCGGGCGTCGCGTCCACGAACAGCTGAACGGACGCCAGTCCGTGCGGCCCATCCCGCAGCACGGTCGGCGGCACAGAAGGCCACCCGAGCTCCTTCGCCACGAGATAGGCGGCGACTTCCCGAAGGCAGAGCGTCCCTTCGGGGAAATCCCACAAGGGCGTCTCGCCGTCGCGCGGCTTGTACACGGCCAGAGCGGTTTGGTCCCCCGACGAGACCTCGGCGAGGAACGTGTAGTTCGAAGCCCGCGGCATCAACCCCAAGGGACGGATCTCGCCGTGCGAAAGCAGCTTCAGCGCTTGCTCCTCGTCCAGCGACGTGCGGCTCGGCGTCACTCGGAACCCATCTCTCGGTGTCCGTTCAGCGCGGGGCAAACATGGCCCTCCGGATCCAGGGGGTTTCCGCACAGCTGGCACGTCGGACGGCCCCGCGCGCAGACCGCCGCTCCGTGGCGCGCCAACGAGAGCATCTGCTCGCGTGTGGCCCAGAACCGAACTCGACGCCCGCCGGTTGGGACTTCCTCGTCGATATCTCCGACGTGGCGTTCCAGCTCTTCGATGAGCGCTTGATCGATGTCCGACGCGACGGCTCCTTCTTGCTGGGCCGGCTCATCGTCGGCTTCGTCCCCCTCCTCCATCGCTTCCTCGACCTCCAGGACCAGGAGATCCCGCTCTTCGTTGTATCCGATGGACAGTCGTCCGGCGCGCCACTCCGGAGC
>JALYGK010000093.1 GCA_030777105.1 Actinomycetota bacterium | reverse complement strand
GTTCCGACCACGGCTGCCGTGGCCGCTGCCAGAACACTCAGCATGGCGGCATGCGGCAAGAGCGACAGCGTCCATGGATGCCGGCCCCACGCCGCCACCGCGGCCCATTCACCGGCCACGCCGAGGGTGCCGGCGGCAAGCCCCGCGGCCACGCCGAACCGGAGCGACCACCGCGCCCTGACTATCCGGGCGGCGAGCTCGACCCCAACTGCGGCGGCCAAATAGAGCGGGAAATGGGGCGGCGTCAGCCCCAGCGCCGAACCGATCAGAGCGGCCAGTCCCGCCCGCAAGGCGATGAAACCGACGGCGGCGACCAGCGCTCCGCCGGCGCCCAGCACCAGCCTGGCGGCGACGAGCCCGGCGCCTGCCGCGGCCGCGATGAGCACCGGGTGATACAGGAGCTGGAATTGCGGAACGCCGAAATCGAATTCACCCTGGAACGTTGAAAGTCCGGTGAGCGTCGCGACGGCCAGCACTACATGCGCGAGGCGCGCCGCGTGCCCGTCGCCGGGCCGGATCCCCGCCTCGGCAAGAACGAGCCACAGGGCGATCGGGGTGAATGATGCGCCGGCGATCATGATGAGGTGGGTCGGCCCCCACATCGTCACGTCGACTCCGTAGAAGTGGTGCCACACGTCGTCCAGGGGGAACCCGCTCAGTGCGCCGAGACCCAACGCCGCGAGCGGAAGGGCGGAGTATGGGATTCGCACCGATTTCCACCGGAGCCGAGTGTCCGCGCGCTGGAGCGTGGCGAACAGGACCTCGACCGCCGCGGTCACCACGATGAGGAGAAGCCCGACCACGATCATGGTGTGAGGCGGTGTGAACAGCTGCTTGTCCCGGCCGAAGTCGATGTGCCACGCCACATCCCAGTAGAACCCGATGACCGCGACGAGCAAGGCGAACACACCGGTACCGACCGGCGCGGCTACCCATCCCGGAAGGCCGGTGAACCGTTCCAGGGCCCCGGGAATCCGCCGCAGGAGACGAACAAGGCCGGGCCCCTCGCCGGCGGAACGCCCGAGCGCCGCCAGCCCACCCACGACGAGCGCGAAAAGCGCCAGCGGCGCCACGACGTAGAGCCATTCATCCCATCCGGTTCGACCACCCGCGTGGCCGAGGAGCTCGGTCATCGCCTTTCTTCCTCGCGATTAGGCATGTGCGGATGCTACATGTATCCGTGTAACGCTGTCAAATGCACCTCCGATGATAGCATCACGTCGCATGGAAGGGCTTCTAACGATCGACGAGCTGGCTCGCGAGGCGGGCACCACGACCCGGAACATTCGGGCGTATCAAACGCGAGGGCTGCTTCCACCACCGATGCTCCGCGGCCGCGTCGGCTACTACGACGACGGCCACCTCGCACGACTGCGTCTGATCGGCCGGCTCCAGGAGCGGGGTTTTTCCCTAGCCGCCATCGATGAGCTCCTCAAGGCGTGGGAGGAACAACGAGACCTCGGCGACGTCTTGGGATTTGAAGAAGCACTCACCGCGCCGTGGACGAGCGAGCAAGAGGAACGAATGACCCGCGACGATCTCAACGCGCTCTTCCCCGCGCTGCACAACGCCGATCGCCTCCTGGAACGCGCGGTGGAGCTCGAGCTTCTGATCCCCGACGGCGACGAGTTCCGTGTCCCCGCGCCGTCCCTCCTTCGGATGGGGGCGGAGCTGTTTGGCATGGGCATTCCACTGTCGTCAGCGCTGGACGTGGCCGCGAAGCTCGAGGTCGACGCCGGGCGCGTGGCGCGCGACTTCGTCGAGCTCTTCGAGAAGCACGTGTGGGAACCGTTCGTCGCTGACGGGATGCCGCCCGAGCGCCTGCCGGAGGTTACTTCGACGCTTCGCCGGTTGAGGCCAATGGCCGCCGCGGCGGTCGGCGTGGCGCTTGGAAGAGCGATGGAACGAGAAGTGGCCGCGGCGACGATGGAGCAAATGCTTCGCACGGACGTGGTCCGGCCCACACGCGCGCCGAGGGCGGCAAGCTGACCCCAGGAGAGACCGCGGCTCAACCCACCGAGCACCGCCGGAGCACCCGCGAGTACGTAGGTCCCGTCGTCGCCGCGGTTCTCACGCTCGGCGCCGTGGCGGTGTTTTTCCTGCTCCCCTATTTCCGCCGCGACCTTCGCTACCCGCTCGGGTGGGATTCGCCGTTCTACATCTGGAGATCGCAGCTGGTCCCGCTCGTCGGGCTCGACCAGAACGGCGTGGTGCGATCGGGAAGTCCGCTTCTTCTGGCCGTGCTATCGCGGCTCACCGGGCAGAGTGCGTGGACGCTCGTTGCGGTGGTTCCGGCGATTTTGGCCGGCGTCGCCTCGTTGGGCGGCGCCGCCATGGCGAGAGTCGCGCTCGGTCTCCCGGTCCGCTGGATCCCCGTCATCGGAATCGTCATGTGGCTCGGGTTCGGTTACGCCGGGATGGTGTGGGAGCAGTTCGACAACGTTCATAACGCGGCGCTGGTGCTCGCCGGATTCGCAGCCGCCCTCTGCGCCGTCGCGGCCGGACGTGGCTCACTCGGGGCAGGAATCCTCTTTCTGGCGGCCGGGCTCGCGCACTGGCAGTTCTACCTCTTCGCCATGGCGATCTTCGTCGTGGCGGTCCTCTTGTGGGCATGGCGGGAAGTCGACACCTCTGGTGCCGACCGCAAGCTGTTCGGCCGAATGGGCTCCCTCCTCGCCGCGGCCGGCGGTTCGGCCGCGCTGGTCGGGGTCGGCTTCATGCTTACGCCGTTCAGTCCCTTGGTGGGGCCGAGGTTCGCTGGTCTCGGCGATCTGTTGAGGGAACGCTTCCTCCGCCGCGCGGCCGAACCGGGCCGCTATCTCGCGGTGCCGCTCGCGGTCGGCGGAGCCGTCCTGACGTACCGGTCTAGCTCACCCTCCTCTGCTCGGCCCGCCCGAAATCTGTTCCTGTGGCTCGCGGCGGTCTGGGCAGGACTCACCGTCCTCGGCGCGGTCGCTCAGGCATTCGGCGCTCCGACAGCGGGGCTCCGCCTTCTCCATTACTTCTTTCCGATGACCATCCTGGCCGGCGTCTTCGTCTGGAACGCGAGCGAACAGGCGGCCCGGGGAGCTTCATCCCGGGATGCCACGATCGTGACTGCCGCCCTGGTAGTCGTGGTTCTTGGGGCCTTCGGGACGTTCGCGGTCTCCCAGCAGTATCGAGTCAGGAGCTGGGTCGAAGTGGAAGCCGTCCAACAGGCCGTAACAGCCGCGGACTACACGGGGAGCGAGGTTCCGGCGCGACAACGCGTGTCTTACATCGTCGAATCTCGCGACTCCCTTACGTTCGCCCGGTGGAGGAACACCATCCTCTCGTCGATCCCGCCGAGCGAGGCGATTCGGTCCGATGTCACGCAGGTCGACCGAGGGGCGTCGCTTGACGTGCATGCCGGCGCGGTCATCGCCATCGCCCAATACGCACCGCGAACCATTCGCGACGCCGCGAGGCAGCAGCGCGGAACGTTCGTCGGTAACGGCGTTGTGGTGCTCCGCGGTCCAAGCTTCCCTTCGGTCATCAAGACGCCTCCATCCCCCGACGTGGCCACCAGCGCCGCGCTTCCGGTCGCCGGGCTGATCGCCGTTCTCTTTTTCCTTTCCGGAGCCGGCTGGGCGTGGGTCCTTCTTCCACCCGACGCCCCCTCGCGCATCCTCCTCTCACCCGCCTTCGGAATCGCCGCGCTTGTCCTCGCAACGCTCGTGTGGGAGCGCCTTGGACTCTCGCTGGCCGGGTGGATGATCGCCGTGCCGGGAGCGGTAGCAGCCGGCGCTGGGTGGGTTCTGGCCGCGGTCCGGCGCTAGGTCGTCAACACCTGACGAATCGATCGTCGTCCCACCGATCTTCGTCCCATCGCGTAACCCGCGGCGTAGCCGGCTGCGCCCACCGCGGCCGCCCCGGCGCCGACCGCAGATCCGAGCAGCGTCCGCCGCCGGGCTAGCCGAAGGTCGATGATCTGCCAGCCCCGCCGGCGCGCGATCTGGAGGAGGTGACGGTCCGGGTTCATGGCGACCGGGTTCCCCACGAGCTCCAACAACGACAGGTCGTTGACGCTGTCTGAGTACGCGAAGGACCGGGGCAGGTCGATCCCTCGCTCCACGGAGAGCGCAGCCACTCGAGCGGCCTTTTCGGGGCCGTGAACCACCGGACCCTCGAGCTCACCGGTGTAGCGACCATCGACAACCTCCGCCCGCGTGCCGATCACGCCGTCGATGCCCAGTCGTTCGGCGAGAAGCGCCAGGTAGTCCTCCGGCGAGGACGACGCGATGAAGACTTGGCGGCCGGCTCGCTTGTGCCGGGACATCAGCTCGACGGCTTGCGGATAGAGTCGCGGCACGATCTCCTTGTCGGCCACGGACCGCCCGAAGTCCAGGACCTCGTCGCGTTGTCGTCCCCGGACCACCTCGAGCGTCGCCTTCTTCGCCCGGTCCATCGGCCCTTGCTGTTCGGCGCCGATCGCCCGGAACCGAATCTGGTCCGCCGCCAGCCGGGCGATATCCCCGAGCGTGAAATAGTGCTGCCGGTACATCTCCCGCGCCAGCGGAAACAGGCTGGACCCCGGGAGGAGCGTCTTGTCCAGGTCGAAGAACGCAGCTTCCACGAAGCGGAGTGTACTTGTGGCTAGAAGTCCCGGCGCCCCAGAAAGTGGTTCGCTGCTTCAGGCCGAGTCAGCTGATAGACCGCGAAGCGGTGTCCGCCCGGGGTTGTGAACGACGAACACGGCCCGTGCGGAATCTCCAACGTGGTCCCCTGCTTCCACCCTCGGCCTTCCAACGCCGCCGTCGTCTCTGGAAGATCGTGGACGCGGTAGACGAGAATCGGCCGCTCCCCTTCGACGTGGTCGGCCAGCAGCAACAGCGGCGGCTGCTCCGTGAGGCGAAGCGCAGCCACTCTGGTCCCCATCCCCTCAATGGCAAACAAGACTTCGGCGCCGAGAACATCCTCGACGTACGCCATTTCCGCAGCGACGTCTTCACTCGCCGTGTAGACGAAGTCCAGCTGTTCGAAGATTCGCCGGCCGGGTTCCATGCTCCCCCTTACATCGAGTGCGGTCGGTTGATGATCAGGTCGAGGACCGACGAATAGTCGCGGTCGCCCCAACCGGCGCTCTCCGCGTCTTCCAGCCAGGTCTGCATCGCCGAAATGAGGCGGAGGTCCGCTCCACGGTTCGCCGCGGCGTCGAGTATCAAGCGGACGTCTTTCACGGCGAGAGAAAGGGCGAAACGAGGCGGGTACTCCCCCGATTCGATGGATGGTCTGCGGCGCTCGGCCTGTGTCGCCAACGGCGTCTCGGCGAGGATCTCGAAGGCCTTCTCTCGAGGGAAACCGAGCGCGCCGGCCAACGAGAGCGCCTCTCCGAGCGCGCCGATCACGCCGAACAGAGTGGTGTTCGCAACCAGTTTCGCTGCAGCTCCGGAGCCCAGTGGACCGGCGTGGAGGACTGAGCCCAGGTTCGAGAGCAGCGGCGTCCACCGCTCGACGAGCGAGGCCGGTCCGCCGACGAAGATCGTCAATGAACCGGATTCCGCTTCGGACACGCTGCCGAGAACCGGGGCGTCAAGGAAGGGAGTTCCTTCGGGGAGCACGGACGCCAGGCGTTCGATCGCCCCCGGTCCGACCGTGGACATCTCGACGACCGTTGTGGACCCGTCGGCAGCTACAGCGATGCCCTCGGGTCCCTCCGTTACATCGCGGACGGCCGATGGATCGGCCACCATCGTCATCACGACGTTGGCGCGCCGTGTCACGTCGGCCGGGCTGTCGCCGACGGTCGCTCCCGCCGACACGAGGTCGGAGGCCCTGTCGCGGGTTCGGTTCCATACGACAACGCCGAACCCGGCGTCCAGCAGCCGGCGAGCCACTCGACTGCCCATCGCCCCGAGGCCGACGAACCCGATCACTGCCTTTTGCATCCCGGCTCCCCCAAGTCCGAAGCGCGCGAGCCGCGCGGCGGATCTTTTATAGGCCCTTTTGCGTACGCCGGCGTCCTGACCTGCGGGGTTTGGGCGCAGGTGATCGGGCTGAATCGGCCCTGTCGTGAAGCGTTTTCAGGCCGCTGCCGATGTTATGGCGATGCAGGTGTTCAGAACTACATCCAATTCCCGATCTCGCATCACCGAGCGGTGGACGGCGAGACGAATCAAGGCGGAACGAACTGTTCCCACAGCCGCCCGAATCCCACTGGTCATATTGCTGCTGACCGCCATGGTCGGCGGCATCGGGCCCGCCGCTAAGGCGGCGCCGGTTCTGACCATCGAGCCAATCACCTGGAACGTGGTCGGTCTGGACAGCAACAACGTGAACTCGGGACCGAATCGTTTCATGGTGGGGGCGCGCGCCTGCAATACCGGGACGGACCCGGCGACCAACATCGTCGCAACGTTCGTCTGGGACTCCACCAATCCGCTCATCAACCTGGTGGGCGCGTCGACGCTTTCGACGGAGAGCCTCGCTCCCGGAGCCTGCTTCGACTTCAATTTCAACATCGCGGTGACGCGGAGCACGGCCGCGTACCGCACGTCGCGTGACTATCACATCTCGGTCAGCGCCGACGGTCTGGGTGCGATCTCGACACCGATCGGCCGGGAGATCTACGTGGAGCAGCTCGTCTCGCAGAACCGCAACTCGGTGCAGGCCATCACCGGACCTGGCGGGCTTGGCGATCCTCCGGCGACGACGGTTTTCGTGGGTGAGACGTACACGTACAAGCTCTACAGCAGCACCGCGCCGGGCGGTTACGAACAGCTGGAGAGCTTCATCAACTTCTCGAACGTCATCTTCCAGGTGCTTTCGGTATCCACCACGTACACGACGCCTCCCGGTGCGACGAACGACAAGATCTACGCCGACGCCTGCGGATGGGACAACGACCCGGCGAGCCCAACGTATCGGTCCTGCGTCGGTCCGGTGAACTACCCGGGGGGCAAGGCGGGCGGCAACATCGTCACCACGTATACGGTGAAGATCCTGTCGCCCGGAACCACGGTGATTTCCGCGCTGATCTACGACTTCTCGGGGAGCAGTTACCACTACAACTCGGACTTCGAAAGCGGCGTCAACGCCGTGACCGTCAGGGCAGTTGCGCCGGCCGGCCTCTCGCTGACGAAATCCCATACCGGCGACTTCACCGTCGGCCAGCAAGGGACCTACCAGCTCTCGGTAACCAACCAGGGCGGGGTCCCTGCTTCCGGGCCGATCACCATCACCGACACGTTGCCCGCCGGGCTCTCGTTCGTCTCGGGCACCGGGTCCGGCTGGACATGCTCGGCAGTCGGTCAAGACGTTTCGTGCAATCACGCGGGTGACCTGGCTGCGGGCGCCACCTCTTCCCTGGACCTCACCGTGGCGGTGGGGCCGGGGGCCGCCCCGCAAGTGACCAACTCGGCGACGGTTTCCTTCAACGGGACGGAACCGACGCCGGCCGACAACACGGCAACGGATACCACGAACGTCATCCCCTCCGCCGATCTTTCGATCTCGGTGAGCCATACGGGTGAGATGGTCGTCGGACTGCCGTTCACATTCGACATTCAGGTTTCGAACGCCGGCCCATCGACGTCGTCCGGACCGATCACCGTGACCGACACGCTGCCCGCGGGGCTGACCTACGTATCCTTCTCGGGCACGGGGTGGAGCTGCTCGTCGGTGGGCCAGGACGTGACGTGCACACACGCCGGCGATCTCGCTGCGGCTGCTAGCTCCTCGCTCGCATTGATCGTGGATGTGGACGAAGCCGCACTTCCGTCCGTGACCAACTCGGCGACCGTCGTCCCGACGACACTCGACCCCGACTCGTCGAACAACTCCGACAGCGACCTGGTTGCGGTGGCCGGCGTCGCCGACCTCTCTATAACGAAGAGCCACAGCGGGAACTTCGTTGCGGGTGAGGAGGGCACGTACAACGTCACCGTGTCGAACGAGGGAACCGGCGCCGCCGCCGGGCCGGTCGTCGTGACTGACACGCTCCCCGGCGGACTTTCGTTCGTCTCCGGTTCGGGCACCGGCTGGACTTGCGCCGCACTCGGGCAGGATGTCACCTGCACCCACGCCGCCGACGTCGCCGTAGGAGGCAGTTCCTCGTTCTCGCTCACGGTGGACGTCGCGAGTGACGCTCCGGCGTCGGTGACGAATGCGGCGACCGTCTCATCGGAATCATCTGACGCGGACCCCAGCAACGATACGGACCAGGACGCGACCATCATCGACCGCCTCGCCGATCTTTCTATCGCCAAGTCGCACTCAGGACCGTTCGTCGTCGCAACGGAGGGGACCTACGAGATTGCGGTATCCAACGCCGGTCCATCGGACGCCGACGGTCCCATCACCGTTTCCGACACGCTTCCGGCGGGTCTCACCTATGACTCGGTCTCCGGAGCCGGCTGGAGCTGCTCGGCGGTGGGCCAGGACATCACCTGTACCCACGCGGGCGACCTGGCGGCAGGCAACAGCTCTTCTTTCTCGATCACCGTGGACGTGGGAATGGACGCCGTCCCGTCGGTGACGAATTCGGCGTCCGTCGCATCCTCGACGTCCGACCCGGATGAAAGCAACAACTCGGACGCCGATCTGACGCAGGTCGACCAGTCAGCCGATCTTTCGATCACGAAGACCGTGTCCGACGACCCGTTCTTCATCGGCGCGATTCGAACGTTCACCCTGACCGTCTCGAACGCGGGCCCCTCGCCGGCCACCGACGTGCGGGTCGTCGATCTCCTTCCGGCCGAGCTGTCCTTCGTCTCCGCAACCCCGAGC
Source organism: Actinomycetota bacterium (assembly GCA_030777105.1). Taxonomy (GTDB): domain Bacteria; phylum Actinomycetota; class UBA4738; order UBA4738; family UBA4738; genus JALYGK01. The sequence goes on along the minus strand of JALYGK010000093.1, from coordinate 5,465 downwards.
CAGGGCAGCTGCGCCGAAGTCGCCGGAGTGGTCGTCTGCTCGCTGGGGACTCTCGCGCCGGGGGACACCGAAACGGTGGCTGTGGTGGTCTCCCCCACCGCGGCCGGAGACGTGGAGAACACCGCCGAGGTGCTCTCCGAGGCTGATGATCCCGACCCACTCAACAACGAGGACACGCTCGCGGTGACGGTGGAGGATCCCCCGCCACAGCCACAGGCGGACGTTTCGATCATCAAGTCGCACACGGGTTCGTTCCAGGCGGGAAGCCCCGCGACGTACAACCTCATAGTCTCCAACGCCGGGCCGTCCGACGCGCAGGGTCCAATCATCGTTTCGGACACACTCCCGGCCGGCCTCTCCTACAGCTCGTTCTCCGGAGCCGGGTGGAGCTGCTCGGCGGTGGCCCAGGACGTCACGTGCACTCATGCCGGCGACCTGGCGGCCGGAGCGAACACCACGGTTTCGCTCGTCGTGGACGTCGGTTCGGACGCGCTTCCATCGGTCACCAACGTTGCTTCCGTCGACTCCGAAACGGTCGACCCGGACGACACGAACAACACCGACCAGGACGCTTCGGGCGTCGACCCGGTTGCCGATCTGTCGTTGACCAAGGTCGCCTCGGCGGATCCCGTGCAACTTGGATCGCCGTTCACCTACACCATCACGGTCTCCAACGACGGTCCTTCGGCGGCGGCGGGAGTCCAGATGGCCGACCTGCTGCCCAGTGCGTTGACGTTCGTCTCGGCGGATCCCAGCCAGGGCAGCTGCATCGAAATCGCCGGCGTGGTTGCCTGCTCGTTGGGCACGATCGCGGCCGGCAACAGCGCCACGATCGCGCTCCGAGTCTTGCCCACGGCGGCGGGCAACGTCGACAACACGGCCGAAGTGCTCAGCTCGGTGGCGGATCCCGATCCCTCCAACAACGAGGACACCGAAGGCGTCACCGTGGAGGCTCCCCCGCCGGCCCCGCAAGCCGACCTCATCTTGGCGAAGTCGCATTCCGGTGACCTGACGCCGGGCGCGACCGCGACCTACGTCATCGAGGTCTCGAACGCGGGCCCCGATGCCGCCGAAGGCCCGATCGTGGTTAGGGATGAGCTTCCTTCGGGGCTGACCTTCGTTTCCGCTTCAGGAACCGGCTGGGAATGCTCGGCTACCGGCGCCGTCGTTCTATGCAACCGCGCCGCAGATTTGGGCGTCGGCGACGCAACGACGATCAACCTCGTCGTACGGCTCGATGCCCGTCTCGCGTCTGAGATCGCGAACGCCGCCTCCGTGTCGTCGGAAACCCTGGATCCCAACGTCCAAAACAACCAGGATGATGATGTGGCCGCGCTCGCCGCCGGTCCGGCACCGCCTCGTGACGATCCCGCGGATGACTCCTCTCCGACCGCGGGTCGCCCGCGACGCCTTGCCTACACGGGATTCGGCTTCGACCGGCTGGGATCGTTCGCCGTCACGTTGTTTGCCATCGGAGCCCTCCTACTCGTTCTGGCCGCCGCCCTCCGCCGGTCGGGCGCCGCCCGGGGCTCGAGGACGGCGGATCAACAGTCGCTGGGTGAGGCATGGACCGCTGCACCGGCCCCGCGGACGCTGGGCATGACGCCGAGACGGGCTTCGCGGCTCGGCGTGGCCGTGGTCGTCTCTGGCTTGCTGCTCGCCGGGCACATCGGGTGGATGGTGTGGGGTAGCGGGCTCGGCACCGCCCGGGCGCAAGCGCAGCTTCGCACGGACTTCTCGGTTTCGAACGAGGTGAACCGCAACGGCATGAAGGGATCCGTCGCGGCGGGCTCTGCGATCGGCGTCATTCGCGTCCCGCGCCTCGATGTCGACATGGTCGTGGTCGAGGGAACTGGTCCGGAGCAGCTCGAGAAAGGGCCCGGCCACTACCGCGACACGGCCATGCCGTGGGATCCCTCGGGGCGCGTGGGGATTGCGGGCCACCGGACCACACACCTAAAGCCGTTTCTGTCGCTCGACAAGCTGCGGTTGGGAGATCTCATCGTCCTCGAGACCAAGCGAGGGACGTTCCGCTACGAGGTTCGGTCCTCGCGGGAGGTCGAACCCACCGACGTGTCCGTCCTTCGGCAGACCAGCCGACCGAGCCTGGCCCTGACCACGTGTTCGCCGCTTTTCTCCGCAGAGAAACGGCTCGTGGTTATCGCGGACCTCGTGTGGGCCGAGCCCGGCCGCTAGCGTCGGGAAGGCTCGCGGGGAGACGAACCCTCTCGAAGCGACCGAACAGCGCCACGAGACCGATCAGGATCGCGCCGGGGACGAGTTCCCAAATTGGGCGCTCCAGCCACCAGCGCGCCGTGCTGTCGACCTGCTCACCCAGGCCGAGCGGCCGAAGCAGGATGATCGCGATGAGGTACGCCGTCATGTGCCAGAGGAACACCGTCATGATGATGCTGTTCACGAAGATCGTCGCCTTCCACGGCCGCTTCCGCTGCAACCACCGCGAGATCGCAGGGCGGAGCAGCATGACGGCGCCGATGGACCAGATCCCTCCCAGCATGAAGGAGACCGTGGGCGGATACGCGTTCGAGATTGGCTCGATGTCCGTCCCCAACAGGCTCTTCGGGTAGTGGCCGATCGTCGGGAACCACTCGAACCGCACGTCGCCAAAGATCTGGAAGACCCAAGGCGTCGTCAAGACCACCAGACCGGCAAGGCCGGCGATCACCATTCCCCAGAACACTCCCCGCGGAAGCCGATCCATCCGACCGTCGCCGTAGAAGAAACCGAGCTGGTGTGGAAGCAGGAGCACGAAGACGGCGTTCAGCCATCGGACGGCCGGGTGACCCAGACCGAAGCCGACAATGTCGACCGCGATCGCTCCCGTCGCCATGGCTACGGGAACCGCAAGTCCGAACCGTCGATGCAGGCGAACCAACAGCGGCGCTGCGGCCACGACCAGCATGTAAAAGCCGAGGAACCACAGGGGGCCGAACGGGATCGTTGCCCCGGGCGGGCGTACTCCCCGGAGCAACGTCGTTTCGCCCCACGGCGTGGGTCCGGTCGGCCTTCCGATATCGGCGACGTGAAGAAAGACCTGGACCACCGTCCACACAGCGAGGAACGCGAGCGCCGGGTACAGGAGCCGAATCTCGCGCGCCTTCACGAACTCCCACGCTGACTCCCCTCGCCGCTGATACGCCTCGAACGTGACGAGGTTCGAGAACCCGCCGACGAAGAAGAAGATCGGCATGACTTGGAAGAACCACGTGCCGAACCAGAGTCCGGAAGTGACCCCGACGGCGCTCGTCTGGTAGATGAGCCCCCCGCGCCAGTGAATGATCGAGATGAACCAGTGCCCGAACACCACCGCGGCGATGGACGCAGCGCGGAGGAAGTCGACGTAGCGGTCCCGGGTGGCGGGTGTGGCGTCGGCCAACTCATCGAGTCGGCTCGTCACGGTGCTCCTTTAGGCCAGCTCGAGCTTGTAGATCTCGTCGGGGTCGCTGAAGTAAATCGCTCCGTCGGGCCCTCGCTCCATCGCGAGGACGCCTGAGGTGTGGTCGTAGGCGAGCACATCCGAGATTACGGCGGTTCGCCTGCTGTTCAATGTCAGCTCTCTGATGTGGCCGTTGTTCCACGCACCGAAGAAGAGATGGCCTTCGCTAGCTCCGAGGCCACACTCGTCGCAGAAAACCAGACCGGTCGGAGCGATGGGCGGGGTGTAAAACGTCCTCGGCATGACCGGTTTGGAGCCGTCCCGATTGGTCCCGGCGGGCGGCGTTGGGGGCGTGGAGCAGGTCCAGGACGGACCCCAGCCGAAGTTTCGTCCTCGGATGATCCGGTTCGTCTCGTCGATGCACTGCGGACCGTTGTCCGTCTCCCACAACCGTCCGTTCTCGGGGTCGAACGCGAGACCGAAGGAGTTCCGGATTCCGTAGGCCCAGACGACATTCGAAAACGGGTTGTCCGAGGGAACGCCGCCACGAGGCGTCATCCGAAGGACCTTTCCTGCCCGATTTCGGATCTTCTGCGCCCTGGAAGGACTCCCCTTGTCACCGACGACCAGGTAGAGCATTCGATCCGGCCCGAAGAGAACTCGTCCTCCTACGTGATTGCTGTTCGACCTCCCGCCGTCGTAGATCACTCTCATGGCGGTGCCGGTTCCTCCGTTGTCCGTGATCCGAACGATCTGGTTCCTGGCGACACCGGAGACGAGCCTGATCACGCTGGCGTACACGTAGGGCGCCTTCGGGTAGTTCGGGTGGAGCTCCACTCCGAGAAGTCCCTGCTCTCCCGACGTCACCAGGTTCGAGACCGTGAAGAAGCGCTGATTGGACGAGGTGGCTGGGTTAAAGATCTGGATGTTTCCGGTGAAGCGCTCCCCGTAGAAGATGCGCCCGCCCGGCGCGAACGTGAACCCGGCGGGGAACGCCAGGCCGGTCGCAACCGGCGTCGCCTTCAGATGCTGCGTCGCGTCGGCCCGGTGGATCGAGGGGAGCGCCACGAGCACCGTCGAGACGATGAACGCACCAACGATCCGCGTTCGGACCCGCAAGGAAAAGCGCATCGGCATCACGGTACTCGGATTTCAGGCCAATGCCCGGTAAGTCGCACGTAATGTGTTGTCGGACCGTTGGGCTCGGTCTTTACCGCCGCGGCCCTCTACTGAACGAGAACCCTGATCAGTCCGGCCAGGGCGCTCCCCCCGATCACCCAGAGGATATTGACCCGGAACCTCCAGAGCGTGACGAACGTCGCGGCGGCCACCACCACGGCGAACACGTTCACGGACGACAGTTCCGGTACCGGCAGCGGTCCGCCGAAAACGTCGAGCTCCGTGACGCGCGTGAACAGGACATGGATGCCGAACATCACCGCCAAATTCAGAATGACCCCGACCACGGCGGCGGTGATCGCGGACAGCGCCGCGGTGAGGGACCGGTTCCCTCGCAACCGCTCGATGTACGGAGCGCCCAGGAAGATCCACAGGAAGCAGGGCGCAAACGTGGCCCAGGTGGCAGTCACGGCGCCGAGGACGCCGGCCAGCGTGGGGTCGAGACCGCCGGGGTTTCGGTACGCGCCGATGAAACCCACGAACTCGGTCACCATGATGAGCGGTCCGGGCGTGCTCTCGGCGAGTCCGAGGCCGGCGATCATTTGACCGGGGAGGAGCCAGCCGTACTGCTCGACGGCGGCCTGGTTGATGTACGCCAGCACGGCGTACCCACCACCAAACGTCACGAGGGCCGCGCTCGAGAAGAAGAGCGCCTCCTGTCCGAGAACCGTCGGCGACCCCGGCACCAGCGCGATGAGCAGCAGGGGAACGATCCATACGGCGAGCCCGATGGCCAGGACGGTGACACTTCGACGGAGGGTCGGACGGGCAACGTCCGTTGCGCGGCCGTCGTCACGCAGTGCTGGGGGGGCGTCGTCTGTTTCGATCTCGCGGAACTCGAAGACCTTGGAGCGGTACCGTCCGCCGACCAGACCGACCACTCCAGCGC
>JALYGK010000092.1 GCA_030777105.1 Actinomycetota bacterium | reverse complement strand
CGCCGTCAGGAACGGGGTCACGACCGGGCCGCGACGGCCCTGGGCTGTGAGAGCGTGCACGACGGCGTCCTCGTCCTCGAAGTTATTGCAGTGCGCCCACGCCCACCGTTCGGCGTGGCGGCTTCCGTAGAGGTGGCCCTGCTGGCCAGGGGCGCCGGTGATCCGGGTAGTTTCGCCATCGACCGTCACGGTGCCGGAGAAAAGCGTGTCGACGTTCGGGGAAAGCGGTTTGGTTGGGAGGAGACGGCCTCGGTACAGCGCCGGTGGGAGCATGTGGTACGTCGGCTCGCCGGTCTGCCAATCCAGGGACCACCTGGCCTGATGGCCCCCTCCGGCCACGGAGCCCTCTGCATGACCGGAGCTCATGCTGTTGTCGTCCAGCGTCACGTGAAACTCGGTGTCCATCACCGACCACGTCTTGGCGCCGGCGTGGATCCCGAACGTCGTGGTGGTATCAACTGGATCGAACTGAGCGAACCACGAACCCATGGAGTCCCTGCCCCGACGCCCGCCATGGTACGTAGAGCGGATCCAGTAGCCGCGGCCAGAGCCGGGGTCGGTGAACGTCAGGAACCAAACCTCGTAGCCTCGTGCGGGCGGCCTCAGCCGCGGGGCGTTGTCCTGTTCGCTCATGACGGCAGAAGGATAGCCGGGCGCACCGATACCCTCATAAGTTCACACGCGCTTGGTCTGATCGGTGCGGAACCGCACCTAGAATGACGGGCTCACATGCCCACCAGGAAGCCAAAAACCGCGCCCAGGCTGCTGTTTTCCACGGCCCCCTTCTTCCGCCATTCGTTGCGGGACGGCTTCCGGCACATCGCCGACGCGGGGTTCGAGGCGGTCGAAGTGATGGTGACGCAGGACCCGCATACCCAGGAGCCCCATCTGCTGCGGAAGGCTGCCGACGAGTTCGGCGTGCGGGTGGAGGCCATCCACGCGCCGTTCCTCCTCATCACCCGGGGCGTGTGGGGAACGGACCCCACAGGGAAGATCTACCGAGCCGTCCACCTCGCGGAGGAGATTGGGGCCGAGCTGGTGGTGGTCCACCCTCCGTACCGGTGGCAGGTCCGCTTCCGCCGGTGGGTGGAGAACAGTCTGGCCGAATTCTCCGCGCGAACCGGCGTCACCGTCGCGGTGGAGAACATGTTTCCGATCCGCCTCGGCACCGAACGAGGCGTCCGGTTCCACTCCCGCCAGGACTTCGCGGACCTCGAACGCTTCCCTTACATGGTGCTCGACACGAGCCACGCCGCCGTATCGAACCTCGACATCCGCCAGATGTACCGGCAGTACCGGGACCAGATCCAGCACGTCCATCTGTCCAACAACGCCGGCAAGGGATGGGACTCGCACCTGCCGGTCTACGCGCCCGGCGTGCTGCCCCTCGGAGAGTTCCTCGACGACGTGGTCGAAGACGGGTTTGCCGGGGCGATCTCGATCGAACTGGATCTGCGGCCTTGGTTACAGGACGAAGAGGCGCTGCACGAAGTGTTGATCAGAAACCGTGAGTTCTGCGAGTCGCGGCTAAAGGCGAGCCAGCGAAGCTCCTAGGCAACCACCAGACCCACCGACCCTGGGGGTCTTCAGAACCGCCTTTGCTAGCCTCAGCGCCGTGCGGCCGCTCACGCTCGTCCTGCTCATCGTGCTCATTCTGTTGATCGCGGGCGCCGCCATTGTCCAGGTCACGACGCGCTAAGGACTGCGCATCCCAACCCGCGAGGCCACATCGGCGAAACTTGGATCGGCTGCGTAGAGCTTCTCGAACTCCGCCCTCGCTTTCGACTCCGATCCCATCGCCTCGTAGACCAGGCCTCGCTCGTACCGAGCCTGCTTCAGGATGTCCGCGTTTCGCTTCCTGGTTTTCAGAGCCTCCTTCAACGTCTCGAGGGCCGTGACGTACATCCCCTTCTCGCGGAACGCCTGTCCCCGATACACCAGGATCTGCGCCGTGGCGTCATCCGTGTTCGTGACGTAGTCGTCGGTGACGCGAAGGATCGGATCCCGTTGGCCCATCTCGTAATACAGGTCGGCCAGCGAAAGGGCGAAAAGCGGGTGGGGAGCGGCGGCGCCCAGCGTCTCGAGCACCTCCGCGGCCTCGTCGGCCCTTCCGATCTGCTGGTAGAGCTCGGCGAGAAGGAGCCCCGCCGCCAGGTTTCCGTGCCGCACCTGCGCCACCACGTTCGGGGTGACGGTGACGAAGGCCATCCCGCCGATCCCGTACTTCCGCATGAGCTCGTCGGGCAGCTCGACCGATGATCCGAGGACGTCCTCCAACATGCTCGCCGCTTCCTTGTTCCGGCCCAGTGCGACCAGGCAGAACGCCGCGAAATACTCCTCTGCGATGTGCTCCCCTCCGGGATCGTGCGCTATGGACTGGTCGAACGCGTGCAGGGCCTCGGGATAGCGCCCCTGCATGTAACGGGCGACGCCCTTGACGAACGCCTTCTCTGACTTTGGGGCGAAGACGCCCGCCTTCGGCAGTCGCCCCACGCCGGGTCCGATGCGCTTCACCCGTCGAGGGTCCTTGGGCCGGCGACCGCCGCTCGTTGTCCGGTACGACACGCCGGTGCCGGGGATGCCGGCGGACGTGCTTCGGCGACCAGATGAATGGACTGAGTACCGGAGGCCGGGGATGCCGAAGGAGGCCCCGAATCCGCCGCGCGACAGGTTGAGCCGGGCGCCGCTGCCGAGCCGAACCGACTTGTAGAACCGAAAGCCCACCGCAGAGCCTCCTCATGGGACCCGCCCGTTCCGCGGCTTGCAGTCGGGATGCTATGCGACCGCGCGACTTCCTTCAGCGCCATAACCGCGGCCGACGGGAGGCTAGTGCAGCTGGACTATTCCAAAAATAGTCAGCCGACGTGGATGTATCAGAGTGACAAAAGGGAAAGAGTGGCTCGTCGGCGGACTCAGTCGCCCGCTCGAGCCGCCAGGATCCGCCCAACGCCCGCGAACGGCAGGTCAGTTCCGCCCTCTCCGCCCAGGGGCGCTTGCAGGGACATAGGAGGCGAGTAATGGCTCACTCCGAAGGAACGCCGATCGCGGCGCCTGTATCGCGGGACGTCGCGGTTTCGACCGGCAGATCGGGGGGCGAATCCCATGGGCATCGATCGAGAGGCTTTTCGAGCATGGCTGGCCGCGCACGAGGCGGATGCCGTCGTCGGACACGTCTGGACATCCATCGACTGCGCTCTGGCGCACTACCTGAACGAGACACGCGGCGGCCGTTGGAGCGTTGGTTGTTGCGCCGTTGATGTTGGGACCGACCGGGAGCGGGTCCGAGAGCCGCTGCCCGGTTGGGCATGGACGTTCCTGGAGCGAGTCGACCGACTTCGGCCGGCCGACCACGCGGACGATCCACTAACTGCGGGCGAGGCATTGATGGTCCTCGACTCTGTCGACTCTGTCGACGGGTTGCCGGACGAGGACGATCTCGTGGTCGACCTTCGCAGCCCGTTCTCCGAAGCCGCAGAACGGGAGATGGCGAAAGCGAGGCACCCGTCCAACGCCGAGCGATCGGTGGGGCAAGCCAGCTCGGGTTAGTCGCCACTACATCGGTAGCCGACGTACTCTAGCCTCGTGAACCGCGGGCAGCTGGAGCACGGGGCCATGCACGGGCATGGTCCAAGCGACCACACGGAAGAAACCGGCCACGGCGGACACCACGAGAGCGCGCACGGCGCTCAGCACGAGGGCGCACACGGCGCTCACCACGGCGGCGGGCACGGGGACCACGTCGCGATGTTCCGGGACCGCTTCTGGTGGACGCTGGTTTTGGGGATTCCCGTCGTCCTCTACAGCGAGATGTTCCAGCGGCTGCTGGGGTACACGGCTCCGGTATTCCCTGGAAGCGACTGGCTCTCCCCCGTCATAGGAACGGTCATCTTCTTCTATGGCGGGTGGCCATTCCTGACCGGCGCAATCAGCGAGCTCCGCGCCCGACGCCCGGGCATGATGCTCCTGATCGGTCTGGCCATCACGACCGCGTTCGTGGCGAGCTGGGCTACGAAGTTCGGCGCGGTCGAGCTCGACTTCTGGTGGGAGCTGGCCGCGCTGATCGCCGTCATGCTCCTCGGCCACTGGCTCGAAATGCGGGCGGTGGGGCAGGCGAGCGGCGCGCTGGAGGCTCTCGCCGCGCTGCTTCCCGACGAAGCGGAGCGCGTGACCGAGCACGGCGTTGAGGTCGTCTCCCTTGATCACCTGACGTCGGAAGACATCGTCCTCGTTCGATCCGGAGCGCGGGTTCCTGCCGATGGCGAGATCGTGGAAGGCGCCGCCGAGTTGGACGAATCGATGATCACCGGCGAATCTCGCCCGGTGCCGAAGTCCGTCGGTGACCAGGTGGTGGCCGGAACGGTGGCCACCGATTCCGCCATACGCGTCAGGGTGACGGCCGTGGGAGAGCAGACCGCCCTCGCCGGCATCCGCCGGCTGGTGGAACAGGCCCAACAGTCGAAGTCTCGGGCCCAGGCGCTCGCCGACCGAGCCGCAGCGATCCTGTTCTACGTGGCCACCGCCACCGGCGTCATCACGTACATCGTCTGGACGCTGTTGAACCAGCCGAGAGGCGCCGTCGAGCGATCCGTCACCACGCTGGTCATCGCCTGTCCTCACGCCCTGGGACTGGCCATTCCGCTGGTCATTTCGATCTCGACCGCGCTCTCGGCGCGCAGCGGCATCCTGGTGAAGGACCGCCTGGCCCTGGAGCGGATGCGTCAGGTCGACGTGGTCCTGTTCGACAAGACCGGAACGCTCACCACCGGGAAGCCGGCCGTCGTCGATGTCGCGGCGTCGAACGGATCGCGGGATGAAGTCCTCCGGCTAGCGGCGGCGGTCGAAGCCGACAGCGAGCATCCACTGGCAAGGGCGATCGTCACGGCCGCTTCGAACACGGGCCAGATTCCGAGGGCAACGAATTTCCGGTCGCTGACGGGCCGAGGAGTCAAGGCAACCGTCGATGGGACCGAGGTGGCAGTCGGTGGACCGTCACTGCTGGAGGAGCGCTCGCTGGCCATACCTGAGAACCTCTCCCCGGCGGTCAAGGAGTGGCAGGAGCGTGGTGCCACGGTCCTTTCGGTCGTTCGAGGAGAAACCGTGGTCGGCGCGGTGGCGCTGGCGGACGAGATTCGCCCGGAGTCGAAGCAGGCCATCGACGAGCTGAGGAGACTGTGCGTCGAGGTGGCCATGATCACCGGCGACGCTCGCGAGGTCGCGGAGGCGGTCGCTTCGGACCTCGGCATCGAGCAGGTCTTCGCGCAGGTCCTCCCGGAAAACAAGGATCAGGCAGTGGTGGAACTCCAGCGGCAGGGCAAGCAGGTGGCAATGGTCGGTGACGGCGTCAACGACGCGCCCGCGCTGGCCCGGGCCGACGTCGGGATCGCCATCGGTGCAGGGACGGACGTGGCGATCGAATCCGCCGGCGTGGTGCTGGCATCAGACGATCCGAGAGGAGTGATCGACGTGATGCGGCTGTCCCGGGCCACCTACCGCAAGATGATTCAGAACCTGGCGTGGGCCACTGGTTACAACGCGTTCGCTCTCCCCGTTGCGGCCGGGGCACTGGCGTGGGCCGGAG
>JALYGK010000091.1 GCA_030777105.1 Actinomycetota bacterium | reverse complement strand
GGTATTCACCCTGGTGGAAGAGGAGGCACAACGAACCGAATTCCTCGAGATGCTGCAAGGCGCCGTCCGCGAACCGGCGAGCCGCCTTCGGGTCGTGGTCACCATGAGAGCGGACTTTTACGACCGCCCCCTTCTTTACAAGGGATTCGGCGATCTGGTGGGCGCACGGACCCAGGCCGTCACACCGCTTTCCGCCGAGGAGCTGGAACGGGCGATCTCGGGACCGGCGGAAAAGGCGACAGTCGCCTTGGAGCCGGGGCTCGTCGCGCAGATCGTGGCCGACGTGAGCGATCAGCCGGGAGCACTCCCGCTCCTCCAGTACGCACTCACAGAGCTGTTCGAACAGCGGCGAGGCAACACCATGACGCTGGAGGCCTACCGTGCGGTGGGAGGAGTGTCCGGCGCGTTGGTCCGGCGGGCCGAATCCGTCTACGAAGAGCTCGACGACGAAGAGAAGCGGGCGGCTCGGCAGCTGTTCCTGCGGTTGACGACATCGGTGGACGACACGGAGTTCGCTCGCCGGCGCGTTCCGCGGACTGAGGTCACGTCGGTACAGGGCGAGGCGGCGCCGATGGAGTCCGCGATCGAGGCCTTCGGGACGGCGCGGCTCCTCTCGTTCGACCGCGACCCTCTGACGGGGAACCCCACGCTCGAGGTCGCCCATGAGGCCCTGCTTTCTGAATGGACGCGGTTGCGTGAATGGCTCGCGGCCGCTCGTGAGGAGCTTCGGACACAGCACCGGCTTGCGGTCGCGGCGAGAGATTGGCTCGACGCCAGCCGGGACGCTTCGTTCCTGGCATCTGGATCCCGCCTCGATCATTTCGAGGCGTGGCGCGACGCTTCCGGGCTTGCCATCACACCCCAGGAACGCGAGTTCCTCGAGGCATCGGTTGCCGAACGCGATCGGCAGCGCACCGAGGAAGAGGCCCGGCACGCGCGGGAAGAGGCCCTGGAGCGGCGGTCATTTCAACGACTTCGAGCACTCGTGGCAGTCCTTGCGGCGGCAGCACTCGTCGCCGGAGCGCTCACCGTGTTCGCCTTCAATCAACGTGGCCGGGCACACCGAGAGAGTCGCGTCGCTATCGCGAGGTCGCTTGCCGCCGCGGCGGTCGCCAACCTGGATAGCGACCCGGAGCGGAGCATTCTCCTCGCGCTTGAGGCGGTCGATCAAACGAGGTCCGTGGATGGTTCGGTCCTGCCGGAGGCAGAGGAGGCGCTTCACCGAGCCGTCACGGCGTCACGGATCGTGCTTTCCGTTCCCGGCGTGGGAGGAGCGCTCGATTGGAGCTCCAAGGGCGTCTTCGTGACCGAGGGTCCAGAGAACACGGGAATGATCGACATCAAAGCCGCGAAGACCGGCCGGAGCGTCCGAACGTTCAGGGGTCACTCCATCGATGTCAACGACGTCGAATTCAGCGAAGACGGGTCGATGCTCGCGACGACCGGTGACGATGGAGCGCTGAACGTCTGGGATCCCGTCACCGGCCGGTTGATCTCCAGTGTTGCGAGTCCGACAAGCACCGGTGCGATTACGAGCGGCGGCCAGGGCCCTTCATTCAGCGAGGACGGCTCGTTGCTTTCAGCCTCATGGCCGACGGAAGGAGAAGGAACCGTACGAATCATCGATCCGGCTACGGGCGAAGTAGTTCGGACCATCAAAGGGTTGGAGGGAGGTCCGATCGACACGGCACTCAGCCCTGACGGCCGCCGGCTCGTGGTTTCCCACTTTTTCGGCGAAGTCCTGGCTTTCGACGTCTCATCCGGGGAGCAGTTGTTCGATTTGCGGGGTCATGCGGACGCGGTCAATACGGTTGCGTGGAGCCCGGACGGCAAACGTATCGCCACGGCGTCCAACGACTCTTCGATCCGTGTCTGGGACGGCAAGACCGGGCGGCACGCGTTCACGCTGTTCGGCCACACCGGGTCTGCGACCACCGTCGATTGGAGCCCGGATGGTGCCCGACTGGTCACCGGAGGCTCGGACGGCACGGCACGAGTGTGGGAGATCGCCGAAGGCAGCGGCAGAGAGCTGATGTCGCTGTCCGCCGAGGAGACCAGGTCGGGAACATGGGCCGTCTTCTCACCGGATGGCACTCGCGTGATGGCAGGCGATACGGCCATTACGGCAGTCAAGATCTGGGACGTGACCATCGACGGCGACGCCGAGTGGGCGAACTTCCCCGCGGATTCCCTTGGTCCCGTTGACGTCGCGTTCATGCCCGACGGCCGGGTCGTTGCCCCGATCGAGAGGGATTCGCTGTCCGTCTGGGACGTCCGCACGCGGCGTGAGGTTCTGACGATCGGCCTCGACCGAGACTCCCCCAGGCCGGTCATCGCGATCGACGTGAGCCCGGACGGAACGCTGATCGCCACCGCCCGGGACTTCAGCACAGTCGCGTACGTCTGGAATTCGAGAACCGGAGAAGCGCTGTTCGAGCTCGAACACTCCAACGAGATATCGGCGGTCGACTGGAGCGGTGATGGCACACACCTCGTGACGTCCTCTTACGACGGATCGATAAGGATCTTCGATCGCGCGGGTCGTGAAGTTCGCCAGCTCCGCGAGGAGGCGGGATACGGAGTCCTCGACGCTCGGTTCAGCTCGGACGGTCGGCTGCTCGCGACCTCCGGCTTCAACGACGGCACTTTCCGTTCGCATGCGACGATCTGGGACTGGGACCGCGGCCGGACGGTGAGGAGGATCCGACAATCCACACCGATCGAGGCGGTCGATTTCAATTCGTCGGGAAGCCTCATCGCAACCGCTCACGGAGGCGGGTTCTCCCAGGTGTGGGAAGTGGACAGCGGCCGAAGCGTTGCCAGGCTAGGCGGCCACTTGGGTCCCCTCAGTGACATTGCGTTCAGCCCGGGCGGCTCCCGCGTTGCAACCGCCGGCCAGGATGGCACCGTTCGTCTGTATGACGCACGCTCGGGGAGCCAGCTGGTAGTTCTGGAGGGGCACGACCGCCTTGTGTCGGGAATCAGCTTCAGCCCGGACGGGAAGAGCCTGGCGTCGGCAAGTCCCGACGGCGTCGTGAGGATTTGGGCCCTCGACCTCGACGACGTCATCCTGATAGCACGACGAGAAGTGACCCGAGGGCTGACCACCGAGGAGTGCCGCCAGTATCTGCCTGTCCAGACCTGTCCGAAGCTTTGAAGCTCAGTCTTCGGGCGGCGGGTATACGTGCCAGTGGTGCGGGAGGATCAGCTCGTCTGACTCTTCTGGCCCCCACGATCCCGGTTCGTACGGGATTGCTCGCGGCGGGTCGTCGAGAACCGGCATGAGCACTTCCCACGCCCGCTCGACTTCGTCCTCGCGGATGAACAGCGTGTGGTCCCCCTCCATCGCTTCCAGGATCAAGAGCTCGTACGCGTCCACGAGGGGTGTTTGCCACCGCCGGTCGTAGTCGAAGTCCAGCGTGGCGCGATCGAGCTCCAGACCCAATCCCGGTCGTTTCACGTTGAGCGCCAGCGAGATCCCCTCGTTCGGCTGGATCCGGAAGATAAGCGCATCGCGGCCGAGCGGCGTCGGCGTGGGCTCAACTCCGCGGAACACGTTGTACGGCACGTGCCGAAAGGAGATGCCGATCTCGGTCACCTTTCGTTTCATGCTCTTGCCCGTTCGCAGGTAGAACGGCACGCCCTTCCACCGCCAGGTCTCGATCTCGAGTTCCATGGCGGCGAAGGTCTCGACGTCCGAGTCGGGAGCGACGTCCTCTTCGTCTCGGTAGCCGCGGTACTGGCCGCGAACCAGCTTCGCCGGATCGACCGGGCTCATCCCTCGCAGCACCTTGACCTTTTCGTCGCGAAGCCGGTCCGGTTCGAATGAGACGGGGGGCTCCATGGCCATGAAGGTCAGAACCTGGAACAGATGCGTCTGAACCATGTCTCGAATCGCACCGGTTTCTTCGTAAAACGCGCCCCGGCCTTCGACGCCGATCTCCTCCGCCACCGTGATCTGCACGTTGCTGACGTAGCGGCGGTTCCAACTGGGCTCGAACATCCCGTTGGTGAACCGGAAGGCCAGGATGTTCTGAATGGTTTCCTTCCCCAGGTAGTGGTCGATCCGGAAGATCTGCGACTCGTCGAAAACCTCATGCAGCTGATCGTTCAGCTCCCTCGCGCTGTCCAGATCGTTGCCGAAGGGCTTTTCGACGACGATCTTGCCGTTCTCCTGCATGCCGCTTTCGGCGAGGCGCCTGACGATCAGCGGGTAGACCGCCGGGGGTGTGGAGCAGTAATAGAAGCGACCGCCCTCGGTCCCGAGGTGTCGATCACAGGAGTCGAGCCGTTCGCGAAGCTCCTCCATCGCGCCTTCGCTCTCGAACTCCCCCGCCGTGTACGCCAGACGCTTTCGAAACTCCTGCCACTCCTCACCGGATGGGTCGACTTTGCCGAACTCCTTCACCGCGTCGGCGGCGTATTCCCCGAACTCCTCGTCGCTCATCTCGGTGCGGGCGTACCCCAGGATGCCGAACCCCTGGGGCAGCAGCCCCTCGAGGAAGAGGTGAAAGAACGCGGGCAGGAGCTTTCGCCTGGCCAGGTCACCCGACGCCCCGAAGATGACAACGGCCTGCGGATCAGCGGGCTTGATCGTGGCCATCACTCCCTCCCTTCGTGTCGGCAGATGCCCGGCACGCTCACCGTTCGTCCGCGGATGCGTGGCGAAGTCACAGCTCTCCTCCGGGGCGGGCTTCGGGCGACCGGCCCTTGCGGATCGCGTGGCCGCCGAACTCGTGGCGCAGCGCCGCGATGACTTTGGCCGCGTACGACTCGTCCTGTCGTGAGGCGAACCGGTTGAACAGCGCGAGCGCAATGATCGGGGCCGGCACGCTTTCCTCGATGGCGGTCTGCACCGTCCACCGTCCTTCTCCCGAATCCTCGACGTACCCGGAGACATGCGCCAGGTCGGCATCGGTCCTGTACGCGTCGACCAGGAGGTCCAGGAGCCACGACCTGACGACGCTTCCATGG
>JALYGK010000090.1 GCA_030777105.1 Actinomycetota bacterium | reverse complement strand
CTTGAACGCTCTTCGCCGGCCAGGAGAAGCCCCATCGCCCACGGCGCCCAACTTACCGCACGTGTGGATGTCGGCTAGACACCCGGCCGAAGGTAGGAAAAATCACTAGCCCGTTACTTCGTTTTTTCGGTCGTCCCAAGCCAGCACAACGGCAGGAGGGAGGATCTGCCGAACGTGTCCGGTAGGCTCGGCGACGATGAAAGAGCAGATCGAAGATGCGCTCACGGTCCGCCGTCTGCCCGACCGTGGCCGTTACGACCGTGAAACTATCGACTCGATCCTGGACGAGGCCCTGTTCTGCCACGTCGGCTTCGTTTCGAACGGTCATCCCTTTGTCATCCCGACACTTCATGCGCGGGTCGGCGACGTCCTGTACCTCCACGGCTCACAGGCCAGCCGGATGCTTCGAGAGCTCCGCGGCGGGACGCCCGTCTGCGTCACGGCGACCATCCTGGACGGACTGGTGTTGGCTCGGTCGGCCTTCAACCACTCCATGAACTACCGCTCGGTCGTCGTGCTGGGCGACGCCGAGGAGGTCGGCGGCGCGGAGAAAATGGAGGTTCTTCGGGCCGTTGCCGAGCACGTCATGCCGGGTCGGTGGAACGAGGTACGCCAGCCAAACGAGAAGGAGCTCCGCGCCACCAGCGTGCTTCGCCTTTCTCTGGACCGGGCCTCGGCGAAGGTCCGGACCGGTCCACCGAAGGATGACGAGGCGGACATCGGCCTGCCCGTGTGGGCCGGCGTGCTACCGCTGCGGCTTCTTCCCCTGGAACCGGTGGCGGATGCGAGAACCGGCTTGCCGACGGTCCCGGACTATGTGACGGGCTGGCGACGCGAAGACTCGCCTAATCCGTAAACCCGGCCTCGCGGTGCGCCTCGAACCTCTTCAGGAAGGTTGACACCTTCGTCTTGAAGACCGAACGAAACGTAGCCTTCCACGAGTCGCCCTCGTTGTAACGGTCAGCGGAGCGGGCGGCTGGCGCGCGTCGTATCTCAGGACCTCGCGGACAAAGTCCATAAAAAGAAAAGTACCTCGGCGCGTTCCGCGGTCCTCAGAAGCCCATGCGGGCGACTTGGTGTGTAGACAGGGCTCCACGGGGGGCCTGTCGGACCGGAATCCGGACGGGAGGAGGTCGGTGGTTGGTTCTAAACCACCGACCTCCACTGCTGCTGCGTTGCTGCTATGTCCTAGAGATCCTCACGATGGGTCCAACGACATCATCATCATCATCATCATCGTCGTCGTCGCGTCCGTCATCGTCGTGACCGGGCCTCCTAACCACCCCGGGCACTCGCCCGAAGGCCTGGAGCTCGGCGATGTGGACCTCGTTCTGCCGTCCGGCGAGCAGACCACCGCCGAGCCGACAATCCGTCGGGTTGGCCGGATCGGCGTCCTGGTCGCCGTGGAAGTCCGGGTCTCCGGTGCACTGGTTGTGCAGGACCACGATGCGCAGGTGCGTGGCGGAGACGTTGGGGATATCGAAGCTCCGGAGGATCATCTGCGGGCCCAGCGGTCTCGGGTTGAATCCCGGAAAGGCATTGGGCGCGCTGGTGAAGACCTTGTTGAAGCCGGCGGTTGTAGCGCTGGCGCTTGCACTACTAGCGCATGCCGCGCCGGTCGCCGCATTGCACGCCCAGATCTCGAACTGTCGCAGGGCCGTCCACCGGTTCTGGGTCGAAGGACTTTGGGGGAAGGGGCGGTCGACGGTCACCAGCATGGCGCTGACGTTCACCCGGTCGATCGTGACCGGTCGCGAGCCGGCGAGGTCGACGGTCACCTGCGGCTTCACCACGTTCACAGGGTCGTCGCCGGCGGGGTCGTCCCAGTTCGTGGCCTCGGTGTCGTCGATGAGGTTGTCATGCTGCTCGCCGTCACCGAAGGCCCTGGCTCCGCGGTGGATCGAGGCCACGTTGGGGAGGAGCCGGAGCGTCACGGTCCTGGTCTGACGGGAGCGGAGGGTGAGCGCGAACCGCTGAATACCGTATCCATCGGCCTGCACGGTGAATTCGTACCTGCCCGGCATGAACCTGGCGACGTTGTCCAGATTGTTGCCCGCGGCAGCGCGATCGCGGGGAGCGGTCGTGGACGGGTCTGTATCGGCGATCGGCGACACCCGGGCCTCGTAGTGCCCGACGAAGATTCGGGCAGGGGCGTTCGCGCCGGTCGCCGCGTTTTTCGTCCGGAAACGGACCCTGGCTTCGTTGGTAGCCACTTTCGACTCGAAGTTCGGCGTCGGATCCGTTTCGAACTCTCTCCGGTCCTCGCCCTCTTCAGCGAACCCGTCAGGCGAACTGTTCGTGCTCGCTGCGTTCTGGCCGAACCCGCGTCGGGCGAACACGTTCCACAGCAGGCGCTGGTTGGCTCCGCCGAACCGCATGCGGTCCGCGGCGAGGTAGGCGTCGCGGGCCTGGAGCATGGAGGGTTCCGTCGGCATGAGGAGCATCGCGTCGAACACGATCTGGATCCACCGCCGGTTCCCTGGACACTGCTTGACCGGGAGCTTGCCATCCGCGCACAGCTCCTGATTCCGCTGGGTCCCGGCCCCGTACCGCTTGACCATGGCCTGGCGGATGTCGAAGTTCGTGGCGCTCCAGATCTCGCCGTTGGCGTGAACCTGCTGGTGAACGATGTCGTAGCCCATGTCACTGAAGTTCAGCGGGTTGACCTTCGGCGCCACCCCGGGCCTGGGGAAGCCGCCGGTCCGCGGCCAGCTCATGTTGTAATTGCGGATGGCCCGGTCGTGGTTCGCCGTTACGTACGGCCCAACCGCGAACGGGTTTTCCCCACTCACCGGGGTGAACCCGTACTCGTTCAGGTATTCGACGGCCGAGAAGTCGCCGAAGCTCTCGCCCATGGCTCCGGCGTGGTGTCCGAACCGGCGGTTCCCCTTGCCAATCATCCGGTTCTCGGTGAGGTGCCCGTACTCGTGCCCGATCACTGCCATGTCGAAGTCGCCGTCGACGCAGGGCGCGTAGAAGGCACCCGCGATGGGCTGCCACAAGTACATGTTTGTAATGGGAGTTACGCCGTCCGGGAGCGTGATCATGTTGGCGTTGTCCCGGCCCGTGTAGCTGGGGGGCCCTCCGTCCACGGCGCCGGCCTGGACGTCGCCCCGGAGCGGGTCGCCGTCGGCCGTTCCGCCCGTTCCGAAGTTGTGGTCCTGGGCGTTCCAGTGCCGCTCGGTGAACCCGAGGAAGTAGTTCCAGTCGTGCATCCGGTTGTGTTGGACGAACAGGTTGGTGACCGCGGCCGGAACGTCCGGGGTGACCCCGTAGACGAATTCCGGGAAGCACCCGTTTGGACGAGTACCAGGCGGCTGGGTGTTGAACCACTCATTGTTCCAGGGGTAGATGTACTCGCGTTCCGGGCTGACCGGTTGGTAATGCGTCGGTGCGGGAGTGAATGAGCTGTACCAGGCCTCAGCGGTGAATGCGTTGTTCCCCCTGGTGGTGAACGTCGGCGCGTCCGCCCTCACGTCGTAGTCCCATGGCGCCCGGGAGGCGAGGTTCTGGACCTCCCGGTCACACTCTGGGTCCCTGACCGGGGGGCCGCCCGTCGGGCTCGGAGTCGTCGACTCCCAGCACCAGGTTTCTCGGATGTCGTCGTTGGGGTAGTTCCACGGGAACGTCTGGTTTCCGAGCTTCGGGTATGCGGGGAATACCTCCCACTTCGGGGGGTAGGGGACCGGTTCCGGTACCTGATGGTCCACGAGGTTCTTGCGGAGCAGCACCGCACCGCTCTGGGCGTCGACGAAGACCTGAAACGCCATCGAGTCACCGTCGATGACCAACGCGTCGAACGCGGGACGGACTCCTTCCGTGGGGGTGGGAACGGCTACCGGCCGAGCCCGCTGCCGCATGGAGAACCCGTCGACGGTGAACACGGCCCACTCCCGGTCGCGGCTAACCGGCCCGATATCTTCGTCGGAGACGTCCCTACCGACGCTGGCCGCCGCCCTCACCCAAGCCTCCGTGGCCGACAGCGAGGGGCTCGCCGCGAGGCCCGTGTCGCGCGAGGCGGTCGAAGAGGCGTACGCGACGCTCCAGCCGCGCTCGGCGGAGCCCTCGATCCCCACGATCACCAGACCTCCCTCGGCGGCCCGCAGGTCCCCGAACTCCTGGACGAAGAGGACCACGTATCCGTCGCTGTCCACGAGTGGGGCCTCGTTGGAGAGGGCCAGGTTGTCGGTCGAGGAGAGCCCGAGCAGCGATCGATTTCTCTCGACCCACGTCCGAGCGGCCCGCGTAGCGGTTGCTCCGCTGAGGCCGGTGGCGAGGTAACCGCCGTATCGGATCAGGGACTGCGGCGAGCCGAACCGGCTCCAGGTCGCGTTGGCTCCGAGCCGGGCGACGGCCGCCCGCTGCTCGGCGGTCGGCTGAACGGCGCCCTGCCGAGCGTCGAACTCCTTTGGCTCGTGTGTTTCGTCCAGCGATACGAAGCCTGAAGGCGCTCCGACCACCGTCGCGATCCCCAGTCCGGGCAAGAACCCGGCGGTCAGCACCGCGGTCGCCAGTAGGACTGACAGAAATCTTCGTCGAGACATCCCCCTGCTCCTTCCAACGCCCCTTAAAAGCGGCACGGAGACTACCATGTCCTAGTCAAAAAGCGCTAGCTACCCTTCGAATAGCGGTTCTATTCCTCCATTGGCGCAGGAGCGGGTTACCCGTCGCGCAACGAGGGAACAACGCGGGCGATGAAGGCTGTTCTCCTCGTCGGCGTCTTGGTCGTAGTCTGCATCGTCCTGTTCGTGGTCGGCGTCCTTCGTCCTGGCCGGTCCCGGCGGATGCAGGACCGCGTTGATCGAGCATCGATGAAAGCGGAACGGAACAGCGATCGACGAGCCGGGCGGTTCGGGGACGTGGCGGAGTCCAGCCTTCGAGTCGCGCGCAAGACCGCCGACAACAGCGCTGAGGCGGGCCGTGAAGCGCGCCACAAGCTCAGGTCGTAACGCTTACGGCGCGAACCACTCTCTCATCTGCCCAGGGGTGACATTCCCGCCGCAGAACGGAATTCCCACGGTCTGCCCGGCGAACTGATCTCGGTACCGCACCGCTGCGGCAAGTCCGGCCACCCCTGCCGGTTCGACCACCACGCCGAGGTGACGATGGGCGACCCGCATCGCCTCGACGATGTCGGTGTCGTCGACCAGGAGGACGTCGTCGACCAAGCGGCCCATGTCCCCGACCGCTCTGGCGATCGGCTCTCGAACGGCAATCCCGTCGGCGATCGTGTCGACGTTCGGCGTGCGCCGAACTTCGCCCGCACGCCAGGACTCGGCCATCGATGGTGCACCCGATGCGCACACGCCGACCACGCGCGTATGCGGCGCGTATGCCTTGATCCACGCCCCCATACCGGTTACCAGAGCGCCGTTCCCCACCGGCACGAGGACGGCGTCGAGAAGGCCGGGGAACGAACCGAGCTCGACCGCAATGGTCCCCGCACCTTCGGCGATCGCGGGCTCGGCGCCGTCTTCCACGAACCGCGCGCCGACCTCTGCGGCATGTCGTCGTGCCGCGTCCTTCGCCGAATCGAAGTCCGTGCCCTCCAGGTGGACGTCGGCGCCGAGGGCCCGCATCCGCTCGACCTTCAGCGGGTTCGCGTTCTCGGCCGCGAAGACGGTGCACCGGCCGCCGCGAGCGCGGGCCGCATACGCGATGCCCTGCCCGAAATTCCCGGCCGACGCGCAGATCACGGGCAACGCGTCGTCGGTCGTCCTGAAGAACCAGTCGGCGCCACGTCCCTTGAAGGACCGAATCGGGGTGAGCGATTCGATCTTGCAGAGCACCGTGATGCCGAGTTGCTCGGACAGAGGCTCGCTGAGGACCTGCGGTGTGTGAAGGAACACCGGGTCGATCTCCAGGGACGCAAGTGAGATCTGAAGGGGATCAGGCCCCCCTGAAGCGTCGAGCGAATAGGGACTATCGCGGCGATGGCGCCGTTCGAACTCCAACCGGGTGCACGCCGACTGTGGCGAGATGAATCGATCGACCGCGAGCACGGCGTCCAGGTGGTCCAGCTCGTGTTGCAACAGCTCGGCCATGTCGTCCTCGAAGCGTTCTTCGTGCATTTGCCCGTCCAGGTCCTGCCATCGCACCGAGATTGCCGCGTGGCGCGAGAGCCGCCCGAAGGTGTCGAGGAAGCTCAGGCAGGCATCCCACCATTCGCGTCGTTCATCGCTGGCCCAGGTGATCGTTGGGTTGACCAGGGCCCACCGTTCGCCGAGGTCCGCGACGACCATGCGCCATCCC
>JALYGK010000089.1 GCA_030777105.1 Actinomycetota bacterium | reverse complement strand
GGTCCGGGCGGTATCATCCGGCCCCCACCATGCGGCTGATCACTTACGAGCGCGGCGGCGCGCGGCGCCTCGGTGCGTGGGTGGGCGAGACGGTGGTCGACCTGCCGGAGGCGGTCGGCCACCCCGCCTTTCCCCCCACGATGGAGGCTCTGGTCCAGCACATTGGGGGGTCGATCCTGGACGCCGCCCACGACATCCTGGACGACGAGGAGATCGTCGACGAATGCGCGGTGGCGCGGCCGAGGCTCCTCTCGCCGCTTGTTCCGTCCACGAAGCCGATCGCCGTTCTCACGGACGGTGGCATTCCGCTGGCGCCCCAGCGTCGCTCAGTCGGCGCCGGGCTGGGGTGCATCGTCGGCGCGGCGCGCTCTCGCCGGATGAGCCGGCACGAGCCGAGGATCTTTGGCTACACGTTGGTGGCTCACTGGACGGGCGGCAAGAACGAAGCGCCCACGACCCGCGTCGGCCCATGCGTCGTGACGCCGGAGCACATTGGCGATGGAGCACTCACACTTCACGTCCGAATCGATGGGCAGCCGTGCGGTGAGAAGACGTTCGCGGCGCCGAATCGAGTTTTTGGCCGGCTTCTGGCCGACCCATCGAGCGGCCCGCCGCTCGAGCCCGGCGACCTGGCGGCGTGGATGGGGTGGACGTTTTCCGGTCGCAAAGGGGGCAGCGCCGCAATGCCACACACCGTCGAGGTGGCGGCCGAACCGATCGGTGTCCTACGCGCGGAGCGGCCTCCGAAGTAGAGTTCGTCCCGAATGGCTGGACCTGGCTCCGCCGGTGGGCCAGGTCATCAGCTCGAAGAGACGGCATGAGCTGGAGCGACGAGGATCCCGGGCTACCGATCAAGTTCGGGCCTGCCTCGAACGCCGAGTACGAGCCGGAGCCGCTTTCCCCACTCCTCCAGGAGACCGTGAGACGCGCTCGCGAAGCATGCGAGCGGAACGCGCGGCGAACCGGAATGACCAGGCGCGAGTTCCTCCTCTCCCTTTGTGGCGCGGCCACGACCCTCTTCATCCTCGACTCGTGTACCAAGGAGGCCAGCCGACGGCCGCCGGGCGGGCGGTACCGCGTCCCGGCGGAGGCCACCACGGAGCCGGAGGCGGCGGAGGAAGCGATCGGAGGCGACGAGTTCGTCTTCGACGTCCAGGGTCACCTTCTCGAATACGACCTGAACGCCGGGGTGCAGGACCGCCACCGCTTCTGGTCTCGGTTTCCACAGCAGTTCTGCGGTGAGGACGATCCGAGGACCTGCTACTCGATCGAGCACTTCCTCGAGGAGATGTTCCTCAAGAGCGACACGAACATGGTGGTCATCTCGGCGCTCCCTCTGGAGCCCGAGGGGAGTCCCCTCTCGCCCGAGGTCATGGAGGAAACCCGGCGAGTCGCGTTGGCGCTGTGCCGGGACGATCGGATCCTCCTCCATGCCCTGGCCCTCCCCAACGTCGGCTCGACGGAAGCGGCGCTGGACGCGATGGAGGCGGCCGTCCAGGACCATCCGATCGCGGCGTGGAAGACCTTCACGCACTACCCCGATCTGTGGGACGGATCGGGCAACGCGTGGCGGCTCGACGACCGCGACCACGGCCTGAAGCAGGTCGGAGAGCGGTTCATCGACAAGGCCGTCGAGGTGGGCGTCCCGATCATCGCCACCCACAAGGGATTTTCCGGCGGAAGCAGCTTCGCCTCGCCCAACGACGTCGGTCGCGCCGCGAAGTATCACCCTGAGGCGAAGTTCCTCGTCTATCACTCGGGCTACGAGTCGGGGACGCCGGAGGGGCCTTACACCGCGAGAACGAAGCACATCGGGATCAACCGGTTGATCACGTCGATGCGAGAGAACGGCGTTGGTCCGAACGAGAACGTCTACGCGGAGCTCGGCTCGACGTGGTGGAACTTGATGCGGTCGCCCGACCAGGCCGCGCACGTGATCGGCAAGCTCGTGAAGTACGTCGGCGAGGACAACGTGATCTGGGGGACCGACTGCCTGTTTTACGGATCACCACAGGACCAGATCCAGGCGCTTCGCGCGCTCGAGATCACGGAGGAATACCAGGAGCGGTTCGGCTACCCGAAGCTCACCAAAGCGATCAAGCACAAGATCCTCGGGCAGAACGGTGCCCGGCTGTACGGCGTGGACCCCATCACCGTTCCGTGTCGCTTCACCAGAAAGGAGCTCCAGGAGATCCGGAAGTCGCTGCCTGGAAAGAACCAAACGCTCGGCCCGAAAACTTCCGCGAAGGTGCGGGTCTTCCACGAACATCACCAGGGCTGGCCGTAGGCCGGCGGTTCGCCGCGGCGCCCGATAGCTCAGTCGATCAGTCCGAGCCCTCTCGCCCACGAGGTCGCGTAGCCCTCGACCTCCACGGCAGCCAGCGGTTCCTCTCGCTCGAACGGCTTGTCGGCCTCGACCATGATGGCGTATTCGTCCGCGAACTCCTTCGTCTTCGATGCCTCAATGGCGGCCGCCTGCGGACCGTGGTGGAGTCCCTGCGGATGATGCGTGATGAACGCCTCACCGATGCCGGCCCGAGAGAAGAACTGTCCCTGGTGATAGAAGAGCACCTCGTCCTTGTCGATGTTGGAGTGGAAGAACGGGACGCGGAGCGCTGTGGGGTCTCCCGTCTCGGTCGGCCTTGGCGCGAACGTCCCGATCTCGAACCCGTCTGCCTGGAACGTGACGTGGACCGACGGCGGCAGGTGATATCGGGGTGACACGACCGGCCGAAAGTCCTTCACGTTCAGCCTGATCGGAC
This sequence comes from Actinomycetota bacterium, assembly GCA_030777105.1. Taxonomy (GTDB): domain Bacteria; phylum Actinomycetota; class UBA4738; order UBA4738; family UBA4738; genus JALYGK01. Next base: position 21,714 of record JALYGK010000089.1, on the reverse strand, counting down.
AGAGGTCTCCCTGCCACCCGACGACGTCGAGCGGGTGGAATGGGTACGTCAGCAGCGTGTAGGCGTTGTCCCGCTTCACGCGGACCTCGAAGCGTCCTTCTTCCTCGTGGGGTTCGGGATCAGGCGCCTCCAGGACTCCGGGGTCGAACAGCGCGTGCCGGCCGAGGATGCCCTTTTCCGGGAGCCGGTATTCACCGCTGGCTTCGACGATGTAGAAGAAGCAGTCGTCAGCGTCTGGCACCAGGCGGTGCGTGGTTCCCTTGGGGACCACCAGGTAGTCGCCGTCGGAGAACCGAAGAGGCCCGTAGTCGCTTTCCAACACCCCGGCGCCGCGATGAACGAAGTAGCAGAGGTCGCCATCGGCGTCGCGGAGGAAATAGGGCATCGCCTCCGTCCGCCTCGAGACGTAGATCGCGACGTCCTCGTTCCAGAGGATCCGCTGCCACTCGCCCGCGGGCTCAGCCATGTCTGGCGTCTTCAGGCCGCCCAGGTCGTACGCCCGCGGCTTGAGTGCACCGTCGATCTCGATCCACGCCGTGGGCGGATGAAGGCGATACAGATGTGAAGCTCGGCCTTCGAACGCCTCTCGCCCGTGCTCCTCCTCGAAGGTTCCATCCGGAAGGCCCACATGGGCTTGCTTCGTGACCCGCCCCTTGGAAAGCGGGAACATCGACTCCTCCTTTCGCCGGCGCTCGGAAGCGCCGTTATCGTCGTTCTAGCGGCCGCTCTTCTCGGACGCGTTCTCCTGCTGCTTGCGCTTCTCCCGCTCCTTCTTCTTTCTCTCGCGGTCGCGCGCCCACCGAACCTTCTTGCGGTCGCCTCTTCCCATAGGGTCAAGCCTCCTTTGGATCGTGCCCCATCGCCAGCTCGGAACTTCGCCTCCATGCCGCGTCGATGGCGTTGAGGAAGGCCGCGCGCACTCCGGCCTGCTCCAGGTGACGGATCGCCATGATCGTCGTTCCGCCGGGCGAGGTGACCATCTCGCGGAGCTCCACGGGGTGGCTCCCCGTATCCCGAAGCATCCGCGCTGAACCGAGCATGGTCTGAATGATCAGCTCGCTCGCCACGTCGCGAGACAGGCCGAGGAGGATGCAGGCCTCGATCATGGCCTCGGCCAGCAAGAAGAAATACGCGGGGCCAGAGCCGCTGGTCGCCGTGACGGCGTCTTGATGCTTCTCGGGGAGCCGGATGACCCGACCGACACATGACAGAAGCTCCTCCGCCACCGCCAGGTGCTTGTCGACCGCGGTCGAACCGGCGCTGATTGCGGACATGGCTTCGTCGACCAGCACCGCGACGTTCGACATCACTCGGACCACAGGCGTCCCCTTGGGAACGTGGCTCTCGATGAACGACGTTCGGATCCCGGCAGCGAACGAAACCAGGAGGTGGCCGTCGGTGATGGGCTCCGCGATCTGCCCGAGCAGCGCCTCCATGTCCTGCGGTTTGACGGTGAGAACCACCGTCCGGGCCCACCGAACGGCTTCCGCGTTTGACAGCGTGGCCGTCACCCCATGGCGCTCCGAGAGCTCGCGGGCCCGCTCCTCGCGACGGCACGTCACCATGATCTCGTCGGGTGCCCTTCCATCGGAGCGGATAAGGCCGGCCACGAGCGCCTCGCCCATGCGGCCACCACCAAGGAACGCGACTCGCCGGTCGGACTCGCCGTTCGCCATTCGATCAGCCTCCTCGCCTGAACAGGTTCGACGCGAAGAACCACAGGTTGGCAGGACGCTCCGCCAGGCGCCTGGTCAGGTAGGGGTACCACCGCGTCCCGTACGGGATGTATACACGGACCGGCTCTCCCTGCCGGGCAAGCCTGGTCTGGAGATCTCGCCGCACGCCGTACAGCATCTGAAATTCGTATCGCTTTCTGGAGATGCTTCGGGTTCGAACGAACGCCGTCGCGCCGTCGATCAGCTTGGGATCGTGGGTCGCCAGGTGGACGGTGGACCCCGCGACCAGGAGCGTGGCGGCGAGCCGCGCGAAGTTCCGCCGGACCTGTCTCCTTGTCTGGTACGCGACGTTGGGCGGCTCCAGGTACGCGCCCTTTGTCATCCGAACAATGGCGCCAGGCCTCCCGATTCGAGCGCAGTCGTCCGCCGATCGATTCAGGTAGGCCTGGAGACACACGCCGAGGTTCGCGTACCTTTCGCGAAGCGAGAGATAGACGTCGAGCGTGGGCTCGACGTACTCGTGGGCTTCCATGTCGATCATGACCAGCGTCCGCCGGTCTGGTCCCGACGCCGCCTGGAGGACGCGCTCGAGATTCTCGCCGCACAGCTCTCGCGACGTCTTCAGCCCGAGCTGGGTGAGTTTCACGGAGATGTTGCAGTCAAGGTCCGGTTCCTCGGCGATCCGCTTCAGCGCCCGAACGTACGCGTCGGCAGCGTCGGCCGCCTGACCGGGTGACTCGACCTCCTCGCCGAGATGGTCGAGCATCGACGCGATCCCCTGGGACCGAAGCGCGCGAGCCACCTCCATCCCGTCCTCCAGCGTGTCGCCGGCCACGAACCGGCCGGCGAGCCGCCTGCCGAAAGGATGAACGGTCAGCAAACGCCGAACGACTGCGCGCTCCGTCATCCAGATCGTGGGAGCACGGAGGAAATGGGTCACGGCGTGCGGGGCGGCATCAACCGCCGAGGGGTCATGGGCCGGAGTATAGGAACCGGGCCCCAGAGAAAACTAGGGGCCCGAGGGACCTTCGGTACGCCGCTGACCGAAGTCGCGGCCTCCGTTAGCCCCTCGGGCCTAGTGCTCCGAGCAACCTGTCCAACCGTCTCGGTTTCCTTATGGTGACGCCCTTTCGTTGGGCTTTGGGGCCTCCCGAGCCTCCCCAACAGCACAGCCAGTTAGCTGTCCCGACCGTACTGCTAGGTGCGCCCAGTCGGCCTTACGGCTTTCCCAGGGGGTCCCATTCGGTTCCCTGACTCAGCCAGTTCGGCTGCTCGGAGCAAGCCGTATGTTACGTACGCTCTTGCGGGAGTCAACCTGCCAAAACAGCAGGTCGACGAGAGAAACCGCAGGTCAGCACCGGTGTGTAACCGGTTCGACAAAAAAAGAAGATCCCTCGGACCTCCGTCACGACGCAGGTTCCGCCATCGGCGAGCCGTCCCAACGCTCCCGGGCCGCCGCGAATTCGTCCCGGTTCACGCTCATGACGACACGGTCGACCCACCGGCCGCCTTTCCACGAACGCTCCCGGAGGCTTGCCTCTCGAACGAACCCGCACGTGGCGTAGACGTCGATGGCCCGATTGTTGTCGGCGAGCGTCCACAGCTCCACTTGATGGAGGTCCCATCGGTCGAAGGCGTAGGCAAGCAAGGTCATCACGGCGTCACGGGCGTATCCCTGGCCCCAGAAGGACGGCTCGCCGATGTACATGTACAGGGAGCAGACCCGGTCTCGGGTCCTGAACTGGTTGAGGCCGATCCGGCCGATCGGACGTCCCTCGACGACGATCGTGTATGGATGCCCTTCCCGCCGGCTGCGCTCGACGTCCTGCGCCACGTCGACGAGGGAGACCGGCATCTCGTAGTCCATGTACCACCAGATCTCCGGGTGGTTCATCCACCGGTGGATTAGCGGGTAGTCACTCTCCTCGACCGGACGAAGGGTGACTCGCCTTCCCTCGATCACGTCGCCGCTCCATTGAGAAGTTCCCCATACACCGCGCGCAGCCCACGGACTGTCGAGTCCCAGGAGAACCGGCCGGCATGACGAGGGCCCGCTTCGGCCATCTGCCGGCCAAGTTGTGGGTCCGCCAACAAAGCGAGGATGCGATCCGCATACCGGCCCGGATCCCACCCGGCCACCAGGAACCCGGTTTCGCCGTCCTTCACCACGTGGCCGAGGCCCGTGGACGCAGCGCCGATCACCGGTGTGCCACATGCCTGGGCCTCGAGCGCGGTCAGGCCGAAGGACTCGGAGCGCGAGGGAACGAGGATCGCCTCGGCCGCTGAGTAGTACGCGGCCAAGCGGGAATGAGGCTCCGGCGCGATGATTGATATTCGGTCTCCAACGCCCAACGCGGACGCCAGGGCTCCGAGCGCGGCCGGTTCACTGCTCGCTCCGTCGCCGGAGGGACCACCCACCAGCCAGAGGATCAGGCGCCCCGTAAGGCCACGATCCCGGCGAACCGCTTCGGCGAATGCGCGGATGGCGATATCGGGTCCCTTGTGCGGCTGAAGGCGACCGACGAAAAGCAGCAGCAGCCGGTTGCCGAGACCCAGCCGGGCGCGGGCCGCTTGCTTCGGCATGGGCGCAAAGATGCGCCCGTCGACGCCCGGAGCGACCACTCGGATCTGGCTCGGATCGGCTCCGTAGAGCTCGACGAGATCCCGAGCCTCGATCGTGGTCGGCGCCAGGATGCGATCCGCCCGCCGGATGACCCGCTGCTCTCCGCTCAGGCGAACCCGCGGCTCGGCGCGGTCCCCCGCCGGCAGCGCCGAGTTCTTCACCTTTCCGAGCGTGTGGAACGAAGCCACGTGGGGAGCCCCCCAGATCTCCTTGGCGTGGCTGCCAACCCATCCCGAAAGCCAGTAGTGGCTGTGCACGACGTCATAGGGGGCGTGGGCACCGTGGTGGTGTTCCCCGGCGGCATGGGCCAGGACGCCACCGAGAAAGGTCGGGAGCAAGGTGGGGAGGTCCGCCTTGTCGACCGGACCGCGAGGGCCGGCAGGTACGCGAATGAGCCTGCTCCCCGAACCCAGGGGCTCTACGTCGGGGGCGTCGGTCGAGTGGCTTCTGGTGAAGACATCGACCGCGATCCCCTGTTCGGCCAGTCGGCGGGCGACGGAGAGAATGTAGACGTTCATGCCGCCCGCATCCCCCGTTCCGGGCTGCTCCCCCGGTGAGGTATGAACGCTGATCACGGCGACCCGCTTGGGGTCCTTCCGACGCCGCCTTCCGCGCGAGTTCATGGTCGTTCGCCCATGGTAGTGGCGGGTATTGCCGCGGCCGGGGCGTCCCAATGAGAAAACCCGCCCCCGAAGGGGCGGGTCTTCCCGTGTCGTCGGCTCGAGGGCGGGAGTCCCCTAGCCGACCTTCTTCGCCGCCGCGCGTGTGGCCGTGGCGGTGGCCTTGGTGGCCTCCGAGGTCGCTCTCGCGGCCCTTCGGAAGCTCGAGCGGGCCGTCTTGAACTGCGTCGCAGCGCGCTGCGTTGCGCTCATTCGCCCGATGCTCGAGGCGAGGCTCTTGCCGCGCTTGGCGAGGTCGTCGTACGTGGACAGGACGTTCTCGCGACCGCCGCGGACGAAGTCGACGGCGTTCTGAGTGTTGCGCTTCACTGTCCCGACCGTCGTGCCGGAGAGCTCCTTGGCCTTCTCCGCGACGATCTGGGCCGCGCCCAGCGGGACGTAGATGTAGTAGTCCGCGAGCGCCTTGCCCGACGGGTACTTACGCTTTGTGTTCGCCATGAGTGGTTCCACCTCCTTTCGATGAGATCTGAGGTCGTGTGCGGTGGCGCGTGTGTGCCGTGGGGCGCTTCCGTGCCGAACGACTCCGGTTCGCCGGCTGCTTCCCAGTAGACAGGCTGGCGGCCGCAACGGCGTCGGCCGTGTCGGAAGGGCCGCCCCAGCCGGTCTCGTCACGAAACGCGTCGTAGATCTGAAGGAGCGCTTGCTTCTGGCGCTCGGTGATGGATGGGTCGGCCAGGATCGCGGCCGTCACGTCAGGAACGGACTTATCGTCGAGAATGCCGGCCTGCACGTACAACGTCTCGGCGGAGATTCGGAGCGCTTTGGCGATCGCTTGCAAGATGTCGGCGCTGGGCTTCCGAAGCCCTCGTTCGATTTGTGAGAGGTACGGTATGGACACCCCCGCCAGCCCGGAGACCTTTTTCAGGGAAAGCCTGGCGTTGGTGCGCTGGTTTCGGATGTACTGCCCGACTCCGCGAACGTTCATGACGCGACCCTACCAAGGAATTTAAACACTTGCAAACTCACCGCATGCAACTGGATAAACCCGAACTGAGCGTCACGCGCGGATCGGGTGGAACTCGGCGTGGAGCTCGCCGACGCGATCGCCGCCGCCCGTGACGGCAGGGCGCGCAAACGTCGCGACCTTCTCGACGGCGGCGTCGTCAAGGACGGCGAGGTTCTGAAGCAGTCGAATAAGAGCGGGCGCCGCCGCTCGCGAGGATCCGTCTCGGACCTTCAGGGCGACGCCGAGACCTCGATCGGGGACCGAGGCGCAGAGCAGCCCCTCTGCACCGCCCTTCACCACCAATCCCTGGACCGTCTCCATGAGCTCCGTATCGACACGATTTCGACCCGCCACCAAGTACGGCTCGCCGGTCATGGCGCTGACCACCGTTCGGATGGCTCCTTCGAACCGGTTCCATCGCGACGGAGCGGAAAGCCGCGCATAGATCGTGGCCATCGACCGGAGCGGAAGCGAATGAACGGGTACACCGCATCCATCGACCCCGATCGCCACTCGATGAAGAGCGCTCGCCTGGAGAACCACTTCCTCGACGACGCGCTGCAAGGGGTGATCCGGTTGACGGTACGAGTCGAGATCCCACCCTCGAGCGCGGGAAGCGGCCAGCATCCCGGCGTGCTTTCCAGAGCAGTCGGAGTTGACGCGGAGCCGCTGCGGCCGTTCGAGGAGGGTCTGTTCATCCCACGGAAGTCGCTCCGGACACTGAAGTGCCGATTCGGGAACGTCCGCTTTCGCCAGGATGGACCGCACCGCGTCCACGTGGACCGGCTCGGCGTTGTGTGAGCCAGACATCACCGCGACCTCGGCGGGCGTGAAGTCGATCGACGCAAGTGACAGCGACACGGCGGCCTGGAGAGGCTTCATCGATGACCGCGCGAACAGCGTGGTGTTCGGATTACCGGCGCGCGAGACGATGGCACCGGCTACATCGACGACGGCGACATCGACGAGATGCCGCGACTCCTCCACGCCGGTCCGAATGACCTTGACCGTTACGGGTCCGGCGTACTCCTCAGAGGACCCGGCGGCGTTCGAGTGGGCGGCTGCTACACCGGTCCGATCTGGGAGGGGTTCTCCTGATACCGGCGCTTGAGCTCCTCCTGAAGGTGGTCGTGCACCCGAAAGATAGCGGCTCGAAGTTCGGATACCGCGCGCTCTTCTCTTTCCAGCGCGGCAAGGGCGTTCTCGAGTTGCTGATCGTCGAGACCCTCCGGTCGCGGCGACCAGCCTTCCCCCACGACCTCGTCGACGCGCCGTTCCGCCTCGGCGAGGTCTTCCTGACTCAGCGCGATGCGGAGCGCCTCACCGCGGCCCCTAGCTCGCGGCCCATCAGCCAGGACCCGGGTCAGACGATCCATGAAGGACTCGGGTCCTTCGCCCTGCTGCCGGCGCGCCCGCTCGGTCTTCAGGACGTCCTCCCGGACCTGGAGGAGCCGTCGCAGGTACGACAGAAACTCTCGTTCCGCCAGCGCCTCGTCCCGCCTTCGCCGCAACTCATCGAGCGGCAAATCGCGGACGCCCTCCACGAACGCAGGATCGAGGACTTCCGCGCTGCGGGCGGAGCGCGTTGCTTCGGCTGGCTCTGTCATGTCCTAAAACCTCCGCGGGCGACGGCGATTATCTCGCTTTCGAGAACAAGCCGGTGTGGTTGTCCCAATAAAGGCTTCGGAAGAAAGGGGCCCGGAGATAAGCGCCGGAGGGTCACAGACATCGCGACGGCTGGGCCCCGAAGAGCCCGGCCGCGGCCGTTGCGCGTTGCGGTGGCTACGTCAGTCGCCGATGAAGTTGGTCAACGCCCACACCAAGAAGGCGATGACGGCGAGGACCACGATGACGATGGCCGTGTACTTGATGGCCGCGTAGCCCGTCCAACCCGGCTCCTGTGGAGGCGGGGCGCCGGCGCTACCGTGCGTGTGAGGCGGTTCGTAGGCCACTGACTTACCCCCTTTCGGCTTTTGGCCGCAATTCCACTCAATGTTCCCCAGGAGCGCGCCGCAGGAAACCCTGGTCAAGAAGGGGGCAGGCACGAAGGTCGAGTGCTAGAACGAAGGATCTACAGACCGTACGAGCGCCCGATGATCTCCTTCATCACTTCGGTGGTCCCCCCGCCGATGGGGCCGAGGCGGGAATCGCGCCACGCTCTCTGAACGGGGAACTCCATCATGTAGCCGTACCCGCCGTGGATCTGGAGAGCCTCGTCGGCTACCTTCCACGAGAGCTCGGTAGCGAACCACTTCGCCATGGAGACCTCTCGGACTGCGTCCTCGCCGGCGACGAGCTTCCGAAGCGCGTGGTACGAGAGGGAGCGGGCTGCCTCGATCTCCGTGGCCAGGTCCGCCAGGCGATGCCTCCACACCTGGAACTTCAGGACCGGACGGCCGAACGCCTGTCGCTCGCGGCCGTACTGGATTGCGGTGTCGAGCGTGGTCTCGGATCCGGCGATGGCGGCAAGCGCCATCACGATCCGCTCCCACTGGAAGTTCTCCATGATCTGGTAGAACCCGCGGTTCTCGTCACCGAGCAGCGCATCTCCGGGTACCCGGCAATCATCGAACGCCAACTCGCCCGTATGTGACGTTCGCCAGCCCACCGTGTCGACGCGTTGGGCGACGAACCCGCGCGCGCCGCGTTCGACCGCGAACAACGAGATCCCGTGGTGCCCCGCGTCTGGATCGGTCTTGGCGGCCACCACCACGACGTCGGCGATCGGACCATTCGTGATGAACGTCTTCGTGCCGGCGAGCACCCAACCGTCGCCCTGCCGGGCCGCCCTGGTCCGAATGCCGCCCACGTCAGAGCCGGCTTCCGGCTCCGTTACGGCAAGGGCGGTGATGACTTCTCCATTTATCGCCGGCACGAGCCACCGTTGGCGTTGCGCCTCGGTCCCAAATCGGTACAGGTAATACGACCCCAGGTCCTTGTGCGCTCCGAGCGCCGCCGCCACTCCTCCCGACCGGCAGCGAGCGAGTTCTTCGGTGATCACGGCGTCGGCGACGAGGTCCGGCCCGGTCCCCCCATACGTCGCGTCATACTTCGCTCCGAAGAGCCCCATTGCCCCTGCCTGCCTGAAGACGTCGCGGTAGGGGAACTCCCTTTGTTTCTCCCACTCTGCGGCGTGCGGCGCGAGCTCACGCTCCACGAACCTCCGGACGGTGGATCGAAGCTCGTGGTGATCCTCGGTGAACAGCCCCGCCTGCGGAATGACGTCGAACCTGGTGGTGGCCATCAGGCGATCCCCATGGTCTTCGAAATGACCTCTCGCATGACCTCGTCCGTGCCCGCCCCGATCCGAAGGAGCCTGGTGTCGCGCCACGCGCGCTCGATGCCGGAGCCCTCCGCGTAGCCGAACCCGCCGAAGATCTGCATGCAGGTGTTCATCACCCGGTTCACCACCAAGCCGCCGTACAGCTTCGCCATGGAGATCTGCTTGACCGGGTACTCACCGCGCTCCCAGGCCAGGGCGGTGTCGTAGGTCAGTTGTCGCGCCGCCTCGAGCTCGGTGGCCATCTCGGCAAACTTGTGCCGGTTCACCTGAAAGCTCCCGATGGGCCTGCCGAACGCGTGCCGGTCCTTTGCGTACGCCAGTGCGTGCTCGAAGACGAGCGTCGCGCCCGCCACCGACCCGGCCACGCCGATCAGTCGCTCGCCCTGAAGCTCCCACATGATCTCGACGAATCCCCGTCCCTCCTCGCCGAGGAGCGCACGGGCGGGGACGCGCACGTCGTCGAGGACCAGCTCGGCCGTGTCGGAAGACCGCATGCCGAGCTTGTCCAGTTCGCGGCTCACCGAGAAACCGGGGACGTCCGTGTCGACCAGAAAGAGCGAGAACCCCTCGTATCCCGCCGCCGTATCGGTCCTCGTGACCAGGAGACAGGCATGGGCCCGTGCTCCATTCGTAATGAAGATCTTTCGCCCATTAATGACGAATCCGTCACCGTCGCGGACCGCCACGGTCTTGATGCTGGCGACGTCGGACCCGGCTTCCGGTTCCGTGATCCCAAGGCAGAAGATCTTCTCGCCTCTGATGGCGGGAACCAGGTATTCCTGTTTCTGCTCTTCCGTCCCGAACTTCAGGATCGGCGGAGTGGCCATCTCCGACTGCACAGCGACCGCCATGCCGACACCGCCGGACCGGCAACGTGCCATTTCCTCCGCCAAGACGATCGCGTGGCCCCAATCGCCGCCCTGCCCGGCGTATTCCTGCGGATATCGGAGGCCGAGGAAGCCGAGGTCCCCCATGCGCTTGAAGACCCAGTCGGGAAAGTGGCCCTCCCGCTCCCACTCCTCCGCAAGGGGGGCCAGCTCCGCTTCTACGAAGGCTCGGATGGACTGCCGGAACTCCCCGTGCTCCGGCGTGAAGAGAGGGTGAAGCATTGTCTAACTATACGCTCGGGTAGGTTCCGGCCGGACCCACCGGCCGCGCGGTGCGACCTCCATCGAGGGCTATCCTCACTCCACGTTGAGCTTCAATCACGAAGACTTCCGTCGAGTTCGCTCTCCGTTCGAAGGAGACTTGGTTCGTCTCCGAGCGGTCGAAGAAGACGACCTCCCGACGATCAACAAGCTCTTCTGGGATCCCGACGTGACGCAGTACCTCGACGTGGTTTGGCCCGAGCCACTCGCCGAGACCAGGGAGTGGTGGGAGAGAGCGCGGTCGCAGGCCACTGCTCTCTTCGCCATCGAAACACTCCCTGGGGAGTTGATCGGGGCGTGCGAACTCGCGGGTATCGATGGACGGGTTCGGTCCGGCCTGGTCGGAATCTGGATCGGGAAGCCCTTCTGGGGCCGGGGGTTTGGGACCGACGCGGTCCGGACGCTCGCCCGGTTCGGGTTCCGGGAAATGAACCTTCAGCGCATTCGCTTGCTGGTCCAGGAAACGAACCCGCGGGCCAAAGCGGCCTACGAGAACGTCGGGTTCAAGGAAGAGGGGCGGCTCCGCCGGGCCTCTTTCATCGGTGGTCGTCACGTCGACCTGATCGAGATGGGGCTCCTCGCGGAGCACCTCCTCGAAGAGTGACCCGTTCAGCCGGTAACGGGACGGACTTGAGTGGGCTCTGTCGTCAGCTCTTGCCGCCTTTTCCTCGCTCTGGCCGCTGAGACGAGGTCGCCCTTTTCCTCATAGAGCCGAAGCGCTTCTTCTATCAAGGGACCTGCTTCATGCCTCTTTCCGGCAACCTCGAGAACCTCGGCCAGATCCAGGAGGGTGTTCCCCTTCCAGATTGGCGCGTCTGTGGGAGACATGAGCCGGTGCGCCTCCCACGCCAGAGACTCGGCTTCCTCGAAACGGTCCCGGCGGGCGAGCACCTTGGCCCGAGCACGCCGCCATATCGCCTGGGATTCCACGTCGTCCTCGGGTGATGCTTCCTCTGCTTGCCGGCTGAACTCATTCGACTCTTCGTACCGTCCCTGCAAGTAGAGGGCGTGCGCCAACAATCCAGTGACCGTCGAGAGAAAGTACTTTTCGCCGATCGCGGTAAGCCGCTCGTAGTCGCGTCGCAGTTCTCGCTCCGCCGCGACGTATTCATCGGCCAGCATTTCGACATGCGCCGAGTCCAGAGACGAGGACGCCGCGTCGATCTTGTCTCCGAGCTCTTCAAACGTTGCGCGCTCACTCCGGTAGAGCTCTCGAGCGCGATCAAAGTTGCCGCACATGGCTTCGAGCTGAGAGAGGGCGCCGAGAACGACGGCCTCCTGCTTCCGGTGCCCGGCTGCCTCCGCCAGAGCTTCCTCGCACCGAGAGATGGCGTCTGCAACGGGCAATGGCCCAAAGGTCGCCGCCTGAGCAAGGTGAGAGAGGTATCGGACCTCTCGGAGACGATCCCCAGCCAGCTTCGCGTGCTTGAGGGCGTTTCGAGTCGCCACTTCCGCCCGGCCGTACTGACACGCCGTGCCGTGAACGCCACCCAACAAGTGCCAGGTATTTGCCAATCCCAGCTGATCACCGACCTCCTCGAACACGGCAAGCATTCGCTCCGCCTCGCGGACGGCCTTGTCGCTCCACCCCTCAGGGTCCGACCACAGATGCACGCCGAGCAGCGCCAGGTCGAGGGCTGCTTGCAATCGGCGGTCGGCGGACCGTTCCGCCACTCGAATCCCCTCTTCGAGAAGCGCCTCGGCTCTCGAGAGCTCGCCGACCATCACCAACGCCTCGGACAGGTCGGCCAACAGATCCAGGCGCCAGCTGTCCTCCGTTGGAAGGACCGAAGTCGCTCGCTCCAGCAGGTTGGCGGCGGCCGGCATGTCACCGCGGGCGAAGGCCCTTCGCCCCGCGGAGCCCAGCCACCGCGCGGCCGCCTCCCCGGTGTCCCTCGTGCGGTCGTCTCCAGGACCGAGCTCCGAGAGGTAGCGGTAAGCCCGCTCCAGGTGGTAGCCGAGCATCTCCTCGTATTCGGTGACTCGCGCCGCAGCGACCCGCTCCAGCCACACGGCAAAACCGGCGTGAAGGTCGGCCCGCGTGCGTTTCAGGAGGCCCCGGTAGGCCACATCCCTGATCAGCATGTGCTGAAAGCGGAATGCCTCTTCGTCGCCGAAGGCAGGATCGTCGGGGCGCAAGAGCTGCTTCAACGTGAGAGAGGCCAGGTTCGCTCCGACCTGGTCCTTCAGCTCCTCCGGAGAGAGCTCCTCCACCGCACCCTTGTAGAAGACCTGACCGATAACCGATCCACGCTCGAGCGAGGCCCTCTCTTCGGCCACGAGGCGGTCAAGGCGCGCCGCCAGCAGCGCGGAGATATTCGGAGGCACCGAGAAGGAAGCGACTGGGTCACGGAGCACCCACCGCCCGTCCTCTGGACGAATCACTCCTTCGTCGATGAGCATCGAAAGCATCTGCTCGACGAACAGCGGATTCCCCTCCGCGGCTTCGACGATCTTCGAGGCGACCTGTCCGGGAAGCCCGGCGTGCCCCAGCAGGTTCTGGACGATGAGCTCGCTCTCTGCGGGCGACAGGGGCACCAGGGAGATCCGGGAGTGGTTCGGAGTCCCCTCGCCCCATTCCGCCCGATTCTCCAGGAGCTCGTGGCGCGCCGGGCATACGAGCAACAGAGGCCCTTCCGCCTGGTCGGCGATGTGTTCGACGAGGTCGAGAAGCGTCGGTTCGGCCCAATGAATGTCGTCGAACACGACGGCCAGTGGGCGTCGAGCGGAGAGGATCTCGAAGAACTTTCGCGCTGCCCAGAACGTTTCCTCTATGGAGAACGGTGTGGACGAAAGGCCCATCATGGCCGCAAGCCGCTCTGCCACGTCGGCTCCGTCTCCGTGGAGCACGCCGGCGAGCTTCTCCTTCGCCAACCTTGGCGGATCGTCTTCGGAAACCCCTGCGGCCTGTCGGACGACTTCGGAGAGCGGCCAGAAGGTGATGCCCTCCCCGTACGGCAGACATCGCCCAGTGAGGACCTCAGCGTCCTCCGCGATGCGGTTGATGAACTCTTGGGTCAGCCGGGACTTTCCCCCGCCGGCCTGCCCCAGGATGGTAACGACCTGGCATGCCCTGGAGGCGATCGCCCGCTCAAAGGTCTTGGTGAGGAGCGCAATCTCGTCTCGACGGCCGACCATCGGAGCGTCCAGTCGGCGACTGAATCCCTCTCCGCCGGTGACACCGATCAGGCGGTACGCGGGGACCGGCTCCGCCTTGCCTTTCAGGTCAAGCGGTTCCACGGGTTCGACCTGGACGGCGTCCCGAACCAGGCGGTATGTGGGCTCCCCTACCAGAATCTCCATCGCGGGCGCTGCCTGCTCCAGCCGCGCGGCGGTATTGACCGCGTCGCCGGTGACCAGCCGTTGCCCGGTGGTGACGTCGCCGGCGACCACCTCTCCCGTGTTGACGCCGGTTCGGTTCTCGAGCCGGACTCCCCACCGCCTGTCGAGCTCATCGTTCAGCGACCGCAGGCGCAGTTGCATCTCGTGCGCGGCGCGAACCGCACGAAGCGCATCGTCCTCGTGGAGTCGCGGGAGCCCGAAAACAGCCATGATGGCGTCGCCGATGAACTTCTCGACACGTCCGCCGTGGCGTTCCAGTACCGCCTGCATCTCTCGGAAATAGGTGTTGAGGACTTCGCGCAGAGTCTCGGTGTCGAGCGTCTCCCCGAGCGTGGTGGATCCCTTGAGGTCGGAGAAGACGATCGTGACGGTCTTCCGAACCTCCTGAAGAACCGTCGCCGCGAGCTTCGTCCCGCAGTATCCGCAGAGACGGAATTTGTCGGGATTCTCTTCGCCGCAGTTCGGACAGACCTGCACGGTCTTCAGCGACTCAGCCGCGACCTGTTATTTGAAACGCCACCGCCCATTGATGGTCGTCAGGACAACGAACCGCACATCGCGATTCCGAAGCCGAACCGTCTTCGCGTGGCAGGATTGCTGACCCTGTTCCAGCTGGTAACCGATCTTGACGCTGTCCTCGTCATCGCACCGCGGAACGCGCTTTTCGTCGTGAAAGATCCGGATCCTTCCGATCCTGGTTCCTCTCGGGAACGTCGACTTGTCGACCGTGAACCTGAAGATCATGGGCTTCTTCCGCGTCGTGGTTTGCGTCGTGAAGATGTCGCTGATGAGGCACGTATAACGGCCGCGACTTGGGTCGCAATCAACGGCGAGGCCGGCAGCGCCGACCTCATCGACTTCCGGAGGGAATTCTTCATGTTCCTCGATCGTCACGCCGCCCGGGAACCCGGGCGGCACCGTGACCTTGGTCCAGTGGGGATTGGACTGTGTGGCGGGGGACTCCGTCTTGACCGAGCCGCCATCTTCGTCGATGCAACCGGCGGCGAAGTCCTGAGTCGAAGTCCCGGTCAGCGTCGGACTGGCGCAAGGGTCCGACGGCCCCCCCGCCTCCGTTCGCGCAGCCTGGATCAGCAGGGCGGCCAGGAGAATCGCCGACATCAGAAGGCTAAGTCGTGGGGAAAGGATGTCTTTGGCGCGAGCTGATGCCATCTGAAGGTCCGATCTCTAGGGCGGCAACGGTCCCGTGTAGCTTAGCCACCGGCCGTCGCCCGAGCAGCACTATTTCGGCCCATCCGATGGAACTAGTCAGCTCGCAGCGACCCGACGACGCACGGTCAGAGGCTCGCCAGGCGCCGCAGCCCCGTGACGTTCGTCAGCACGTAGCGCTTTCCGTCCCGCTTCACCAGTCGGCGCCGCTGGAAATCGGAGAGGATCCGCGTCACGTTCTCGCGGCTTCCACCGACCAGGCTCGCCAGGTCCGAGTGAGTGACCGCGGCGGGGAGGACCGTCCCGTCCGGGGGTAGCTCCGTGAGGCTCGGGCTCACCAGCTGGAGAAGCCGTTTGGCCACACGGCCCTTGAGATCCAAGTACAGGAGATCCTCGACGAACGACTCGTGGGCGTGGATTTGTTGGGAGAGGCTTCGCAGCAACGCTCTGGTGGCGTCGAAGTGCTCACCGAGAAACCCCAGGAACACCTCGCCTCGGACGAGCCACACGACCGTGTCCTCCAGCGCCATCGCCGTCGACGTTCGCTCGAGGTCGCCGAGAACTCCAAGCTCGCCAAAGAACTGAGGATGGTCCAGCGTCGTCAGCAGCTGCCGGTGCCCGGTGAACGACAAGGAGCTGATCTCGATCCGCCCCCGACAGAGGAAGAGGACCGAGTCGGCGTCGTCACCCTGAAAGAACAGGTACGTCCCTCGCCGATACTCCCGGACGGCCCCCAGCGAGGCGAAGTGGGCCACCGCCTTCGACGGGACGTCCTGAAGCAGCGGCGTGGCGGCCATGGCGCGTTCGAGCTCTTTCGTCGAAAGCGACGCAGAACGCGAGGACCGCACCGCCATGGTCGGAGCGTAACCAATTGAGCTTCCCGGCGGGCGGGCAAGCAAGTGGTGAAGGCCGACGGACAAACGAAACGGGCCCGGAGTTCCGGGCCCGTTCCCAACTTTCGGTCGTCTCTAGATGGCCTTTGCGCCGCGCGCGCCGCGCGCGCCCCGTGCGCCCCTGGCACCTCTCGCCCCCCTGGCTCCCAGAGCGGCTCTGGCACCCAGAGCTGCCTTCGCGCCGCGTGCTCCCTTCGCCACACGGGTCGCCGCTGACTTGCTGCTCGAAGCGGACTTCTTTGCTCCCGCCGCCTTCGGCGTCACCTTCTTCTCCGCCATCTCGATCACCTCCCCCGGTACGGTCCGGTAACTGACCCGAACGCTACCGCCGTCGCTTCCGAGGTCCAGTGCCGCCTATCACGGATGCCATGTGACGTTGGTCACAACCATTGCGGTGACCTCGGTCACACTCGAAGAAGCCCTCGGGCGCGCCTACGCCAGCTCCGGCAGATCGATCGGGTCGGGACGAGGAGTGCACGTTCCGCAGTAGAGCGCGTCTTCGACCACGAGAACCTTCGGAACGTCATCGCCGGAACGGAACAGCTCCAGGATGAACGGATGGGTCTCGACATGGTCCTCGCACAGCCCGCGCCCGCAGAATCGACACGTACCGACCGCGGTCTTCCGGCAATGCCAGCAATCCATCGGCAGCCCTCCCGTCGGGAGCCTAGTGGGCGGCGGTTCTGTCGAGTAGCCGGCTGGGGTTCATCGTTCCCCGCTTGAATGCGTCGCGGACCAGGCGATCGAACCCCTGGCGGTCGAGCTTGAACACACGCATCGGGGTCTTCGCCACGACAGTGGCCGTCCGCGGAACCGAGAGCAGCAGCGCCACTTCGCCGAAGTATGCCCCGGATCCGAGCGTCTTTTTGAGTTCCCCGTCTTCGAACACATCGGCCTGACCGGAGCCAATGGCATAGAACGAGTCGCCGATCTCGCCCTGTTCGATGATGTATTCACCGGGCTTGACCTTGATCCACTCGCCGTGTTCCAGAAGCTCGCCGAGCTCATCTGGCTCGAGATGCGAGAAGCACTTCATCTCCTTCAGCTCTTGAAGCGCCTGTACGGTCGGAGCGAAGTCGGGAAGCCGCGCCGTGTCCGCGAGGAGTCGGTCGAACGTGCTCTTATCCACCTCGAACACTTCTGAGTCCTCCACCGCCCGAACGGTGGCGCTTCGCCGTGCGCCCTCCTTCAACCCCAGCTCGCCAAAGGCCTCGCCGGGGCCGAGCACGCGGAGCGTCCGCTCAATGCCCGTTTCAGGGTTCTCCTCGACCACCTCAAGCATGCCCTTTCGGACCACGAAGAACGCGGTGGCGCGGTCACCTTGCCGGACGACGGGCTGGCCACTGGAATACGCCCGCACCGTGATCCGCCCCGCGAGGTCGTTGAGGACATCCACCGGCAGGTCATCGAAGAGTGGAAGTGCGTCGATGAGCTGCGCCGCCTCCACGCGCCACGACCGCTCCAATCGAAATCGCAACCGGCGAACCACCAGAGCGGCGAGACGACCGATCGCCTCCGCGGCCTTGATCAACGCGCGAATGAGCGGCGACGCCAGGAAGGCCACCAAGATGATCAGGAATGCCCGGGTAACCACGCCGCCGAGCCAGAGCCTTCGAACCAGGTCGGAGAACACCGTCCTCCAATAAAAGGAGCCGCTGATCAGGAAGGATCCCGTGAAGAGGACGCCGAAGATTCCATACAGGGCGAGCCCGATCTCGGACCGGCTGAACCGCTCTCGGTTCCGAAGCTTGTGCAACAGATCGTGACGGATAAAGGAAAGGGAACGCGGACGGAGATCCGGCACCTGAATGGCGTCCGCCAGGATGAAGTAGCCGTCGAGCTCCAGCATGGGCAGCAGGTTCATGAACACCATGAAGTAGTTGATGACCGCGAGCTTGTAGAACGTCGATGCGAAGATCCACTCAGGAAACGCCCATGCGACGATCGAGCACAGGCCACCGATCATCATCTGCGTGTACGGACCGGCGAAGGACATGAGCATCGATTGCCGCCGGGTGATCATCAGGGCTTCGGACGCTTCAACGAAGAACGCTGGCGAGAGGAAATAGATCTCGAAGCCTGCGCTTTTCACCTTGCGCTTGTTGTGCACCAGGACCAGTGCATGCCCCAGTTCGTGGAGGGCCACCGAGAAGTAGTCCAGAAACAACAGGATGAGGAAGCCCAGGGCAAGCGACTCGCCGGCCAGAGCGAATCGGTCGGCCTGCACTACCGAGTAGAACGCCGCAAACCCGGCGAGGACCAGAAGGATTGACGCGATGAGGAACGGGCGGGTGAAGACTCGGTTCAGTCCGTGGTTGTACAGCCATCGGACCACGCCGTCGACCGTGTGCCACTCGACTCTCCGGGAGCTGGCAAATTGGCCGATCTTCTCTCCAGGACTAGAGGCCGGCTTTATCGCGCGCTGGACGGCGGCGTCGACGTCGACGTACCGATCTTCAAAGAAGTTCTCCTCGCGGAGCGTCTGGACCGTATCGATGACGCTGGAGAGTTCGAGGTCACCTGACTCCTTGAATCGGTCGTAGACGATCTCCTTGACCGTCCGCGTGCCGTCCATCAGCTTGATGAGCTCGGCGTCGTCGGGACTGAACCGGTAGTGCACCAAGTCGCGTGGGTTCGCGAACATCACATAGTCGTTCCCCCACTTCAGTTTGAATTCCTTGATCTCGATGTCGGACGCGAGCTTGGGCCGGTACTCGGCAAGGTCGAACTTCCGCTCGACGGCTTCCCATACGTCGACCACGCCGTCTTCGGACGGCTCGCTCTCCAGTCGGTTCGCCAGGCGAGACCAGAGCGTCACGCCGTCCTGCGTCGTGCTCATCTTCGCGCCGTCGGCTGTTCCTCGTTGAGCCGCCGCTGAATCGCCCCGTAAACCGAGACACTCGGCGCGGTCGCTCGGCGCGTCGCAAAGAGGTTCCCGACGAAGGCGCCCGCGAACAGCGCCAGCAGAACCGCGAGGAGCACGGTCCCCCATCCAAACCCGACGCCCGCCTCCTCGATGTTCAGGTGCCTGACCACCACGCCCGTCGCTCCCGAGTCGTTGACGGCGGTGAACCGGAAGTTCGCGCCCGGAGGAACGTTGGCCATCACCACGGCGGGGACGGTGAGAGTGAGCGTTCGACCGCTCGCTTCGGTCCTGACTTCGAGCCCGTTGTACCGAAAGAAGGAGCCGGCAATCGTGCCCGGTGCCCCGATCTGGAGAAGCGAACCACCTCGGATGCCGATGCTGTTGGCGTCTTCCACAAAGGTCAGCTCCGACAGGACGAGCCCCTGGAGAAGCATGGCGATCCGGATCTCCGCGAGCTCCCGATACCCCCTGGGCTCCACGACCCTGACGGTGAACGTGATACGGTCGCCTCGCCTGAGCTCCCCGACCACCGACCCACTGACGCTTGGACGTCCGGGTGCCTGCTGGCCTTCGGCCGATGGCGCCGCTGCCAGGAGCGTGAGGGTGACGAGCGACAAGGTTGCCAGGCGTCTTGCGAACCGGCGCACTACCTCACCCGGTCGGCCATCGCCTCGATCAGGATGGTTGCGACTTCCGGGCGGGAGAACTCCTTCGGCGGCTTCTTCCCGGTGCGGAGCATCTCTCGCACCTTCGTGCCCGATAGGACAACTCTGTCCTGATCTCCATGCGGACACGTCTTGGGTGATGCCATCTGGTCGCACCTGTTGCAGAAGAACGCGTGCTCGAAAAACAGCGGCGTGACCCCCAGCTCTTCCGGGTCGAACTCGTCGAAGATCTTCTGCGCGTCGTACGTACCGTAGTAGTTGCCAACGCCGGCATGGTCGCGGCCCACGATGAAATGCGTGCACCCGTAGTTCTTGCGGCAGATGGCGTGCCAGATGGCCTCCTTCGGGCCCGCGTACCGCATGGCGGCCGGGAACACGCTCATCATGACGCGCTCGCTCGGGTAATACGAGTCCAGCAGAATCTCGTAGCACCGCATTCGCACGTCGGCGGGAACGTCGTCCTCCTTGGTCTCTCCGACCAGGGGATGAAGGAGCAGGCCGTCGACGGTCTCCAGGGCGCACTTCTGCAGGTACTCGTGCGCTCGGTGCACCGGATTTCGAGTCTGGAATCCCACCACGGTTTTCCATCCGTGCTCCATGAACGCCCGCCGCGTCTCGGCAGGAGTGAGTCTGTAGTTCTGGAACGTGTCGTGCCTTGGAGTTCGAAGCACTCTCACTGGGCCGGCGATCACGTAATCGCCGGACGACATCAGGGCACGGACCCCTGGATGAGCGGAGTCCGTGGTTCGAAAGACTGAAGCGGCCTCTCCCTCGCGGTCGCGGCGGTAAACGGATTCCACCTCGACGACAGCCACGGGAATGTCGCCGGAAAGAAGCGCTACGCGCGACGCCCCCCCGATTCGCTTGGCACCCGCTTCGTCCACGGCCAGGGTCACGGGAATGGTCCATGGAAGGCCGTTCGCCAGGTGCATGTCGGCCAGAACCGATTTGTAGTCGTCCTCGGTCATGTAACCGGTCAGTGGCGACAACGCTCCGACTGCCAGCATCTCGAGGTCCGAAAGGTCTCGGCCCCCCAGGGTGATCTTGGGAAGGTTCCCGGCCTCTTCGGCCGCCTTGTCGGCCTCACCGGGCGGCATCACCAGGTCGACGAGCGTTCCGCCGTGAGCAGCAATCGTTTCGGTCACGACCGGTTCTCCTCACGTCATCTCGGTGGTGCAGAGCTCAAGGGGCCTGCAGGGGGCTCCGGTAGGATACCTGCGTGCAAACGCTGCTCGCAGACGAAACCGTGCGCGACCTCAACGCTCGATTCGAGCACCAGGAGCCGAGCGGGATCGTTCGTTGGGCGATCGAGGATTCTGGGCTCGAGCGTCTGGCGATCGCGTCGGCGTTTCAAGCCGAAGGAACCGCCATCATCCACATGGCGGTGGAGATCCGGCCCGACATCCCCATCCTCTTCCTCGAGACCGGGTTCCACTTCGCCGAGACGCTCTCCTTCAAGGAGCGGCTCACGGAGGAGCTTGGGCTGAACGTCGTGGATCTCATCGGCGACTACACGGTGGAGAAGCAGGCGGAGACGTTCGGTCCGCACCTCTACGAGCGTGACCCCAAACTCTGTTGCGAGCTCAACAAGGTGATTCCGTTCAACCGGGCTCTGGAGCAGTTGGACGGCTGGATCACCGGCATGCGCCGCGATTCGGCGTGGACAAGGGCGAACGCACCGATTCTGTCGTGGACGGAGCTCGACTCGGGCCGAACGCTCCTCAAGGTGAATCCGATCGCCAACTGGACCCGCCGCGACGCGTGGAGCTACCTGAAGCAGCACGATCTCCCCCACAACCCGCTCTACGACCTCGGGTACGGGTCGATCGGATGCGCCCCGTGCACGCGCATGGTGTTTCAGGGGGAGGACGAGCGGGCCGGGCGCTGGTCGGGTCTCCTCAAGACTGAATGCGGAATCCACGTGGACGAGGCGAAGGGCGAGCACGACACCGCACAGGCCCCGAGCTCCCGGCTCTAGAGAACCGCGTCGGCCAGCATCTCCACCTGATCGAGGTCCCCGACCGTCGGATCGAAGATCAACGTCTCCGTACCGATGTCCTCGAAGCGCTTCATTCGATCACCGAGCTCGCCCGGTGATTTCGGCATCGAGGCCGTGATCGTCCCACCGTACTCGCCGTAGTAGTCACCGAGGTACTGCCCGCCGCGTTCCTCCGCCTGCGGGCCCAGCGCGAAGTAGTCGAGGCAAACGATCCTTGGCGCCCCGTCCTTGCCGGCTTCGGTCCACGCCTTCCGAACTCGCTCGATCACGCCGGCCGCTCGGTCGGGCCCGCCGCCGCCGGCCGTCCAACCGATGCCCCACTCGACGGCTCGCCGGACGGCCTTGTCGGAAGTTCCGCCGATCAGAATCGGTACTCGGCCGTCCCGCGTTGGGCGCGGCGAGACCGGTTTCTTCGCTCCCTCCACC
>JALYGK010000088.1 GCA_030777105.1 Actinomycetota bacterium | reverse complement strand
CCAACGGCCTGACGCTCACACAGTCTCGTTACAATCAAGGCGGGATTCGCGGCTCCTAACCGCCGGAATCCCGAAGGAACGAAATAGCTGGTCAGAGGCCTGGTACGCGGTGCCAGGCCTCTTCGTGCTGTCCGAGGCGAGAGAGACATGGAACACGATCGCGAATTGCGCGAGCGGCTGCTCGAAGTCCTGGACCGGGCGGTGACCTCACCCGCCTTCGAAGCGCTGCTGGCCGCGGCCGGGCCGGTTCGAACGGCTCGGGCTGACGCGGCGGGGCACCCCTTCGCTGCTGCTGTCTTGGCGCGCGCGCTTCGAGCGCCTGTTCTGGTGCTCTCCCCGGATGGGCGGGCTTCCGAGCGCGTGGCCAGAGCCGCTGCCGCGTTCCTCGGGCAGGACGCGGTGCTTCGGTTCCCGTCCTGGGAGGCGCTTCCCTACGAGGGGATCAGTCCGGGCCCGCAGGTAGCCGGGACCCGTACCCGCGCGGCGTATCTTCTCCGGCGGGCGAGCGGTCCGCTGGTGGTCGCCGCGCCGGTGCTTGCCGCGCTGCACGGCGTGTCGCCTTCGCTGGGTGAGCACGAGCCGCTGAAGATCGAGCGTGGAGCCACCGTGGCCCCCGACATCCTCGCCAAGCACCTGGTGGACCTCGGTTACACCCGAGTGGACGTGGTCGAACATCGGGGTGAGTTCGCCGTCCGAGGCGGCATCGTCGACGTGTTCCCCGCGACGGAGCGGCGTCCGGTGCGGGCGGAGTTCTTCGGCGACGAGGTGGAGTCGGTTCGGGAGTTTTCGCCGGCCACGCAGCTCTCCACCGGGAGGGCCGACGCTGTCGAGGTCCACCCGAGCCGCGAGCTGCTGCTGACCGAGGACGTGCGGCGGCGCGCGGATGAAGCGATTCCGCGCTATCGGGGGCAGTACCGGGCGCTGCTCGAGCGGTTGGCCGAGGGATTGGTCTTCGAAGGCATGGAGCAGGGGATGCCGCTCCTCTATGAGGACCTTCCGACGCTGGCGGACCTGCTTCCGAACGGAGCGTGGGTCGTCCTGGCGTCCGCTCGGCAGACCGCCGGCCGCGCCGAGCACATCGTCGACGAAGCCGAGGCGCTGGCCGAGGCGTCGGGCTGGCCGGGGCGCTCCGTCGTTCAGGGACTGGAGACCGCGCTGCGGGGACGGCCACGGGTGGAGCTTTCGGAGTTCGGAGAGCCGGACGCCGTCGATCTCCGGCTCGGGGCGTGGGCGCAGCCTGGCCGTCTGGAGCCGATGATCGAGGCCATTCGCGGTCTGCAGAAACACGGCGCCCGGGTCGTCGTGGCGGGCGAGGGCCGGGGGAGTCTCGAACGCGCGATTGAGGTCCTCGCGGCGAACGGTGTCGCCGCCGGTGTGCTCGGCATCCAGGCCGACATCACGGAGGGCTTCTGGTTTCAGCCAGAACCGTCGTCGACGGCGCTCGGCCTCATCACCGAGGAAGACCTGTTCGGCGGCCGGAGCCACACGCGAGAAGCGCCGCGGATCGCACCGCGGCGCTCGGACGCCGTAGCGGCGGAGCTCACCCACGGCGACCTGGCCGTTCATCAGGTCCATGGCGTTGGCCGCTACCTCGGGATGGTGCGCCGAGCGATCGCTGGTTCCGAACGCGACTACCTGCTCCTGGAATACGCCGCGGGGGACAAGCTGTACGTTCCATCGGACCAGGTCGGCGTCATCGCGAAGTACGTCGGGGGCGAAGCGCCGCGACTGCACCGCCTCGGCACGAACGACTGGCCCCGGACAAAGGCGCGCGTCCGGCGGGCGGTTCGCGACATGGCGGGCGAGCTGGTCCGCCTCTACTCCGTCCGAATGGGGGCGCCCGGGCACGCCTTCGGGCCAGACACTCCGTGGCAGGCGGAACTCGAAGACGCATTCCCGTTCGAAGAGACCCGTGACCAGCTGAGCACCATCGACGAGGTCAAGCGGGACATGGAGAAACCGAAGCCCATGGACCGGCTGGTGTGCGGTGACGTCGGCTACGGCAAGACCGAGATCGCGATCCGTGCCGCGTTCAAGGCGGTGATGGAGGGAAAGCAGGTCGCAGTCCTGGTCCCGACGACGCTGCTGGCCGAGCAGCACTTCGTGACGTTCTCCGAGCGGTTTACTCCGTTCCCGGTGCGGGTGGCGATGCTTTCGCGGTTCATCCCGCCCAAGGAACAGGACCAGATCCTCGCCGACGCCGCTGACGGCAAGGTCGACGTCCTGGTTGGAACCCACCGGCTTCTGTCCGACGACGTGAAGTTCAAGGACCTCGGGCTGCTGGTCGTGGACGAAGAGCAGCGGTTCGGGGTGGTTCACAAGGAGCGGCTGAAAAAGCTGCGAACGTCCGTGGACGTGCTGACGATGACCGCTACGCCGATACCCCGGACCCTGGAGATGGCGTTGGCCGGCATCCGCGAGATGAGTGTGGTGGACACGCCGCCCGAGGATCGGCAGCCGGTGCTGACCTATGTCGGGCCGTACGAGGAGGAGATGGCGTTGGCCGCGGTCCGGCGGGAGCTTCTCAGGGGTGGCCAGGTGTTTTGGGTGCACAACCGCGTTGAGACGATCGAACGCCGGGCCGGCGAACTTCGGGAGAAGCTTCCCGGGGCGCGGATCGTGGTCGCCCACGGGCAGATGGACGAAGAACGCCTGGAGAAGGTCATGCTCGGCTTTTGGAACCGCATGGCGGACGTCCTGATTTGCACCACGATCGTCGAGAGTGGCCTGGACGTCCCCAGTGCCAACACCCTCATCGTGGAGCGTGCCGACCGGCTTGGGTTGGCGCAGCTCTATCAGCTTCGAGGGCGTGTGGGGCGCTCCCCGGAGCGAGCATTCGCGTACCTGTTCTTCCCTCGCCAGGCCCAGCTGACGGACGAGGCGCACGAGCGGCTTGCCGCGATCAGTCGCTTCACGGCGCTCGGTTCGGGTTACCAGGTCGCCATGCGGGATCTCGAGATTCGTGGCGCGGGGAATCTCCTGGGCGCCGAACAACACGGCCATATCGCTGCCGTCGGGTTCGATACATACCTGCGGCTTCTGGGAGAGGCGGTGGCCGAGATGAAGGGTGAGCCGGTCGCCGAAGAGAGGGAGATTCGGATCGATCTGCCGGTCAAGGCGTTCATTCCGCCGGAGTGGCTCGGGCAGGAGTCTCTTCGACTGGAGCTATACCGGCGAATCGGAACCGCGAAGGACCATGAAACGCTGGACTCCGTACGCGGCGAGACGGAGGATCGGTTCAGCGCGCTCCCCGGACCGGTTCGAACCCTGGTCGCCGTGGCATCGCTGAAGGTCACAGCGCTGCGGCTCGGAGTCGACGAGATCACCACGTTCCGCAACCGCGTCCGCATTCGACCGCTGGCGGAAGAGATCGGCTCGGAGTTGGCGGCTGAGACCGAAGGGGCTTCATACCATCGAGCGACCCAGACGCTGAACCTCGAGCCTCCGCCCGGACTGGGGGGTGAGGCGCTGGCTCAGTGGATCGAAGGCGTGCTTCGCGCTTCGCCGGAGCTCAGACCGGCGGTGGAGGCTGCCTCCGTATAATCGCGCCGCCGGCGTCCGCCGAACCTCCATGGCCAACGACGAAATCCTCTCGCACGTACCGGATAGCCCAGTCCCGTCGGGTGCGGGCGGAGAGCGGTTGCTGGACCTCCTTCGCGTGATGCACCGCCTGCGCGCGCCGGGGGGATGCCCGTGGGACCGGGAGCAGACCCACCAGTCGCTGGCCCGACACCTGTTGGAGGAGGCGCACGAGACGCTCGAGGCAATCGACAGCGGTGACGCGGACCGCCTGCGGGACGAGCTCGGCGACCTTCTGCTCCAGGTCGTGTTCCACGCCGAGATGGCGCGGGAGGAAGGGACCTTCGACGTCGACGACGTGGCGCAGGGGATTCTCGAGAAGCTCGTTCGCAGACACCCGCACGTCTTCGGGACAGTCGAGGTCGACTCGGCCTCCGAGGTGCTGGTGAACTGGGAGCGCATCAAGAGCGAGGAGAAGGGCGAGCACCCCGTGGACGAGGAGATTCCGGCGAGTCTTCCCGCTCTTGCCCGGGCGGCGAAGGTGCAGCGCCGCGCGGCCGGCTTCGGGTTCGATTGGCGAAGCGACACCGGCGCCTTCGAAAAGGTTCGGGAGGAGCTCGCCGAGCTCGAGGCCACGTCTGCGGACCGCGCCGAGGAAGAGCTCGGAGACGTCCTGTTCGCGGTCGCCGCGCTGGCCCGCCGGTTGAGCGTGGACCCGGAGACGGCGCTTCGCAAGGCGACCCGGCGGTTCAGCGAGCGGTTCGAGCGCATGCGGAAGGACGCGAGCGCCGAAGGACGAGACCTGGAAGACCTGTCGGAACGAGAGCTGCTCGATCGGTTTCGCGCCGCCCGGTAAGGAAGCGCCCCGCGTCACCGAAGGTCCGCCAAAAGACCAGGTAGTGGCCATACAATCCTCGGGCAGATGTCAGTGATTGAGGAGATTCGAGCCCGCGAGATCCTCGATTCCCGCGGCAACCCCACCGTCGAGGTCGAGGTCCTCTTGGCGGACGGCAGCGTGGGGCGCGCCGCCGTGCCGTCGGGCGCGTCGACCGGGGCCCACGAGGCCGTCGAGCTTCGGGACGGCGACGATGCGCGCTTCGGCGGGAAAGGCGTTCGGACGGCCTGCCGGAACGTTCGTGAGGAGATGGCGCCGCCGCTGATCGGCCGCGACGCCGTCCACCAGCGTGACATCGACTCGCTCCTGATCGAGCTGGACGGGACGCCGAACAAGCGGCGTCTCGGAGCCAACGCGGTCCTTGGAGTTTCGCTCGCGGTGGCCAAGGCCGCGGCGCAGTCGGTGGGCCTCCCCCTGTACCGGTATCTCGGCGGACCGCAGGCCCATCTCCTTCCGGCGCCCCTCGTCAACGTGATCAACGGCGGCGCCCACGCCGACAACGCGCTGGAGTTCCAGGAGTTCATGGTCGTTCCGGTCGGGGCGGCGTCGTTTGCCGAGGCGCTCCGATGGTCGGCCGAAATCGTTCACGCTCTCCGGTCGGCGCTGAAGGGGAAGGGGCTTTCCACCGGCGTCGGGGACGAGGGCGGGTTCGCTCCGGATCTCTCCACGTCACGCGACGCGATCGAGTTGCTGATCGCTGCGATCGAAAAGGCCGGGCTGGAACCGGGAGCCGAAGTGGCGGTGGCTCTCGACGTGGCGGCCTCCGAACTTTTCAGCGCGGGCGGCTACATGGTGGAAGGACGGCGGCGAACCTCGGCCGAGATGACCTCCTTCTTCACCTCGCTCGTCGATACGTATCCGATCGTGTCAATCGAGGACCCGCTGGCCGAAGACGACTGGGACGGATGGGTCGCCCTCAGTGAGGCGCTCGACGAGCGGGTCCAGTTGGTGGGCGACGACGTATTCGTGACGAACCTCGAACGCCTGGAACGAGGCCTGGAGGCCGGCGTCGCCAACGCCGTCCTGGTGAAGGTCAACCAGATCGGAACGCTGTCCGAGGCGCTCGACGTGATCCGGGCTTCCAAGGAAGCCTCATATGGAGTCATCATCAGCCACCGGTCCGGCGAGACCGAAGACACGACCATCGCCGACATCGCCGTCGCCACCAACGCGGGCCAGATCAAATCGGGAGCCCCGACCCGAAGCGAGCGGACGGCCAAGTACAACCAGCTCCTGCGAATCGAAGAAGAGCTCGGAAACGCGGCGCGTTATGCACGGCGCCATCCCGGACGCCGCATGGTGGGACGAGAGGAGCCGAGGTGAGGGAGGCCGCCGTCGCAGCCGTCCGCGGGAGGATCCGCCTCACGTCGCGTGGAGCGGTTCTCGCGGTGATCATCACCGCGCTGCTTCTGTATCTGGTCGTTCCCCTCCGGACGTACATCGACCAGCGCAACCAGCTTTCGGACCTTCAACAGCAGACGGCGCTACTGGAGGAACAGAACCGGGTCCTCCAGCGCCAAGTGGCGCTTCTCCATGACCCCGCATACCTGGAGCGGTTGGCACGGGAGTGCCTCGGAATGGTCCGGCCCGGCGAGATCGGGTTCGTGGTTGTGCCGAAGGAAGGACAGGCACTCCCGTCCAGCTGCTAGCGCGGTCGTTCGGCGGCGCACTCGGCAGGGTAGGAATCCAGCCGTGACAACGCATCTGGATGCTCGACCTTGAGCGCCATCGACAAGGCCCGGCATCGGATCGATGGGTTTCAGCAGGCCCATCGGTGGCTGGCGTTCCCGTTGGCCGTGATGAAGAAGTTCGGTGACGACCGCGCCGGCAACCTGGCCGCCCTCATCGCGTATTACGGGTTCTTCTCGCTGTTCCCGCTGCTCCTCGTCCTGGTGGCACTCCTCGGTCTGGTCCTCCGAAACAACCCGGAGCTTCGCTCGGACATCATCGGGTCCGCGCTGGCGCAGTTCCCGATCATCGGCGACCAAATCCGCCAGAACCTCCCAGCACTGTCGGGCCAGGGCGCCGGTGTTGCCGTCGGCGTCGGGACGGCCACCGCGCTGTGGGCCGGACTCGGCGTCATGCAGGCCACGCAAAACGCGTTCAACGACGTGTGGGACATCCCCATGAAGGAGCGCCCCAACTTCATCGAGACCAGGCTGCGGGCGCTGATCATGCTGGCGCTGCTCGGCACCTTCGCGCTCGGAGCGACCGTGCTCTCCGGGGTCGGTACGTGGGAGGGGTCCGTGGGAGCGGCGCTGCGGGTGGTCGCTTTTGCCGGATCCCTCGCCCTGAACTTCGTGGCGTTCAGCGTTGCGTACCGGGTGCTCACCGACCGAAACCTTTCGTGGCGAGATGTCTTCGCCGGAGCGGCGTTCGCCGCCGTCGCGTGGGGAGCGCTCCAGGCCGTCGGAAGCTTTTACGTGAATCATCAGCTGAAGCAGTCCACGCAGGTGTACGGGTTCTTCGGGTTCGTCCTGGGACTGCTGGCGTGGATCTATCTCGGCGCGCAGATCATGCTGCTGGGGGCGGAGATCAACGTGGTCAAGAAACGGCGGTTGTGGCCACGAGGCCTGATGCCTCCTCCGCTGACGGATACCGACAAGCGGGCGCTCACCCAAGCGGCGAAGGTGGAGGAACGCCGCCCGGAGCAGAGCGTCGAGGTCTCGTTCAACCCCGAAGCGGCTCCCCAAGGAGAGCAGGCGGAGGGCAATGAGGCGCGGTCTCCGTGATGTCGTCTGCGACCGCATCGAGGTTGACGGTGTCAGGGGCGGATGGGATATTGCGTTCCTCTGACGTGCCCGCATCTCGAAAGGAGTCCCAATCGCAGAGCTAGAGGTCGGCGCGGTCGTTGACGGGACCGTGCAGCGCATCACCCCGTACGGAGCGTTCATCCAGCTCGAAGAGGGCAAGGTCGGCCTGGTCCATATCTCCGAGATCGATCGAAACTACGTTCGCTCGGTGGAGGAGCATCTCCGGCTAAACGACCGGGTCCAGGCCAAAGTGGTTGGGATCAAGGACGACGGCAAGATCGACCTTTCGATCAAGGCCCTCCAGGAACCGGCGCAGAGGATCGACCGCAGATCCGGACGGGATCCGGAGTTCGAACAGAAGCTGAAGCGCTTCATGCGCCAGTCCGAGGAACGGCTGGTCGACTACAAGCGCTCGGTGGAGAACAAGCGCAAGTAATCCAGAAGCTTTTCCAGCCGTTTGCTTCGGATGTTCACTGCCATAGCGCTTAGTTCTTGCTCGCAACGGACCGATACCGCTCTCGAACGCCGTCTGAACCCTGTAGGGACAGCCCAGGAGGGCCATGAGGGCGAGGAACGACATGACCCGCGGTCAAATCCCCGTTGCTTGGCGAAGACCGCTTCGCCAAGCCATCTGGCGTCTCGGAACGTACCTGGAGCAGACGCGGCGGCCGCTCATCGTCGCACTCACCATCGTCATGACGATCGGGCTGGGAGCGATCGACGTCGCCACCGGTGATGAGCTCTCGTTCTCGATCTTCTACCTCGGCTCTGTTGGGGTAGCGGCGTGGTTGACGATTCGCTCGATCGCGTATGGCATTGCCTCCTTGTCGGCCGCCACCTGGTTTTGGGCTGACCACCTTGCCGGCGCCGCCTATTCGCACCCCTCAATCCCATATTGGAACGCCTCGGTCCGACTGGGATTCTTCGTGATCGTCGCGGAGCTGCTTCTGTCCCTTCGCAGCCATCTGCAGAACGAGCAGCTGCTCGCGCGCACGGATCCGCTCACCGGTGTGGCGAATCCCAGAGCGTTCCTCGAGGCCCTCGACGGCGAGCTGTACCGGGCGCGGCGATACGGGCGGCCGCTCAGCCTCGCCTACGTGGATCTCGACGACTTCAAACAGGTCAACGACAAGCTCGGCCATTCGGGCGGTGACGAGATGTTGCGCTTCGTGGCCGAACATGTTGAGGCGACCGTCCGCGCATCGGATGTGGTTGGTCGGTTGGGCGGCGATGAATTCGCGATTCTGTTGCCGGAGACGGATGCTGACGCGGCTCACGCCACCGCGGAGAAGATTCGGAGACTCCTTCACCGCGCGATGGACTCCGCTCCCATTGCCGTAACACTGAGCATGGGCGTCGTGACGTTCGACTCTCCTCCCACGTCTGCGGATGACGCGATCAGCATGGCCGACCGGCTCATGTACGACGTCAAGGTGAGCGGAAAGGATGACGTCGGACATCTGGCCGTAGGAGCGCAGCGGCTCGAGACCCAGAGCATGCGTTAGCTTCAACGCTTGGCCAGCGCTTCCGACCGTCAAGCCGTCGCCGAACAGCTCGGGCGCGACCGCCTGGTTCCATTTACGGTCGTTGCTCGATGCAGTCCCGGACATCCGCTGGTCATTCGAAATCGCCCGGTCGACCTCGACGGCCAGCCCTTTCCGACTCTCTACTGGTTGACGTGTCAGCAGGCCGTCGCGGAAGTGTCGCGCCTCGAGGCGCAAGGGTGGATCAGAAGCCTGGCCGATCAGGCCGAACTCGATCCCGATCTTGCAGAGGGGCTCGCCGGCGCCCACCGGGAGTACGCGCGACAACGCGGGCGGTTCTATCCCGGAGCGGACGAGTGGGGCGGCGTCGCCGGTAGCTGGCGCGGAGTGAAATGCCTCCACGCACACTTCGCCAATTACCTCGCGGGTGGGGACGACCCTATCGGGGCGTGGGTGGCCGAGCGCGTCGATCCGCGTTCACTGCACTTCGAGAAAGGCGCCCGTCGGCTCGCCGCCGTCGACCTCGGGACGAACTCGATCCGTCTGCTCGTCGCCCGGTTCCCGCATGAACAGCCCGAGCTTCAAGAACTCGCTCGCGACATGGTGATCACGCGGATCGGTCAAGGGGTCGATGAGTCCAGGCGCATCTCGTTCGAAGCGCTGCAACGCACCGTTGCGGAGCTTGAGCGCTACTCCCGGCGCGCGAAGGCGCTGGGGGCCGAGCGAATCCACCTCGCGGCGACCAGCGCTGTCCGAGATGCGACGAACCGGCGCGAGCTCGAGTGGGCGGTGGAGCGGCTGACCGGCGAGCCGATGGAGGTCCTCTCGGGCGACGCGGAAGCCGCGCTCACCTTCACCGGAGCGACACGGGGACTCGAGGTACCGGCACCGTTTCTGGTCGTGGACATCGGCGGAGGAAGCACCGAGTTCGTGCTGGGCCACGCGGACCCGGAGGAAGCCGTCTCCGTCGACATTGGAAGCGTTCGTCTCACCGAGCGGTTCGTACGGAGCGACCCGCCGACGACAGACGAGCTGGAAGCCGTCGACGGCGCCATCGCAGAGGCGCTGGGCGAAGTGGAACAGCGGGTTCGACCGCAGGGCGCTGCAACGCTGGTTGCCGTCGCGGGGACTTCCACGACGGTCCAGGCGATCTCGCTGGGGCTTCCGGAATATGACCCGGAGCGCCTGCATCGCTCAATCCTGAGGAGCGAAGACGCCCAGAGGGTGTTTCGAATGCTGGCCGACATGACCACCGCAGAGCGGCGTGCCCTGCCCGTCATGGCGCCGGGGCGCGAAGATGTCATCCCCGCCGGCGCGGCGATCCTGGCAGCGGTGATGCGGCGGTGGGCATTTCCGGACGCGCTGGTTTCGGAGAAAGACATACTCGATGGAATCGCTTATCGAATGGCGGAATGACGTAGTCTCGCGCCCACCATGCCATCGGGGAGAAAAACGCGTGAGCGACAGCTCGCGAGGCTGGCGGCCCGCCGCGCGGCGGAGCGCAAGCGCCGCCGGCGGCAGCGGCTGCTGGCTGGAGGACTGGGGCTCTTTCTCGTTCTTGCTCTGGTGGCGGGCTTGAGCACGGTGTTCCTCGGTGGCGAAGAACCGAGAAGGGCACGTCCGGCGGCCTCTCCGAACCAGAGCCCGTCGCCGGCCGCCGAGAGTGGTCCGGGCGCGAACTGCGGGTACAAGAGCGCGTCCGGTCCGGTCGGGCCGAGCGGTCCCCTTCCTCCGCCGGAGTTCACGATCGACGTCGACGAACCACTGCAAGCCGTCGTTACGACCTCGATGGGCTCGTTCACGATGGAGCTCCTCCCGAAGGAAGCGCCATGCGCCGTCAATAGCTTCGTGTACCTGGCCCGCCGCGAATTCTTCGACGGCCTGACGGTCCACAGGATCGTCAAGGACTTCGTGATCCAGGGCGGCGATCCGGCCGGAACCGGCCAGGGAGGACCGGGATACTCGTTCAACGATGAGCTGGACAACGACTTGAAATATGAAGTCGGGACCGTCGCGATGGCGAACTCCGGGCCGAACACGAACGGGAGCCAGTTCTTCGTCGTGGCGGGGCCTCAGGGAGCGACGCTTGATAAGAACTACACGATCTTCGGGCGAGTCGTTGAGGGGTTGGACGTCGTGCGAAGGATCAATTCCGTACCGACCAAGGGCGGAAGCGGTCCCGATGCTGAGTCGCCGCGCGGGAAGGTTGTCATCGAGCGAGTCAGAATCCGGGCGGCGTGACCGAATGGAGCGTTCCCGTTGGGGGAACGCTGTAGGGGCGCGGCATTCGCCGGCGAGGAGAAAGCGTGACCGAGCAGGAAGTAACCCCCCAGGAGTCCCCGGACGAACACGTCTCCTTCAACAAGGAGACGGTTCCAGAGGAGCAGTTCCTTCAGGTGCTCGACGAAGCTATTGCCGCCGTTGAACGTGACGGTATCCCCTACGTTTCCATTGGAAGCATTCCGACGGTGCTGCTCGGGAAACCTCGGTGGGCGGAGGGCGAAGAGGACATCGACTTCTTCGTGAAGCGAGAGGATGCCCGGGCGGCATTGGAGGCCCTCGGCCGGGCCGGCTTCGCGACGCAAGAGACGTTCCCGCAGTGGCTGTACAAGGGGAAGAAGGATGGCGTGGTTGTCGACGTCATTTTCCGGTCGACAGGCGACATCTATTTGGATGAGGAGATGCTCGAGCGGGCGGTTGACACAGATTTCAAGGGACGGAAGGTCAAGCTCGCCCCGGCCGAGGACATTGCCATCATGAAGGCGCTGGCCCACAGCCGGGACACACCGACGTACTGGCACGACGCGGTCGGAATCCTCTCGGAGAGCGAGATCGACTGGGACTACCTGGTTCGCCGCTCGCTTCGTCACGGCGCGCGCAGGATGCTGAGTTTGCTGATCTACGCGGAGTCCAACGACCTGGTTGTTCCTGACTGGGTCATTGAGAAGCTGGTCGCCGAGATCTACGGCAAGTAACCCGTAATTCGTGTCAGAGGGTGCCGCTACCCTTCGGCGGTGAGCACGAAGCGGCGAAAGTACACCGACGAACAGCTGAAGAGCGCCGTCGCTTCGTCACGCAACATGCGACAGGTGTTGCTTGCTCTTGGTTTGGCTCCGCGCGGTGGCAATTACGAGAACGTCTGGCGTCGTCTTAAGGCCCTCGGAGTGGATACAGACCATCTCCGCCGATTCCGAACCGGAAGGCCTCTTCGTGATAGCAGCAACGGGGAGCTAGCCCAAGCCGTCAAATCGTCTCGGTCGTTTGCTGAGGTTCTTCGGAAGCTCGGCATCAGCCAGAGCGGTGGCACTCAGAAGAGGCTGAGGAGTCGCCTTGCCAGGCTCAACCTGGACACCTCCCATTTCTTGGGACAGGCGTGGAGACGAGGAACGAGCGACGCTCCGGTCCCCGCTCGTCCTCTTGAGCAGGTGCTGGTCTTCGAAAGGTGGACGCAATCCAACGACCTGCGGAACAGGCTTATCTTCGAGGGAATCAAAGAGCGGAAATGCGAAATCTGTGGCCTCGATAGTTGGAACGGTTTGCCGATTCCGCTCGAACTCGATCACATCAACGGCCAACGCGAAGACAACCGGTTAGAGAATATCCGCCTTGTATGCCCGAACTGTCATGCACAGACGGACACCTACCGAGCCGGAACATAGGGGTCAATAAACTATCCTGAAGTAGGCCCGGGTGGCGGAATGGTATACGCGAGGGTCTTAAAAATCCTCGGTCCTTCGGACCATGTGGGTTCGAGTCCCACCCCGGGCACCGACAGAACCCCTGTCCGCCGGAGCGACAAACTCAAATTCCGACGCCCGGGTACCGATGATTCCAGCGAGAGCCACGAACGAAGGGGCCCGCATGGAGCTCTTCCTTACCGGGATCGGGATTGGGGTGACGTTCAGCGCCGCCCTCGCCTTCGTACGGTCCAGACGGCGGACAATCAAGGAACGCGCGCGGGACCGGCGCCCCGAGCCGCTTGGGACAACGCTCGACCTCCTCCACCAAACAGAGGCTCGGTACCAGACCCTCATCGAGCAGATTCCCGCCGTCATCTACACGGAGTCGGTCGGGGAACCCGGCGGGGTGATGTTCATCAGCCCTCAGGTCCGCGCGCTGCTCGGGTACTCGCCCGAGGAGTGGCTGGCCCGCCCAGACCTCTGGGTGGACGTCCTCCACCCAGACGATCGAGACCGAGTCGTCCAGGAATGCGTCAAGAGCAACCAGTCGCTCGGCTCGTTCCTGTCCGAATATCGGATGATCGCTCGTGACGGCCGCGTCGTGTGGTTCCGGGATGAAGCCGTGCTCGTGCGAGATGCCGAAGGCAAGCCGCTGTGCTGGCAGGGTCTGATGCTCGACATCACCGAGCGCAAAGAAGCGGAACACGCGGTTCAACACGCGCTGGAACGCGAACAGGAAGCCGGGGAGCGCCTTCGGGCGCTCGACGAGCTCAAGGACACGTTCCTGCGAGCTGTCTCCCACGACCTCCGGACGCCGCTCACCGTTGTGCTGGGAACGGCCCTCACCCTTCGGGAGACCCGCGACCACCTCTCGGCGGACGACATGGACGACCTCCTGGAACGGCTCGAGCAGAACGCGAAGAAGCTCGACCGGCTGCTTTCCGATCTGCTCGACCTCGAACGCCTCAACAGAGGCCTCATCGAGCCGGAGAGGCGACCGACCGACGTCGCAGCGGTGGTTCGCCGTATGGTGAACGAGGCAGCGTTCCTCGACGACCGCAAGGTCGACGTGCACGTCGAGCCCGCCGTTCTGATGCTCGACGAATCGAAGGTGGAGCGGATCCTGGAGAACCTTCTCGGGAACGCCGCCCGTCATACGCCGGCCGGAACCCCGATTTCGGTCGCCGTGGCACCAGAACGAAACGGCATTCTGATCCGAGTGGAAGACCACGGCGCCAGCGTCCCCGAGGAGTTTCGGAAGGCGATCTTCGACCCGTTCAGCCAGGGCCCACAGCTGCATGAGCATGCACCGGGCGTTGGGATCGGCCTGTCGCTGGTCGCGCGGTTCGCCCAGATCCACGGCGGGAAGGCGTGGGTCGAGACATGCGAAAGCGGCGGCGCTTCGTTCCGTGTCTATCTCCCCGGCGAGCGAGTCACGGGGAACAGGGTGAACGCCATTGCGCCGGCGTCACCCCACTCGAGCCCCCGGTAGACAGCTTCAACGCCGGTCGATCGCTACTCGCAGACCGAACCCAATGAGGACGACGCCGGTCACGGCCTCGAGCCGTCGTCTAATCCGAGGCTGCCGCACGAACCGCCCCGCCTTCGTGACGGCCCACGCGATGACGGTCAACCAGATCATTCCCTCCACCGCATGGATCGCGCCGAGGAGCAGTGCGAGCGGAAGGACATTCCCTCCGGGAGGAATGAACTGCGGCAGCACCGTGATGTAGAAGAGGCCGACCTTCGGATTCAGCAGATTGCTGAGTACGCCGGTGTTGTACGACACCACGCCCCGGCCACGTCCCGACGTCGGGAGCGCCTCCTCGCCGTCGTCCTTGGGACCCTTGCCGAAAAGCGAGCGGACCCCCAAATAGATGAGATACGCCGCACCCGCCAGCCGCAGCACGTCGTAGGCGCGGCGAGACACCGCGAGCAGACCCGTGACGCCGAGCCCTGCAAGCGTGCTCCATACGAGAAGCCCCGAGCAGATCCCCGCCGCCGTCACGATTCCACTTCGTCGTCCCCCTCGAAGCGTGTTGCGAATGACCAGTGCGGTGTCGGGACCTGGCGTGATGGTCAGGACTGCCGCCAATGCCGAAAACAGAGCAATGGATCGCCAGCCGCTCATCGCCGCTGCCTACTCAACCGTTCAAACGGGCGGACCCACGTGACGCTGCGCTCCGTCCCTGGTCTCACCCATCGATCATCACGCGTCATGGTTCGTGTATGAAAGGATGCGCCAGCCGTCATCCCCACGAAGCAGCTGATATGTGGTTCGAAAGTCGCGGAGGAGCGTGCCGGCTTCATCAACTACGTGCCACCGAACAGTCGTCACCGCGCCCGAGTTCCCCAGGGGGACGACATCGAGCTCGGCGATATCGGCTCGAGCCGCACCGGTGCTCCTGTATGCCCTCATGAGCTCGGCCAGGTGCCCTTGCACAGCACTTCTGTTTCCGAGGTGGATCGCCCGGCCCTCCCTCACGGCGAGCAGTGGGGCCTCACACATGGCGGCGACAGCGTCGACGTCCGACGCCATGTAGCGTTCCGCGTACGCGGCAAAGAACTTCCGCAAGTCCGCCATGGTTCTCTCTTGGTGTGGGTTCATGGGAGTTCGTCCTCCTACGCGCACCGCGCTCCGGGAGGCTATTGTTAGCCTGACGCGCTGTCGAGGAGGTGCAGAGAGCATGGAACCCACTTCACCCACACGCCTCACGGACGACGACATCAAGACGGTCTGGCCGCAGGGCGGGGGCACCGCCGCGCAGTTGCAGGACGCCGACGAGACGGACACCACCGACGGTGGCGACTCGGCGGATGGCGTCGACGCGGGAGACCAGACCGATGGCACGGACGCCGGCGGAGGCGACACGGACTCCACCGACGCGTAACCCCTTGAAGTAAGCGTCCGGATGACCGAACCGAGCCGGTCGGCTCTCGAACGCTGCGTCGGCGATTCGGCAACCTTTCTCACGCGGTTCTGGGCCCGCCACCCGGTCCATCACCGCGCCCCCGGCGGCTTCGCTGACCTCCTGACCTTCTCCGACGTCGACCACATGGTCTCGGCCATGGGTCTGCGCGTCCCGGCATTTCGGCTGGTAAAGGATGGGGACACCATTCCGTCGTCGGCGTACACGAAGTCCGGAAAGATCGGCTCCGCCCCCGTCACCGGGA
Source organism: Actinomycetota bacterium (assembly GCA_030777105.1). GTDB lineage: Bacteria > Actinomycetota > UBA4738 > UBA4738 > UBA4738 > JALYGK01. The sequence continues at coordinate 10,363 of JALYGK010000088.1, read as the reverse complement.
TCGCCGATCCCGCTCGAATCTTCCAGCTGTTCGAAGATGGGGCGACCATCGTCCTTCAGGGGATGCATCGCTTCTGGCTCCCCGTCGCTGCCTTCTGCCGCGACCTGGAGCTCGAGCTCGGACATCCCACCCAGGTGAACGGCTACGTCACGCCGCCCGGTTCACGGGGATTCGCCGTTCACGAAGACCCCCACGACGTGTTCGTCCTGCAGGCGTTCGGACGCAAGCATTGGGAGGTTCACCAACCGGCCGGTTCGGCGCAGGGCGAAACGACTTCCTTAGCGGTCGAGCTTCAGTCCGGCGACGCGCTCTACATCCCCAAGGGTGCTCCCCATTCGGCGAGAACCCAAGAGACCGTTTCTGGGCATCTCACGGTCGGCGTCCTCACGTACGACTGGAGCGACTTCGTCCTCGAACTCCTTAAGGACATCGAAAAGGACGAGACCTTCGCGGAGCGGCTTCCCGCCGGATTTCACCGCGACCCTGCCGTGTTCACGTCGGCCGTGACGGCGAAATTGGACGAGCTCGTTCGGTGGGTGGAAAAGGTCGACGCGCGGGACGCTGCACGAACCATGGTTCGCAAATTCCTCACTTCTCGCCCTTCGCGCCTCACCGGGTCACTGGAACGGTTGCTCGCTCTCGACCGCTTGACCGACCACTCGCTCCTCAGGCGGCGGCCGCAGTCGGTCTGCCATGTCGAGGTTGAAGCCGGCCGCCTGTTTGCGTATCTGGGCGATCGCGAGCTGCGCATGCCGGCCGCCGCCGAGGGCGCGATGCGACTCGTCGAAAAGAGCCAAGAGTTTCACGTCCGTGATTTCTCGCCGTGGCTGGACGAAGAAAGTCGGCTGGTCCTGGCTCGGCGCCTGATCCGAGAAGGAGTCCTCGAAGCGGCGCCGCCAGTTGCGTCCTGACCCGTTTCGCTGTTCAGCGCTTTCTCGGGAGCTCGACGAGCCGATGTACGGCACGGCGTCCACGGCAACGAACTGGCTCTTGGTGGAGCAGCCTGGACCGTGGGGGTGGGATGCCATCATCCAGAGTCGCCTCTCGCGAGTCGCGGCCCGAGCGCTTCGAGCGATGGTTCGCGACCTCGCCATACGAGTGGTTTTGCTCCGCCGGCCCGGTCGGAGTGCGCGGCCGCAGGGCAGGCACTGCTACCTGATTCACTCCGGTCCCGACGATCCGTGGATCGAACATGCCGTGCTCAAGAGCATGGATGAATTGCTGGGCGTCGACACGGCGGCGCTCTCCGCGGGCCGTCCGACCGGCCTCGGTGACGTGGAAACCGATCCTCTCGTTCTTGTCTGCACTAATGGAGCGCGAGACCCATGTTGCGCCGAACGCGGGCGCCCCCTCGCCGCGGCGCTGGAGAAAGAGTTCGACGACCGGCTCTGGGAGTGTTCTCACATCGGCGGGGACCGTTTCGCCCCAAACCTCGTGTGCTTTCCGCACGGCCTGTACTTCGGACGGGTCTCGCCAGACAACGCCGGGCGAATCGCACGCGAAGCCGAAGCCGGCGTTCTGGATCTCGAGCACTATCGGGGGCGGTCCTGTTATCCGTTCGAGGTGCAGGCGGCGGAGTACTTCGCCCGACGAGCGTGGGATATCACCGGGGTGGACGACCTCTCGCCGGTTCGGCGACGAGAGGTTCGACCCGGTGAGATCGAAGTCGAGTTCGAGGGCCGTGCCGGCAACTATTTCGTGTGGGTCGCAATTGAACCCGCCGAGCCGCCTCGACTGGTTACCTGCAAATCGACCACGCCGTCGCGCCCGCCGAACTACGACCTTCTGGCGAAGGCCTCGCCTGTCGGAAATCGTCCTTAGACCGCGACCGTCTTGCTCGTTCCGGTTGTGTCCGCCGTACGAGCGTCTCCGTCCGGCGAATCCGTCGCCCGCGCACCCGCCTCGCGCGATCGAACCCAGGCGTCGATCTCTCGGCGGACCACGACGGCGATGTCCTGGGATTCCTCCGCTCCGCTGTGAACGACGGTCGCTCCGCGTTCGTTGAGCGTGTATCCGACCTCACTGTGCTGCGATAGGTCGAGCCCGGCTGCCTCCTCGTCCTCGGCCACGCGCAGTCCGAATAGCGCGTCGACCAGCTTCAGGATCCCAAGCGTCAGACCGAATGAGTACGCCGCGGTGATGAGTACTGCCGCGGCTTGCCTGCCGACCTGGCCCAGCCCGCCGTCGGCCCCGGCCGGGTTGATCGCCAGACTGGCGAAGATACCCGTAAGGAGCGCGCCCACGACTCCGCCGACGAGGTGAACCCCCACGACGTCCAGGGAGTCGTCGTACCCGAGTCGCGCTTTCAGGTTCACCGCCCAGAAGCACACGAATCCCGCGACGAACCCGATCACCAGCGCGCCCCAAAACCCGACGTAGCCCGAAGCGGGCGTGATCGCCACCAGGCCGGCGACGGCTCCGGTAGCCGCGCCGATGGTGGTGGCACGTCGGTGTCTGATCCATTCGGGGATGAGCCAGCCGAACACGGCTGCCGCGGCTCCCAACTGCGTGACGACGAACGTGTTCGCGGCGAGGGTGCCGGAAGTCAGTGCACTTCCCGCGTTGAACCCGAACCACCCGAACCACAGGATCCCCGCACCCAGGATGACCATGGGCACGTTGTGCGGGACGAACGCGGTGCTGCCGAACCCACGACGCCGCCCCAGGTAAAGGGCGGCGGCCAGCGCCGCCGCTCCGGCGTTGACGTGGACCACGGTCCCGCCGGCGAAGTCCAGGGCGCCGAGCGATCCGGCACCGAGGAACCCGCCTCCCCAGACCCAGTGCGCCACCGGCGCGTAGACCATCACCGACCAGAGCGCCAGGAACAGCAAGTAGCCGGAGAACTTCATCCGCTCCGCGAAGGCGCCAGTGATAAGGGCGGGCGTGATAATGGCGAACATCAACTGAAACGCCATGAAGGCGTGGCCCGGAACACTCGGCGCCAGGTCGTGTGGGGCCGACGTCCCGGACAACCCGATGAGGTCCAGATTCCCGACCACGCGACCAACGTCCGGCCCAAAGGCGAGCGAGTAACCGACCAGCATCCACAGGATCGTCACCAACGCCAGAGCGACGAACGACTGCATCACCGTGCCGAGGACGTTCTTCGCTCGAACCAGTCCTCCGTAGAAGAGCGCCAGACCTGGCGTCATGAACATCACCAGAGCCGCCGACGTCAGGAGCCAGGCGGTATCACCGGTGTTGATCCTGGGCATGCGACACCTCCATTGTTCCGACGATTCGCACATTTATGAAAGGCGAACGTTTCGCCGTGGTTTCGGAGGTGTTTCGCAGGCGTTAAATCTGCAGCGCCTGCTTGGCTCGTTCTTCGAGCCCTGCCTTGTAGTGCCAGGCCTGGACGATCATGTCGCGGATGAACTCGACCGAGCACCCCTTCACCAGGTAGGCATACGCGCCAGCCTCCTCTGCACTGCGCTCGGGGAGCGGCCCTTCGTACGCGGTGAGGATGATCACCTGGGTGGCGGGCAGTTCTTCCTTGATGGCCCTCGTGGCCTCGAAGCCGCCGAACCCCGGCATCCGAAGGTCCATGAGAACGACGTCCGGTTCCAACGCCCGGGCCTGCTCGACGCCCTCGAACCCGTCGGCCGCCTGCCCCACCACGGCGAGGCCTTCTGTCTCGAGCAATTCGGCGAGGAGCCGGCGCTCCGTCACGTCGTCGTCCACCAGCAGCACGCCGGGACGAAGCCCCCTGGTTGTCGATGTCCTCACGATCCCCCCTCACTAGTCATTTGTGGGTCTCGAACTAGTTAGTTCTCGTCATGATCCGTCGGTCGTACCGGCAGCATCAATAGGACCTTCGGCGGGGGCGGTCGGGTTAGGTCTTCGGTCCGAGTGATAGCGGCGCGGTTTTGCGCCGGGACCCTCGCCTTCCTATGCTTCGCTCGACTTCCCCAGGCATCCGGTTCTGGAGCCACCGGGCTCGACAGGTGAGCTCCAGCTCAGAGGAAAGGAGCGCCTCATGGCGTTGGACGCTTGGGCACCGCCCAAACCGAGCACGTCGGGCACCGGCGGCCTCGATCGCTTCTTCCACGTCTCGGAGCGAGGGTCGAATGTCCGGACCGAGCTCATCGCCGGCGTCGCCACGTGGCTGACGATGTCCTACATCCTGTTCGTCAATCCCCAAATCCTCGGGTCGGTGGCAGACGAGGCCGGAGTCCGGCTTGCGGCGCCCCAGGTCGCTGCGGTGACCGCGCTGGTCGCTGGCGTCGTGACTCTCCTCATGGGCGTGTACGCGAACTACCCGTTCGCTCTGGCGGCCGGCTTGGGACTGAACGCCTTCGTGGCGTTCACGCTGGTCGCGACGTTTGGCCTGACCTGGCCACAGGCGATGGGCGTCATCGTGATGGAGGGTGTGATCATCACGATCCTCGTCCTGACCGGATTCAGGGAGGCCGTCCTCAACGCAATCCCGATGGATCTCAAGCGAGCCATCGGTGTAGGGATCGGTCTGTTCATCGCGTTCATCGGGTTCGTCAATTCCGGGGTGGTCGTTCATCCGGAGGCCGGAACGATCGTCGCGCTCAACCCCGACCTGACGACGTTCCGCATCCTGGTTTTCGCCGTAGGTCTGGCCGTCACCATGGGACTGGTCGCCAGGCGCGTTCGAGGGGCCCTTTTGATCGGCATCGTCTTCACCACTGTTTTCGCCACGATCATCAACGCGATCTGGGGCGACGGACGGCTCTACCCAGCCGGCGTGGCGGACCTCCCGAGCGACTTCATCTCCGTCCCGGATCTCAGCTTGCTCGGAAACGTTTCCCTCTCGTTGTCAGGCATCGGCATCGCCACGATCGTTGCACTGGTCCTGTCGGTAATGCTTTCGGACTTCTTCGACACCATGGGAACGGTTGTGGGGTTGGCCGGTGAGGCCAACCTGCTCGACAAGGAAGGGAGGCTCCCCGGAGTGAATCGTGTTCTCTTGGTGGACTCCCTCGCCGCAACCGCCGGCGGCGCGGCCTCCGCATCTTCCAATACGACCTACATCGAAAGCGCCGCGGGCATCTCCGAGGGAGGACGCACGGGGCTGACTTCAGTGGTCGTCGCGGCGCTGTTCTTCCTGTCGCTGTTTTTCTCACCGTGGGCGGGAATCATTCCGCCGGAGGCAACGGCGCCGGTTCTGATCATCGTCGGGTACTTCATGATGACGCTGGTTAGAGAAATCGCCTGGAATGACCCCGCGATCGGGATTCCGGCGCTCCTCACGATCATCGTTCAGCCGTTCACGTTCAGCATCACGAACGGCGTCGGGGCGGGTTTCATCGCGTACACGGTGATCAAGCTCATCCAGGGCCGTATTCGGGACATCCACCCGCTGATGTTCATCGCGTCAGTGGTGTTCATGTGGTACTTCGTGAGGGGATTGCTCGCGTAGCGGTGATCAGTAGTCGACGCGGAACTGCATAACGTCGCCGTTCGAGGTGAAAGAAGCGTCATCGGTCGACCTCACCCGAAAGCGGCTCTCGCCCGAACCGGAGATGAATGGCCGAGGGTTCGTGGTCGACCAGGAGAACGTGCGCTCGGTGGTCGACAGCGTCGCCGACGACACCTTCTGCCACGCCCGGTTGGAGAAGTTGTAGGCGTACAGGTACTGGCTGACGGAGGAAGTCGCCGAACCGGTGTACGTCAATGTCAACCTCTTGACGCCGGCGACGTCGATGGTCCCCACGCCGTACCAGTCGGCAACGTGGAGCGACCTCGGTTGGACCGACGTGACCGAGTAGTACGCATCGTCGTTGCTGGCCAGATCCGCCACTGACGAGGCCGTCGTGCCGCGCCTGACCACCACAGATGACGGTGGGAACGACTTCGTCTGCGTGGCCAGCTTCACCGACACGTCGCGGCGAATGCCGGGCAGCGCCGCGTCGAGCTTGTCGCCTGGACATTCGGTGGACGTCCAGTCGCGGTGACCGGAGATCGTAGGGTTCGATTTCCGCGCTCCGCTCGACGGGTTGGTGAAGGTTTTGGTGGCGAGCGGGTCGATCGAGTGGCGCTCCGCCTCCCACGCCAGATGGTTGACCACAGATGAGCGCGCCGCTTTCGGGATCCTCACGGACGTGTACGTCCCGAGCACAGCGATCCCCATCGTCCCTGAGTTCCAGCCGCCGGTGTGCGCTCCGCTGACCCCCAGACCGTTGGCGTTCTCACCGGTAAGCGTGTCGGAGTTTCGAGTGCCGGCAGGACCGCTGTAGCGGCCCTTGTAGATCCGGCCCTGGGCGTCGACTAGGAAGTTGTAGCCGATGTCGCCCCAGCCGCGGGTGATGGCGTGGTAGTGGTAGATCGCCCTGACGGTCGCCGCTGGGTTGGGATCGTTGTTCTTCCCCGCGGTGTGGTGGACGATCAACATCTTGGTCCCGTAGAACGTCGGCGGCCACTTCTCGGAACCATTCGAGGTGAACCGGTAGGATTCGTCAGCTCCCCATCCGGCGCGCGATATGACGCTGGGTTGGCTGAGGTGCGATGCCTCCGCCGTTGCGCTGTCCGCTTGCAGTTCTCGAGGGCCGTCGGTCGTGTTGATCGCCACAGCCTGGACGCTTCGGTTCCGCCCCCGCACCTGGTACGCGTCGGCGTTCGGCGCGGCGAGCAGGGCGGCGAACGTTCGCCCGTCAGCGTTCGGGAGCTCGTCGTGTTCGGTCTGCTCCCACTTCGTCCATCGGCCGTTCACCAGGAATCGCACGAACGGATTCGGTCCATCCGTCCACGAGACGCCGACGTATTGGACCGGAAAACCGGGGTCGACCGGAGCGCTCGACGCGACAAGATTTCCGAGATGGCGCTCGATCGCCAGCGTCCGCGGCGGCCCCAGCGCGAAGGCCGGCGCCGGCAGGACCGCCGCCCTCGCCGCGATGGCGGCGACCGCCACGAACCTCTTGAGCCGAGTCAGCGGGATGCCTTCATCCCGCCCATGCTACGAGAAGGCCTTGGCCCTTTCGGGCGATTCACGACGTGCTTATTAGCGGCTTCGGGCCCGAGTCGTCCCGCCCAGTCGCTGCAGGACCAGGACGCTCGCAGCGAGGATCCACAACAACACCGCGATCAGGTTCAGATAGCCGAGGAATCCAGTGGGCTCGAGGAAGTCGGCGTCGAGAAACAAGTCGAGGCTCTGAAGGAGGTGAAGCGCGGCCACCGCCAATCCCGCCCATGCGAACCACTGTGGGAGCACGCCAGTTCGGCCCGCGGAGAGTGAGGCAGCCCCGACGAAGACGGCGACGGAGAACACCACCAGGACCCCATACCAGGACGCGTACCGGAAAAGAGCTTCGCCGACCGCGCCCGACACCCCACCGCTGGCGAGCGTCAGGTTCACAACGACGGTCGGGACAAGCGTGGAAAGAACGCCGATTGCTCCGGCGAACGAGATGAGCGACAAACGGCGACTCTCTCCTTCGGCCGAAGCGAGAAAGGCCCGAAGCGTGCCCGCGAACCAGATGAACAGAATGCCGGCCAGGCCGAGCACGAAGGCCTGGAATTCGATGGCGCTTCGCTTATCCGCGAAGTATGACCTGATCTCTCCGGCTCTCGCGTCGGCGTCGGGCGGCTGGCCGGCGATGAACGTCCCGATCACGAGAAGGACGACGAATGCGATTCCGGTCGCGGCGGCTACCTGCTCCCAGCGTCTCTCGTCCATGGGCGTCTCCTTTGATAGGCGGACGCGCAAATCCTTGCAGCGCAGAAGGGCGCGCGCAAACGGTAAGAGCCAGCGGGAAGTGGGAATGAATTACTTGCCATGGGGCTTCGAGCGCAACAAGACGTATGCAGCCACCTGCCGGCCGGAACGACGGAGCCGCGAAGTGAGACATGCGAGGCCTGCGGGAGCCGGTTGAATCTACGGGTCTGCGCCGAGTGTGGATACGTCGGGTGCTGCGAGTCGCAGTTCGGTCACAATCGCGAGCACGCGTTTGGATCCGGGCATCCGGTGATCAAGTCGCTTCCTCTCCGAGACGGCTCGTTCACCTGGTGCTACGAATGCAATCGCTACGTCTAGCTCGTTAGCTGACCCGAAGCGATACACAGCACATCGGAGGGGGAGCGCTGTATTCGGCCGACACCCCCCGCGCACCCAGTCCCTCGATCAAGCCCTTGATGAGGGCAAGGTTGAACACCTGGCAAATTGCCTCTTCGTGTTCGGGTACGAGTGCTTCGAAGGGGCAATTCCTCAGTCGGATCGAATCTGATCCTGCCCAATGGGGCTCATATCCGTGCCGGGCCAGGATTGATTCAAGGCTCTTGAGCGGCGATTTCGAAGACCGCTCGGCTGCCCACTGTGCACCGATTCTCCGGGCGACGTCCGCAAGCCCTTTCGTAACGGAGGATCTTCGCCCTCCCTCCATCGCCTGGGCGAGAGCCCGAGCGGCCAGCTCGTATTCACGCGGAGGCAGGGTTACTTCGAACTGACGCCGCGCCCGCCGATAGAGCTTGGACGTCCGCCCGGCTCCGGGACCGCGGCGTTCGGAAAGCCGGCGGTAGGTCGTCTCGACCAGTCCTTGTTCGGCGAGCTTCTCGAGATGGAAGGTGGCCTGGCTTCTCGGGATCTTCAGCGCTGTTGCGACCTGGTCGCGACTCACGTCGTTCCCTCGAGCAACGATGAACCGGTAGATCGAGTTGCGCACCGGATCGGCGAGCGTCGCGATGCTCGAGACCTGCTGTTCGAAGGAGCCAGCCATGATGCGAATTCTAAAGCAGCGAACGGCTATCGTTAGATTTGCGCCGTCCAGCCGTCTAAGAGTAGGATTCGCTCGTGTTAGAGATGGGTCTCTAGCTGTCCGCTGCTCGGCTTGGCACGGCCAAGCCGATGAAAGGAGGAATCCATGACCGCCGTGCAGATGCGGGACGGGGCTGGCTCCCGCCTCCCCGTCAGAGACGTGGCGAAGTTCACGGCTGCCGTCGCTCTGCTCGCGATCTTTTGGGACGCAGCCGTGGGTCACGGCCTGACGTGGGAGAACGATCCGTACTGGAGCTACTGGGTCACCAAGACGTTCCTGATCGCCACGATCTTTGGGCTGGGAACCGCCTGGTTCGGCATCGGGGAAGGCAGAGGCGCCATCATCACCGCGGTCCACACGGTCGTGCTGACGGTCTACTACTGGTCATTCTCACCGATCGGGCTGCCGTCGAGCCCCAATTGGCTCGATCTCGAGCACACCTGGATCACCGGTCTTCCCATTCACTTCGCCGTCATCTACCTCGGATACCTGTCCGCGCTATGGCTCTGGCGCCGGCGTGATCGCGCCGCCGCCGAGGCCGAAGACTCGGCGCGGAGCGGGGTGGCCGCGCTCATCGCCTCCGTTGCGATCGTGGTGTTGGCCGGCCTCCTTGCCAGCCTGGCCTTGGGCGAGTTTCCCGGAGTGACGTGGTTTCTGGTGCGGCTGCTCATCACCGTGCCGTTCCTGCTGCTGTGGTGGGCGGCGGCCGGGCGAGATCGAATCAGCGCCGTCGCGGGTGGCGTGACGCTCGCCTTCATCTGGGCGACGTATGGACAGTTCGTGGGGCCGTCCGGGTTGCCCGACCTGCCACTTCGAATCTTCAGCACCGACGCACCGCCAGCCTTCGTGAGATGGCTCGATTACAAGGAGCTGTGGGGAATCAGTCTTCCCATCTACATCGTCGTGATGGTGGGCGTCCTTGTGCTCGCTTCGCGAGGTCTCGCCGGAGCAGGCCGAGGCCGGCGCGCAGCCGTGGCTGCCGCGGCCATCGCCGCACTGCTGTTCACCACCGGATTGACCGTCTCGCCGGAGAACCGAGGCCTGACCGCCCGCTTCACCGCGTCAGGAACCGCTCGGGTGGAGACCGGGCCTTTCTACAGCGGCCAGTTCTCGCCGCCTGGCACTGGAACAATCGAGATCACGGCCACCGACATGGGCGACCGGGTTTCGCCTCTCGAACCGCACGACCGGCTCGTCATCGAGGCGAGCTTGCGAGCGGGCGGTCACACATACGAGGTGGTCGTGGCGAAGCCCATGGTCTCCGATCCGCTTGGCAGGTTTACCACCTGGTGGGGGGTCGGTTTCGACGTGTGGCACCACGGCAAGAGCGGCATCGGGACGGACCAGATCCGGCCGGTTCACTCCGAGCTTGCCGCCTTCGGCCTTGGCGACCTCACAGTCGACGGTCAGGTGGTCGCGAGAGGAGCGCCGGTCCACGTCATGACCATGCCGTTCGGCACGGAACAAAACAAGGTCCTGGATCTTGAAGTAGGAGACCCTGCGGCGGGCGCGCTTCCGGGGGTTCCGGCGGGGCACCTGCGAGCGGTGTGGGACTCGTTCTCCGGAGACGTTCCGAAGGGGCTCGAGACGACGCGCTACCTGGTCGGAGACATCGTCTTGCTGGCGCTGCTCGTCGCGGCGTT
>JALYGK010000087.1 GCA_030777105.1 Actinomycetota bacterium | reverse complement strand
TCCCTGAAGCGCGCGCTTCCCCTCGCGGACCGCCTCCTCGATGGAGAGACCACCCCGTTCGGGTGCCATCTCCCGTCGCCGCTCGTGGACCCACAAGTAGAGGTCGCCCGTCTTCGCGCGGGGGACGAGATCGGGCAGCGACTCCGATTGGATGGCGGCGACCGTGGGGACATAGACGCGGTCATACCAATCCGCGGCGACTTCTTCCGGGCTGAGTAACTCGCCTCGTTCTTGCATCAGGTTGTACCCGTGCACCCTCACGTGCTCGAGGAGCTGTTGGTACCCATACGGCCTGGTCAGGTCGATTCGAGCGTCCGGGCGCGCGCGGTCAAGCGCGCTCTCCTCCATGAAGGCCCGCTCTTGCTCCAGGGCGATGAGGCGGCCGAGGTCCGCATCGGCCGGGAGTGGGAACCGCGTCCTGATCCGGGTGACTTCGGCTTCGATGTGCGTGGCGCCCCGCTGCTTGGCGATGGCGACGCGGTGGTGCCCATCGACCACGAAGTACGAGTCGTCCACTTGATAGACGATGATCGGTGGGAACCCGCCCTGCGGGAACGCCTGCTCCACTCGCTTCCACCGGTCGGCGAGCTCCGGCCGCCGGGGGAGCAGCTCACGGTCGAAGTCGCGTCCGCGGTCGACGGTCCCCACGATGTTGTCGATGGGGATGTCCTTGATGCCCACATACGACTGCTGAAAGAGGCGTAGTCGCGACGTGACCTCGCCGAGCGGCAAGAGCTCCTGCGTGTCTTCTTGCTTAACGAACTCGCCCAGACGCCGCCGCCGCTTCTTCCGTTGCGCTTTCTCGAACGTCGATCGCGGCTCCATGGGCTCCTCTTAGCGAATCATTTACTAAAGAGAAGTCAGGAAATCGGCCCGAAATTCCGATACCTCACTATGAAGGCGGCGAAGAGCCACCGCCCAGCTCGCAACTTCTCCTTCACACGTATGGGTTCGTACCGAAAGGAGTTCGGCATGCGCAAGTTCATCGTTTTGGTTGGGATCTTGGGGCTCGTATTGGGCCTCGGGCCGGCGAGGAGCGCGTGGGCGGCGGTATCCGACAAGGACCGCGACGGAATGCGCGACCGCTGGGAGCGCGCCGTTGGCCTGAAGGTTGGCACAAAGGACGGTCGGCGCGACCCCGACCGTGACGGTCTCCTCAACGGTCAGGAGTTCAAGCTGGATGTTCGGCTCGCCGGTGTGGGGGCGGGTGCCGACTCTGACCCCTTCGATGCTGATAGCGACGACGACGGCATCGAGGACGGCGACGAAGACCTCGACGAAGACGGCCTCGCCTCAGAGGACGAGTTCGGTGAGGGAACGAACCCGCTCGATGACGACAGCGACAATGACGGCGTTGAGGACGGCGACGAGGACCAGGACGGCGACGGACTTGAGGATGAGTTCGAGCTCGGTTCCGTCGACGAGGACGGGGACGAAGACGAGGACGGCTTGGCCGACGAGGTCGACGACGATGACTCCGATGACGTCGACAACGACGACGAGCTCGATCCCGACGACCTCGACTCCGACGACGACGGCATCGAAGACGGCCTCGAGGACGAGGACGAGGACGGGCTGGACAACGACGACGAGGACGACTTCGACCAGGACCCGACCGACGAGGACTCTGACGACGACGGCCTGGAGGACGGCGACGACGACGCCGACGAGGATGGCATCGACGACGGCGAGGACGAGGCGGACGACGACGAGGATGAGCTGGACGACGATGAAGACGACGCCGACGTCTTCGGAGAGATCGTCTCCTTCGACTCCACGTCGGGATTGCTGACCGTCCAGTCGGTGGCCGGCAACCAGTTCTCGGGAGTCGTCAACGAGGAGACGGAGCTCGGCTTCGAATCGAGCGGCCACGGTTCAGGCGACTGCGGCGAGGACGACGAGCCATCCGTCGCGGACCTTCAGCCCGGTGTCCAGGTCTCGGAGCTGGAGTTCGACGACGAGAGTGGCGCCCTGGAAGAGGTGGAGATCATCTGCCCGCTGGGCTAGGGATCTCCCGCACGTAGTCACTAAGGAGGAGGGCCGGACCACCCGGCCCTCCTTTCTTATTTCCTTGACCCTCCAGGAGTTCGCGGCGTACCGTTTCGAAGCCACTCGGCACCTTCGAAAGGGGTTCGTATGCGATTCCGCCGCCTTCGGGCGCTGAGGTACGATGACACCGCTGATATGCGCCCGCCTTCGATTCTTCGACTTCTTCTCATCGCGGTCGTCACGGCGTCCGTTGGCCTGACGGGGCTCGCCGGCGCCCAAGCGAAACCCTCCAGCAACGGCCGGTACATCGTCGTGCTCAAGGACTCCGCCGGTGACCCGCGCGGCGTTGCGGACGAGCACGCTCGCAAGTTCAACGCCGGCGTCGGTCACGTGTACCGCCATGCCCTGAAGGGCTACTCCGCCGTCATCCCGAACGACCGCGTTGCGGCGCTTCGGCGCGACTCCCGCGTTGCGTTCATCTCCGAGGACCGGCCGGTCCAGGCGCTGGCGCAGACCGTCCCAACGGGCGTGGACCGCATCGAAGCTGACAAGAGCTCGACGCTGGCCGGAAACGCCAGCGGTTCTACCTCGGTGAGAGTCGCGGTCATCGACACGGGGTCTGGTCCCCATTCGGACCTGTACATCGCCGGTGGGAAGAACTGCAGCACGGGCAAGAGCTACAACGATGGGAACGGGCACGGAACCCATGTGGCCGGGAGCATCGGGGCCAAGGACGACGGCGCCGGTGTGGTCGGCGTCGCCCCGGGCGCCCCGATCTATTCGGTGCGCGTCCTGAACAACTCGGGCTCGGGATCCTGGTCCACGGTGATTTGTGGAATCGACTGGGTGACCAACACGAATGCCCACCCCTTCATCCCGGTGGCGAACATGAGCCTCGGCGGCTCTGGTTCTGATGACGGCAACTGCGGAAACACCAACAACGACGCTCTGCATCGGGCGATCTGCAGGTCCGTAGCGCTCGGAACCACGTACGTCGCGGCGGCCGGGAACAGCGGAGCCAACCTTGCCGGTTTCGTGCCGGCTTCGTACAACGAGGTTCTCTCGGTCACCGCGGTGGCGGACTTCAACGGGAAGCCTGGCGGTGGCGCGCCCGCCACGTGCCGAAGCGACGTCGACGAGACGCCCGCGGACTTCAGCAACTACGCCACCGCCGGCGGTCCGGACGAGTCGCACACGATCGCGGCGCCGGGTGTGTGCATCCGTTCGACGTGGAAGGGCGGCGGCTACAACACGATCTCCGGAACGAGCATGGCAAGTCCGCACGTCGCCGGGACGATCGCGCTGTGCCTCCACAGCGGCAAGTGCACGGCGGGTTCGAGCCCGTCGACACTCATGGCGAAGGTTCGCACCGACGCCGCGGCGTACTCGAACGCTTCGTCCGCGCCGTACTACGGATTCCAGGGCGACCCGAACAGCCCCATCACGAGCAACGGGGTCACCCGGTACTACGGCTACCTCCTCTACGCCGGGGGCTACTAGCCGAAATCGCGTCTCCCTGCGGCAGTACCATTTCTCCATGAGGGGCGACCGCGTCGAGATTGTGGTCGACACCGGAAACGGCGTGCAGACCTACGTGATCGAGGCGACCAAGGCCGGTCGCCGTCTGGAGGTCAGCACCGCGCGCGGCGTGGTCGAGGTGAACGAGGTCACCCGCACGGGCCAGGTGGTTCGAACCGGACGATTCATGCAGGCCCGCGTGATCGCGCTGGTGGAGCATCCTGCTGAAGATCAATCGCTGGGCGCTTCAAGCAGTCGGCGAAGAAGGAATCCGAACCAGCAGGCATTGATCTAGTGGATCGAACGATCCGCCGAAACACCACTGTTCTCGCTGGTTGCATGGCGCTCAGCTGGGCCGTCGTTCAGCTGTGGGCGACCGTTGCGGCTCCGATCCTTTCCGATCTCACGGGACGTCCTTCAATGGCCGGCTTCGGTCCGGCCATTGCGTTGACTTTCTGGGCGGTGGCCACCCTCCTGGTGGGGCGGTACATGGATGCACGAGGCAGAGCGGCCGGGCTTCGTCTGGGGTTTATTGCCGGAGCGGTTGGCTGCCTGCTCTTGTTCTTCGCGATCGGGGGACGATCCCTTCCGCTGTACCTCCTGGGGCTGGCGGTCGTGGGCGGCGGAGGAGGAGCCGTCAATCTCGCTCGAGCGGGAGCCGGCGACATGTACCCGCCCGAGCGGCGGGCCCGCGGGATCAGCTTCGTCCTCATCGGGGCGGCGTTCGGCGCGATCCTTGGTCCGGTGGCGTTCACGCCGCTGCTCGCGCGGACGGGGGCCGACCTCGACGTTCTGGCGCCTCCGTTCCTGGCGGCCGGCGCGATCATGCTGGCCGGCGGGGCGCTGACCTTTGTCATCCGCGTGGATCCGATGGAGGTGGCGCGGCGGATCCGGGAGCAGATCGGATCGGGCGCCCCGGCGACCGCGGCGCCGGCCCGGCCCATCAGGGAAGTGCTTCGAGTGCCGCTGGTGCGAGCGGCGGTGGTCGCCGCGCTCATCTCTCAGGCCGTGATGACGGGGATCATGAGCACCGTAGCGCTCCATCTCCGCGACCATGGCCATGGGTGGCCCGAGGTGGCCGTCACGATGAGCGCGCACTTCCTCGGGATGTTCGCGCTCGTCCTGGTGGTCGGCCGGCTGGTCGATCGAATTGGGCGTGAGCGGGCGATCATCATCGGGTTCCTGATCCTGTCGGCCGGCGCCGTTGCGCTGCTCGCCGAAGCCGAAATTCGCTGGATCGCGCCGGCGATGCTCGCGGTGGGCCTGGGGTGGAGCGTGGGGTTCGTCGCGGCAACCGCGATGATGGCCGACGCGACCGCTCCGGCCGAGCGAGCGGGTCTCCTCGGATTCGCCGACTTCGTCGCCGTGGGGAGCTCCGTGGTGGCCTCGCTGTTGGCCGGTGTGGTGATCGGTGTCTTCGGGATGGGCGCTCTGGCCATCGTGGGCACCGCCGTCGCGATGATCCCCGTGGTGATCTTCGCCGCCGGACGGCACCGAGTGCAGGCCCCGGCTTAGGACTCCACAGGGAGCGGTTCGGCTGTTGAGGTGACCGTGAAACTGAGAAGTCGAAGCTCGCCCTCGCCCGGATTGACGATCTCCACCGCCTCCCCGGACTGGACCAAGGTAGCTTCATGGGCATCAAGTTCGACGGGCGGCGCGTTTCCGAGTCGTACCTCGGCTCGCCCGTCGAGGACCAGCAGCATGTTGGGACCTGAAACGCTGAAGCGGCCGGTTCGCCGTCCCGTGCCAACCGCGACCTCCCGGAGCGTCTCCACGTAGGGGCCAAGCGGCACGTCCGCGACGCGGGGGGACTCGAAATGGTGGGTTCCGTTCGGGACGGTCATGGTGCCGCCACGGTGATCGTCGGGTCTCACCGCGATGAAGAAGTACTCATTGGTCCAGGGGTTCCGAATAGCAAGGGCGCCCACCACGATCATTGCGGCGGTGAGCACGAAGAACGCCGGACGCCGCCACCGAGGACGTGCGACGGCGGTGGTGAACAGACCGAGAACAAGCACGACGAGCCCAAGCGCGACCGTCCTGGCAGCGGCCCGTCCGCTACGGCTCTCGTGGTCATGCACAACGCCCGGTTCGATGAATATCGCTTCTCCTCGCTCGATTTCCCGAGCGTTGGCTCGTTCGAACTCAATCGTCGTCGCCCCTCGGAGCGCGTACGCCACACCGGCGACATGGTCATGCGGACCGACGGTTGAACCCGGCGGCTGGGGGAACTTGAGGACACTGACGAAGCGCGGGGCGGGGGGTAACTCTTCGACGGATGCGCGAGCGAGAATGGTCGTCCGGGTCTCCTGGATGGTTTGAGTGAGGGTGGCCTCGCGAGCAATTCCGGAGAAGTCGACCATACTCACCACAGCGGCGGAGACGATGAAAAGCGACATTCCGGCCGCCCTTCTATTCCGCCCACTCGTTGCCGATGGCGCCTCCGTGTCGAGCGCAGAGGTGGCACCCAGCACAGCTCCGAGCAGCAACCATGCAATGAGCGCTCCGACGGGGGCGAGCACTCCGAGGTGGTGCATCATGACGGTCGCCTGCATGAAGTCCGGCTCGGGCGGTGGTGTCCCTGGGGGAGTGGGCGGAAGCTCCTCTCCCGGGGAAATCAGCCCGATGATCGGCATGACCACCGCACCGACGATCAGCCAAAGGCCGAAGCCGTAAGCCAACCCCGCTGCGGCGCGTTCCCGCAGGAGCCTCACCCTAGCTGCCGCAACGAAGTAGGCGGCAGCCACCGCCATGAGTCCGGCGAGCATGAGGAGCTGGCCGATCCAGAACCCCGGATCTTGTTTGGGCGCGAAGACCCGGTTCAGCATTCCGCCAGGGTCGAGCGTCGGAAACGAAAGCGCGGGTGAGATGGCCAGCCAAGCGAGCCAGGCGAAGATTGCCGCGGCACCGCCGAGCAGCCGGCCCATGTCGGAGTTAGTTTTTGATCGGAGTAAGCAACTTGTCAAAGGACCATTCGACGGCTGAGCCAGACGCGCCCGCGCCCATGGGGGAACGCTGGCAGCGGATCCTCCGTGGGGAGAGCCCTCTCGCTCTCGGCCCTCGGCTGGGACGTCGGCTCTACGGCCTCATCCCCGCTCCCTGGCGGTGCAAGTTCTGCAACGCGCCGTTTCGGGGTCCGTACGCCGGCGCATTCCGGTGGGTCGGCTACACGCCCTCACGCAAGAACCCCAACGTCTGCGCCCGGTGCATGGAGCGCGCGCCGGAAGGCGGCGCGGTGGCCCCTATCGGCGTTCTGTTCGCCGACATCCGCGGATACACCTCGCTCGCGGAGCGGATGTCGAGCGTGGAAGTAACCGTCCTTCTCAACCGGTTCTACGAAGCGGCGTCGAAGGCGCTGCTCCGGAACGAGGGGCTGCTTGGACAGATCGCCGGCGACGAAGTCATGGCGCTGTTCGTCCCCGGGTTCGCCGGGCGTGATTACGCGAGAAAGGCGGTGGAGGGTGGCCGGTCGTTGCTGGAGGGGGTGGGCTACGGCTCTGCCGAAGGAAACTGGATCGATGTAGGGGTCGGGATCTGCACGGGCGAAGAGTTCGTGGGGAACGTCGGAGGGGGAGGATTCAAGGACTTCACGGCCCTCGGCGACGTCACCAACACCGCGGCACGCCTTCAATCGGTGGCCTCCGGAGGCGAGATCTTCCTTTGCGGAGAGACCTATCAATCGGTCGCAGGCGCGTACCCTCACGCGGAGCGCCGCCGGTTGGAGCTAAAGGGGAAAGCGGCGCCCGTGGAGGCATTCGTCCTTCGTGTGTGAGAGCCGGCCTCTACGCGTGGAGGCCGCGCTGATTCCTGCACGAGATCCCGGTGTTTGCACCGCCTAGGTCTTTGGTCTATTTGTGTTCGTAGGTTCTTCAACCTACTGCCGACGAAAGATATAGTCCCGTCTTCCACATTCGCCCAGAAGGGGGTGATACGCGCTTCATATTGCCCGCAACTCTGTAGGAACAGGTAGGAGGAGACATGAACCAACTCAGCAGACGCATCCTGATCGTGGCGGTCTTGGCGCTCGGCTCCGCATTGTTCGCGGCGCCCACGGCAACCGCTCAGGGTGAGCACTTCACGAAGCGCGGCGTGCCCGTCTGTACGGATACCGGGACGCAGCTGCAATGCACAGGCGAGCTCGCAGGGTTGGGGAATGAGGACCTGGTGATCGAGGTCACCGCCGACGCGCTGGTCGCCGTTACGTGTGTCAACAAAGGAGGGAACGAAGCCCCAGGGCAGAACAAGGTCCTGAGGACGGCTTCCGGGGAGACGGTCATTCAGGGGAGTGCAATCAAGAACGGCCGGGCGAGGTTCACCACGACCACCGATCCGGTCGAAGCTCCCACAGCTAAAGAAGCGGGATGCCCGAATCCGAACTGGAGCACACGGGTGGTCTCGGTGACGTTCTCGAACGTCGTGGTAACCATCTCGCAGGGCGGCGAGCTGCTCTTCACGTGCACCGCCGAGTCGGTCCCCGAGGACGGGTCCGTCCAGCTGAATTGCGAAGAGGCATAAGGAACGAATCACCGAAGTAGAACAGGGGCGCCCATCGCGGCGCCCCTGTTTTATTCAGGAACCGAAGATTCGCGCCTAGTAGTGCAGGTCGACGATGACCGGGACGCCGTGGTCGAACCAGGTTCCGTGAAGCTCTTGGATCTTCTCGCGCGTCGGGCGGCCGGGTCGGTGAAAGTTGCACTCGGCGTAATCCCATCGCATCACCGTTCCAACGAAGGCCTCTCTCGCTTCCTGTCGTTCGGCTTCGTCTCGGACCTCGCGCGCCACGCCTGAAAACGTCCCTCCACGGATCCGCAGTCGAACCTTCGGGTTGACGCGGATGTTCTTGAGCCATGCGACGTTCTCACCGCCGATCGCCACAAGGTGCGCGCGGTTGCCCTTGACGATGACCCGAACGCACTTACGGCGGAGCTTCCCTGATTTCGCGCCCTTCGTGGTCAGCACGCCGGTTCCGCTCGGCGGCATTACCGTGTACCAGGGCATCTGCAGCGCGCTCAGGATTCGGGCGCCCTTCAGGTTCTGGATGAACGGGTTGAACCGCCGTTCCGGTATGTACTTCCGGCCTTCGTACGCCGGTCCCGTTCGCCGACGTGTGCCTGCTTCAGACGGTGACTTCAAGGGCGTTCAGCCCCCTGATGTTGAGCGTCGGCCGGTAGGTCGGCTCGGCGGCGAGCTCGAGGTTCGGGATCTTCCGAGCCATCGCCTCGAACGCGATCGCGCCTTCCAGCCTCGCCAACGCAGCGCCCAGGCAGAAGTGCGGACCGCCGCCGAAGCTGAGCGGGTCGATGTTTTGGCGGCGAATGTCCAGGCGGTCGGGGTCCTCGTATTGCGCCGGGTCGCGGTTCCCCGCTCCGGTCACGGCGAGTACCGTCTCGGCTTCGCCGATCGTCTTGCCGTCGATCTCGATGGGCTGCTTCGCCACCCGCGGCGTGGCGATCTGGACTGGGCTGTCGTACCGAAGGAGTTCCTCGACGGCGCCCTTCGCCAGTCCCGGCTCGTCGACGAGCAGCTCCCACTGGTCGCGGTTCTTGAGCAGCGCGTAGGTCCCGTTGCCGATCAGGTTCGTGGTCGTCTCGAATCCAGCGCCGAGCAGCAGCGTCGCCGAAGCGATCAGTTCCTCGTGGGTGAGCCGGTTTCCTTCGTCTTCGGCCTGGATCATTCGTGAAAGGAGGTCTTCGCCGGGGTTCTCGCGCCGCTTCGGGATGAGCTCGTTGAAGTAGGCCTCGAACGCGTCGGTCGCCTCATCGGCTCTGTCCTGCACGGGTGCGGAGGGGAACGGCTCAAAAACCGCCGCGATCGCCACGGTCCACTTGCGGAAGGATTCACGGTCCTCTGTCGGGATCCCAAGCATCTCGCAGATGACCTGAAGCGGAAGCTGGAAGGCGAAGTCGGCAATGAGGTCCGCCTTCCCCATTTCGGCCACGCGGTCGAGGGACTCGTTCACCAGCGCCTCGACCCGGGGACGAAGCCGCTCGATGTAGCGGGGAGTGAAGGCCTTGCTGACGAGCCCGCGGATGCGGCCGTGGTCGGGCGGGTCGAGCCACAGCATCGACTGCTCCTGTGCCTCGAACCACCGCCGGCCCGCGCTGCCCTGGACCTGCGCCCTGATCTCCCAAGCCTCACCGTGCCGCCGGACCAGCGCCGGGTGGTGGACTGCCTTGTCGCAGGCGTCGTACGAGGTGACGAACCAGAAGAACGCGTTCTGGTAGACGGGTGCGATCTCGCGGAGTCGCGCGTAGACGGGATATGGGTTCGCCCGCGCGTCGGGGTCGGTGATCAGGCTGATGATGGCCTGATCCGCCTCTGGACTTTCCCCGGGCGGCATGATTGTGAGGAACTGCTCGAGTGTCGAAGGTACGAGCTGCTCCGGGACTTGGGTCTCCTGAGCCATTGAGTGACCTCCCGCTATCTCAGGCGCCCGGCTCCGTGTCAGCCGCCGCGCGCGCGTGGCGAACCACTTCTCATAACAGCGTCATGATTTGTATAACAGCGCTATTGCGAGTGCAAATCCCGACTGACTGACCGTCGGCCAGCAGGCCGGGCGGTTCCGAATGAATGGGGTCCAGCCGAGAAGCTGGGTTACCCGTTTCCAGAGTGCTGGGAGGGCCTCGGTGCTTCAGCGCCCACCGCCAAAGCGACTGCTGTGAGATCGGAGCGGACTGCGTTGAATCCGGCGTCCATTCGGGCTTCAAGCCGCGCGATGTGTTCCTTGAGCTCGCGGTGGCGCTCTCGAGTCATGTACGTAAGGAACGTTCCCAATGCCACGACGACGAAGACGTTGATCAGTGTGCTCGCGATATCCATTTCCCCCTCCTCGAGCTCTGCTGAGGGAGAGTGAACGGCAGAATAGCATCGCCCAACGACACCGATGAAGGCTTGGTACGTCATTGATACGGCGGATAATCGCTGGACGTGGTGGAGTTCTAAACGCCCTGTTTCAGTTGAAGGCGTTCGCTAATGTGTGCTGCCACGTCAACATGGAGGTGGGCTATGCCCATGTATCTCAGCCGCTTTAGCTACACGCCGGAGGCCTGGGCCCGGTTGGCCAAGAACCCCGAGGATCGGAGCAAGGCAGGCCGGTCCTACAT
>JALYGK010000086.1 GCA_030777105.1 Actinomycetota bacterium | reverse complement strand
GGGTACGAGAGGTCTTCACCCGCGGGAAGCCAGGGGACCAGGAAACGACAAGGACGCGAGCCCGTCGCTTCCGCGCGGCGCTGGAGGAGCTCGGGCCTACCTTCGCGAAGCTCGGCCAGCTCCTGTCGACCCGGCCGGACCTACTCCCGCCGGAGTTCGTCGAGGAACTCTCGACGCTTCAGGATCAGGTCCCTCCGATGACCGAGGATCAGGTCGTGCGGGTCATGGAACAGGAGCTCGGCGTGCCGTGGGAGGACGTGTTCGAAAGCATCGTGGCCCGCCCCATGGCCGCTGGGACCATCGCGCAGGTGCACCGAGCCACCATGGCCGACGGCCAGCGCGCCGTGGTGAAGGTCCAGCGGCCGAACGCACGGCAGGACATCCTCCGGGACCTCGGGCTGCTCAAGATGTTTGCGGAGAAAACAGCAGAGCGGCAGGCGTTTCGAAGCGTGGTCGACATGGGAGCGATCTTCGAGCACCTATCAGGGTCGCTTCAGCGGGAACTCGACTTTCGGCAGGAAGCAGACAACATCGAGAAGATGCGCCAGGTCCTGGCGCCGTATCCGCGGCTCGACGTCCCCCGGGTGTTCTCCGACTTCTCCACAGCCCGCCTGCTGGTCCTCGAGGAGATCCAGGGGGTTCCCATTCGCGATGCGCCGCTGGGGGAGGCGCGCAAGGAAGCGGCGCGCCAGCTTCTCGAGTCCTACTACCGGCAGATCCTCACCGACGGGTTCTTCCACGCGGATCCGCATCCGGGGAACCTCATGTGGTGGAACGACAAGATCTATTTCCTCGACTTCGGAATGGTCGGCGAGCTGAGCTCGGACGTCCGCGAGCTCCTCGTCCTCCTCCTGATGTCCTTCTGGCAGGAAGACGTCCCATTCCTGTCAGACGTGGTGCTGATGATCGCCGGAGAGGATCAGCGAGCCGACATCGACCTCGCCGTTTGGCAGGACGAGCTCGGGACGCTCATGGCGAGGTACCGCCACATGCCGCTCAGGGAGATCCAGCTCGGGCCGATCCTTCAGGAGATCACTGAGATCTCGATCCGTCACGAGGTCGCGCTCCCGGCCTCGCTCGCATTGACCGGGAAGGCCCTATCGCAGATGCAGCTGGCGACGGCCGAGCTGGACCCGGACCTCGACCCGTTCACGGTCGCCGGCCGTTTCCTCCAGCGGGGTCTCCTGGAGAAGGTGCGGAACCGAATGGATCCCAAGACAATGTTCTACGAAGCGCAGAAAGTCCGGGTCCGTTTGCTTCGCCTGGTGGAGGCGATCGAGCGACTTGCCGGCGCGAGACCGGGTCCGAAGCTCCAGGTCATGTTCAGAGGGATGGAGCCGGTCGAGGCGAGCATCCGGCGAGGAAGCCGACGGCTGTCGCTGGCCCTCACCGCTGGCGGGGCCATGATCGGCACCGCGATCACAGCGGCTTCGGTCAACGTGGAACCGTGGGTGCCTGCGACGCTGGGCGGCGTGGGGGGAGCGCTGACGCTGAGCCTGGTGGTCGATCTCCTGCGTCGCAGGGGCTAGCCCCTAGCCGGCCGAAGGGGGATAGCTGGAAGAAAGGGTCCCCTCGTGAGACCCGCTGGGGCCCGCCGGGTCATAATCCTCCCGCTCGGCAAGCGTCCTCGGCGCAGGCTTGACCCCGCCGCTCCGGATGGCCTTGATCAGTCGTCGTTCGATGAAGAAGGCGACGACCCCCATGCCGATCGAGAGCACAGATCTCTCGACGACACGGTAGGCCGGGCTCCGGCGAATCCGCCCGCTCGGTTTGCGCGATGCCCTCGCCATGGCCGCAGCCTAGGCCGAGGCGATTCGATTCCGCAACGGTACGGTCCGAACTCCGGACGTGATGCCAGCACTACCAGCGGCGAGGCAGCCTTCCGCTGCTGGATTTCGGCCTCGCACCCCTGTATTCACGACCGATTTCTCAGGAAAATCACCACGTGTACAACGCCGCTCGAATGAGTAATAAGACAACGCCGCGCATAGTCTGGCTGGCGATCGCGCTCGTCGCTCCTGTATTGGTCGTCGCGCGGATCTCCTTCGATCTTGCGGTGAACGGGCGGCTCCCTGACGTCGAGGTCGCCTTTCCGCTCGGAATGATCACGTACTCGGCGGCAGGGGCGCTGATCCTCAGCCGCCGGCCGGGCAACGTCATCGGCCGGCTGCTCGTCGTTGTCGGCGCCGCCGCCTCGATCGGCCTCAGCTTGGCCATGTACACGGAGGCGAGGCCGTTTCTTCCGGGCCGCCGATGGACGGCCGTGTTCTCTGAAGCGGTATGGCCGATTGGCCTCGGCTCGCTGATTCTCATCCTTCAGCTATTCCCCGACGGTCGAGTCCTCAGCAACCGGTGGCGTTTTGGGGTCTGGCTCACCGTTACGGCCGCCGCGCTCCTCTCGCTCGGAATCCTTCTGGAGCCGGGCGACCTTGCGGAGGCGCCCGACCTCACGAACCCCCTCGGCGTCGAGGCCCTGCGTGGCCACGGACTGGAAGACGGAGAGCTGGGTACCGCGTGGCTGCTGCTTGCCGCGTCGATCCTTGTCGCCGCAGTATCCGTCGTCGTCCGCTTCCGTCGGTCTACCGGCGAGCAGCGAGAGCAGCTGAAGTGGCTCGCGTTCGCCGGATCGCTCCTCCTCGTGGGCTGGATACTCATCATGTTCACGTGGGACGCCCCCTCTGGCCCAGTGAAGGTCGCGTCGTTCGTCGTCCTTGGGATCTCCTTGGTGATGCTTCCCATTGGCGTCGCCATCGCCGTGCTGCGGTACCGCCTCTACGACATCGATGTCGTTGTCAACAAGACGGTCGTCTACGGTTCACTTGCGGCGTTTATCACCGCTGTATACGTCGGCGTGGTCGTCGGGATCGGCACGTTGCTTGGCCGGGGCGACGAGCCGAATCTTGCTCTCTCCATCCTGGCGACGGCGGTCGTGGCTGTGGCCTTTCAGCCGATTCGCGAACGGGTCCAACATGTGGCGAACCGGCTCGTGTACGGGAAGCGTGCGACGCCGTACGAGGTCCTCTCGCACTTCGCGGAGCGCATGAGCTCGACCTACGCCACAGACGACCTCCTGCCGCGGATGGCGGCGATCCTCCAAGAAGGAACCGGCGCGGCACGGGCCGAGGTGTGGTTGACCGTTGGAGCGGAGCTACGCCGGGTAGTCTCGTCGCCGCCGGAGGACGGAACCGAGACTGCTGTACTCGGTCTGTACGGAGATGAGGTTCCGGAGATCCCAAGCGCTCATCGAAGCGTTCCGGTTCGGCATCAAGGCGAGCTTCTTGGCGCTCTCGCGATCGCCAAGGGACCGGGGGAGCCGGTTACGCCCGCCGAAGAGAAGCTGATGAACGACCTCGCGTCGCAAGCAGGCCTGGTCCTTCGCAACGTCAAGCTCATCGAAGAGCTCCGAGCTTCCCGGCAACGAATCGTGAGCGCACAAGACGAGGAGCGCCGGCGGATCGAGCGCAACATCCACGACGGCGCACAGCAGCAGCTCGTAGCCCTCAACGTGAAGCTCGGTCTGGCACGAACACTCGTCTCAAAGGATGCCGAGAAAGCGCAACAGATGATTGAGCAACTCCAGATCGAGACGCAGGAAGCGCTGGAGAACTTGCGAGACCTCGCCCGCGGGATCTACCCGCCGCTGCTCGCGGACAAGGGCCTCGTCGCTGCTCTGGAAGCCCAGGCGAGGAAGGCTCCGCTACCGGTCCGCGTCGAGGCGAACGGCGTTGGGCGCCTCGCCCGGGACGCCGAGGCCACGGTGTACTTCTGCGTGCTCGAGGCCCTCCAGAACGTCGCCAAGTACGCGGGTGCCTCCACGGCCGTGGTTCAGGTGTCGACAACCAATGGAGAGGTCTCGTTCGCCGTGCGCGACGACGGGACCGGATTCGACCCAAGCAAGACGCCGCCCGGATCGGGCCTCACCAACATGACCGACCGCATCGAGGCGCTTGGGGGAGCGCTCGAGATCCGGTCCGAGCCTGGCTCCGGAACGACGGTCACCGGCCGAGTGCCCATCCCGGATGAGGTTGCGGCATGAGCGACCACTCGGCGAGGCGGCTCGCGCTGGGTATTTGGATCGGCGCCGTCGTGCTCACCCTTGCCACCCTTCCCCTTCTGTTTGCTGCTCGACACGTCGCACCCGTCGGTGTCATCGGGTCGATCGGCGCTGTGGTCGGCCTGATTTGGGTCTCTCTCGGCGCTCGAATCGCCATCGTTCGCCACGGCAACGCCGTCGGCTGGCTTTTCTGCAACGTGGGGTTCGGCGTCGCCCTGACCCAGTTCGCTATCGCCTACACCGTTTACGGGTTTGGAGCGAACCCGGGCGCACCCGGGAAGGAGATCGCCGCGCTGATCGGCGAGTACGGCCTCATTCCTTCTGTCGGCCCGCTCGCGCTTCTGTTCCTTCTATTCCCTGATGGAAAGCCTCCGACTCCGAGGTGGCGATGGGTTGGGTGGGCAATCATCGGAGGGCTAGCCCTGGCATTGGCCGGGTTCGTCGTAAAACCCGAGACCCTGAACAACTACCGCGACATCGGGATACAGCTTCAGAATCCGACGGGCATCCGCGCCATGGCAAACGTCTCGCCGGTCGTCATATCCGTCGGGACGATCGTGACTTTGGTTGCGTCGGCCTTCGCCGCGGTCGCCATGCGGTACCGCTACAAGCGCAGCGCGGGAGAGCAACGAGAGCAAATCCGATGGCTCGCCTTCGTCGGGGCGGTTGCGCTCGTCTTGTTCGTCCTCTACTTCGTCTCGATCGCCATCTTCGTATCGACAGACGCGGGAAAGGAGCTCCCGTTCGTTGATTGGATCCTGGGCCTCCTCGCGCTGACGGTCGGTCTAGGCATACCGGTCGCTACGACGATCGCTGTTCTGAAGTACCGCTTGTACGACATCGATGTCGTCATCAACAAGACGGTCGTCTACGGGGCACTGGCAGGGTTTATCACCGTCGTGTACGTCGGAATCGTCGTCGGGATCGGAACCGCGATCGGACAGGGAGACCGTCCGAACCTCGGCCTTTCCATCCTCGCCACCGCCGTGGTCGCCGTGGCATTCCAACCGGTCCGGGAGCGAGTGCAGCGCTTCGCGAACCGTCTGGTGTACGGAAAGAGAGCCACTCCCTACGAGGTCCTTTCCGACTTCGGGGAGCGCATGGCCTCGACCGTTGCCACCGAGGACCTGCTTCCCCGAATGGCGGAGATTCTCGCCCAGGGAACGGGAGCCGCCCGAACGGAGGTGTGGCTGAAGGTCGGACCCGAGCTCAGGCGCGCGGCGGCCTTTCCGAAGGACGAGCACGACGCACCGAAGGTCCTTCCGCTCTCCCCTGCAGAGCTACCCGTGATACAGAACACGGACCGCTCGGTCCCCGTTCAGCACCAGGGCGAGCTCTTGGGCGCCTTGTCGGTCACCAAGGCACGAGGCGAGCCCCTCACGCCAGGCGACGCAAAACTCCTCGACGATCTGGCGTCTCAGGCCGGCCTGGTGCTCCGCAACGTGAAGCTGATCGAAGAGCTTCGCGCGTCTCGCCAGCGGCTTGTTGCCGCTCAGGACGACGAACGCCGAAGGATCGAGCGAAACATCCACGACGGCGCGCAGCAGCAGCTGGTCGCGCTCAACGTGAAACTTGGGCTGGCTAAGAC
>JALYGK010000085.1 GCA_030777105.1 Actinomycetota bacterium | reverse complement strand
GGCATGCCCTGGGCGGAGGGTTCGAGCTCGCGCTGAACTGCGACTTCGTCGTGGCGTCTCGAGACGCGATGTTCGGGCTTCCCGAGGTCACGGTGGGAATCGTGCCGGGTGGCGGCGGAACGCAGCAGTTGGCGCGAAAGGCGGGTGCCGGGCGGGCCAAGGACCTCGTCTTGACCGGCCGCCGGATCACGGCGGACGAGGCGTTCCAGATGGGAATCGTTTCCCGGGTGGTCGAGCGCGAGGAGCTGGCTGAGGCGACAGGGCAGCTCGCCGAGGAGATCTGTCGCGCCTCGCCGGTTGCGGTTCGCGAAGCGAAGCGAGCGGTGGACCGAGGGTTCGAAGCTCCCCTGGAGCACGGAATCGAGCTGGAGGACCTGGCGTGGCGCCGGGCCGTTGCTTCGGATGATCGCCGAGAAGGGATCGCTGCCTTCAACGAGAAGCGAGAGCCAAGTTGGCAGGACCGGTGAAGGACCTTCCGCCTCGCGTTACCATCCGAGAGGTCGGGCCGCGGGACGGACTCCAGTCAGAGCCGCCGATTTCTGTCGACGGCCGCGCTCGCCTCATCTCCATGCTCTCGCGGACCGGCATCCCGAAGATCGAGGCGGTGTCCTTCGTCTCACCGAAGGCCGTTCCGTCGATGGCGAATGCCGGCGAAGTTTGGGCCCGCGTGGAGCGCAATCCGAAGGTCCACTACTCCGCGCTGGTTCCGAATCGAAGAGGAGCCGAAGCCGCCCTCGAAGCCGGCGGTTTTCAATCGCTTCAGGCGTTCCTGGCGGCATCGGATGGCTACAACCAGGCGAACGTCGGGAAGCCGGTCGCCGAATCCATCAGGGACGTCGCCGACGTGGTGGCGGGGGCAAGTCAGGACGGTGTGCCGGTGGAGGTCTCGATCTCTGCCGCCTTTGGCGACCCCTACGAGGGCGATGTGGAACCCGGAAGGGTGCTGGGGCTCGCGGAAAAGCTGCTGTCCGTTGGGGCGACAGCGTTCTCTCTCGGTGACACGACCGGCATGGCCACCCCGACGCGGGTATGGGCGCTCCTGGAGGGTCTTCGAGACCGCCTTCCTCGCGTCCCCTTCAATCTTCATTTCCACGACACGCGCGGGACCGCGATGGCCAACGTCCTTGCCGCGCTCCAGATGGGATGCGACGAGTTCGATTCCAGCGTCGGTGGGATCGGAGGGTCGCCGTTCGCGCCGGGCGCGGGCGGCAACGTGTCCACCGAGGACCTGGTGCACATGTTGGTCGACATGGGGATCGAGACCGGGATCTCCAGCGTCGAAGAGATTCTCGAAGTGAGCGAGTTCCTTCGGGATGTGCTCGATCACCCGCTCCGCTCGGACGTTCTGGAAGCGGGTCCACGCTGGTTGATGCAGTCGCCGGTGAAGGCCGACTGATGTTCTCGAAGCTGGTCATCGCGAACCGCGGTGAGATCGCCGTTCGGATCGCCCGGACGTGCCACGACCTCGGGATTGAAGTGGTCGCCGTCCACTCCGACGTTGATTCCTCCGCTCAGCACGTCGCCATCGCGGATCAGTCGATCCATCTCCCCGGTGTCTCGCCGGTCGAGACCTACCTGAACGTGGGCGCCATCGTGGGCGCCGCGCGAGCGACGGGCGCCGAGGCCCTTCATCCCGGGTACGGCTTTCTCTCCGAGCGGGCCGACGCGGCGAAGGCCGTCGCCGATGCAGGCATGGTCTGGATCGGACCACCTCCCGAAGCGCTCGAGGCGTCGGGTGACAAGCTGCAAGCGCGACGGCTCGCCGAATCGGCGGGGGTCGCGCCGGTCCCCGGCACGCTGGAGCCCGTGCAGGGCGCTGAAGCCGCTCTGGCCTTCGGCGAGCAGCACGGCTACCCGATCGCCATCAAGGCGGCCGGCGGCGGCGGTGGTCGCGGCCTGAAGGTCGCCGCGTCCCCGGGCGAAGTCGCCGGCGCGCTTGAATCCGCCGCACGCGAGGCCAAGGCGTACTTCGGTTTTGGAGATGTCTACCTGGAGCGGTACCTACCTCGACCGAAGCACATCGAGGTTCAGATCCTCGCGTCGTCGGACGGCAAGGCGATGTGGCTCGGCGCTAGGGACTGCTCCCTCCAGCGACGGCATCAGAAGCTGGTCGAGGAGACACCGCCGCCGAGGTTTCGCGACATCACTCCCGCCATGGGGGACGCCGCCGTGGCCGTGGCCAACGCGTGTGGGTACGTCAACGCCGGAACCGTCGAGTTTCTGGTGGACGAAGACGGGAGGTTCTACTTCCTCGAGATCAACGCCAGGCTCCAGGTTGAGCACACCATCACGGAGGAAGTCACCGGGCTCGATCTGGTGGCGGCGCAGCTGCGGATCGCCGCGGGGGAGGATTTAGGCTTCACGGTCTCCGATCTCACCGACGGCGGGCGGTTCGCTCCCAGGGGACACGCCATCGAGTGCCGGATCAACGCCGAAGATCCAAGCCGGAAGTTCATGCCGCGGCCGGGCCGGATCGCGCGGTACCGAGAGCCGGCCGGACCGGGCGTGAGGGTCGACTCCGGTTTCGCCGAGGGTGACGAGGTCTCGCCCGCCTACGACAGCTTGATCGCGAAGCTGATCGTGTGGGCGCCGGACCGCGAAACGGCCCGGCGCAGGATGCTCCGTGCCCTCGGCGAGTTCCAGATCGAGGGCATCGCCACCACGATCCCTGCCCATCAGGCGCTCCTCGGTCTCGACGAGTTCGTCGACGGCTCCTATTCCACCCGGACCGTCGAGGGCGGCGCCCTCGATTCGCTCATGCCTCCGAGCGTATCCCGAGCGACTGACACGACCCCCGCGGTGGCGCCCCCGCCCGCCCGCGAGGCGGCCGAGCCGAAAAGCCGTCTCTGGCACCCCGCCGTCGCCGAAGCCATCGGCGCTGCTCGAACCAATGTCACGCGAACCAGTGAACGCGGGGCCAACCAACCCGCTCGACCGGGCCGAGCCGTAGGTGGAGCGGTTGTCGCCCCGATGCATGGAACGATCCTGAAGCTGCTCGTTGCGGAAGGCGATCGTGTGGAACAGGGTGACCCGGTCGCCGTCCTGGAGGCGATGAAGATGGAGACCCAGCTGGCCGCGGTGACGCGCGGCGTCGTTCGAGAGATCCGGCTGCAGCCCGGGGCTACGGTCGAAGCGGGGGACGCCGTCGCCGTGATCGCGCCCGACGATCGCTAGGGCGTCGGGCGGCGCCGTCTCCGGCCGCGAAGCAGGAGCAGAAGCCCAGCACCGACCAACACCGCGATCGCCACGGCCACGTACCAGACCGCCTCGTTGCCTGGCCCGGCGCTTGGTTGAACCGTCGCTCCCGGACTCGGGCTGGGGGGAAGATGCTGGGCGATCACCGAGAAGAGCGCGGACATGGACGGAAGCATCCCACGGATCGTTCCCACATTCGGACCCAAGAACCCAACTCGGACGCCGGATGGACCCTTGATAGACTCCTCCCGTTGTGCCAGGCGACGGGCCCGTAGTCACAACGCTCGACCACGTCTACTACTGGGTTACCGATATGGAGCGGGCAGTTCGCTTCTATCGAGAGACCCTCGGTCTCTCGCTCCGAAGCCAAGAAGGGGATAACTGGGCGGTGTTCGATGTCGGTGGTCGCCTGTTCGCCCTGCATCGTGTGGTCGAGGGGCACCCCACCGCGCCGGGCGGAGCCACCGCGGTCTTTGCGGTCGATGACCTCGACCGCGCCCGGACGGTCCTTTCGGAGCGGGGGGTCCAGTTCGGGCACGAGGGGGACATCGAAGGGTACGCCCGGTTCGCGTCGTTTGAGGATCCCGACGGAAATACCGTCCAGTTGATCGAATATGCCCGGCCCCCAGCGGGTACGGCACACGTGAGGGACACCGAGCTGAAGGGTTCGCACTGAGGGCCGCACGTCGATGATCGCCATGGACGTCCATTTCATCCTGGCCGCTCGCATGGTCCTGGTGTTGATCACCGGGTTCGGGATCCTGGGCTTCTTGATCTGTGCCTCGGCGTTCCTTCCCTCCTCCAAGAGGGAGCGGGCGGCGGCCAGGTACCTCCACGGGTACGAGGAGTTCGCCGACGCGGTGGCCAGAGGAGATCTCGATGCTGCCGAACGCGCCGCCGACGCAATGTTCAGGAAAGCGGCCGCTCGAACCGCTCCTGCCGGTTAAGGCTCCGTCGCGCGCCGCCCTATCCTGTCGGACGTGGCTCCTGCGACCTGCGAGACCTGCGGCTTTCCTCTGCCGCCGGACGCCCGCTTCTGCCCCAGGTGCGGATCTCCGGTAGGGGTTCCGACCACCCAGGAGCGGAAGGTCGTCACCGTGGTCTTCGCCGATCTGGCGGGGTCCACCAAGTTCGCGTCTCAGCTCGATCCCGAGCGGTTTCGGGAGCTGATCGGCCACTTCTACAGCATGGTGTCGACGGAGGTCGAGTCGCTTCGGGGCGGCGTGGAGAAGTTCATTGGGGACGCCGTGATGGCGGTGTTCGGGCTTCCGCTCGCGCATGAAGACGACGCGCTCCGAGCGGTCCGAGCCGCCCTGATCATCAGAGATCGCACCGTCCGCCTCGGCGAGGATCTCGGACTCCAGCTCCCGCTTCGGGTCAGGGTGGGGGTGAACTCAGGCCCCGTGGCGACGGGGTCGGGGCCGGCCGGTCAATTCCTGGTGACGGGAGCCGCCGTCAATCTGGCGGCCCGGTTGCAACAGGCGGCGGACCCCGGCGAGGTGCTGGTCGGAGAAACCACGTGGCAGCTGACGCGGGACGCCGTGGGGTTCGGAGAGCGACGAATGGTCCGCCCACGGGGACTCACGGACGAGATGGCGGCGTGGCCTGTTGAGTCCCTGTCCACGCGGTCTTCACGCCGGACGATTCCGCTGGTTGGCCGCCATCATGAGCTCGCCCTCCTCATCAATACCTTCGAGCGAGTTCGGGAGGCGAAGCGGCCTCACCTGGTGACGGTGGTCGGAGAACCCGGCATCGGTAAGTCGAGGCTCGTGGAGGAATTCCTTGCCGGCCTGGACAGTGAGGTCAAGGTCCTCGTCGGCCGCGCCGCCGAACACGAGGAAGACGCGGCCTACTCGCCGATCGCCGAAATGATCAGGAGTGAACTGGGTGTCGGCAGGGATACGCCGCCGGATGAGATCCGTGAACGGCTCGAGGACTGGGTGGGCGGGTGCTGTGGGGGAACCGACGTTCACAAAGTGACGGGCCGACTGGGGCTCGCGCTCGGCCTCAGAACCGACAGGGAAACGATCGATGCTCCACCAAGGCGGCGGCCGGGCGGCGCCCTCGGCGAGGAGACCGGCGCTTTCGACCCGGGCGTCGACCTGGAAGCAAGAGACGGCCGGCGTTTCAGAAATGCCGAGATCCGGGCCGGCCTCGTGGAGCTGTTGCATGGATTGGGCCGCCACGCCCCAGTCGTGATGGTGTTCGACGACATGCATCGTGCGCCGTCCGAGCTTCTCGACCTGGTCCAGGCCCTGGTCGAGGAAAGCCACGCCCTCCGGCTGCTGATCCTCTGTGTGGCGCGCGAGGAGCTCCTGAACCAGCGGCGGGGCTGGGGGAGTGCCGCGGACACGCTGACGCTTCACCTCGACCCGTTGTCCGTTGACGAGGCGCGCGAGCTTGCCGACGTCGCCGGGGAGAACCTGGACCCGCAGACCGCCGTGCACATCGCCCGGCACGCCGGGGGCAACCCCTTCTTCATCATCGAGACCACCGCGATGCTGTTGCAGCAACACGCCGAGCATCTCGAAGGCATCGAGCACGGCCATGTCCTCCCGCCAACCGTCCAGGCCGTGGTCGCGGCCAGGATGGACCACCTCCCGGAGGACGCACGCGACCTAGCCCGTAAGG
>JALYGK010000084.1 GCA_030777105.1 Actinomycetota bacterium | reverse complement strand
TTCCGGACATTCCGGGGTTGCGGCTCCAGGCCCTCCATTCAGCCGACGCCGCCGAGGCGTATCGGCTGGCGGTGGTCCGGCCGGTTCGGGGAGCGTTCAACGTGGCCGCGGATCCGATCCTGGACGGAAAGACGCTGGGGCAACTCCTGGACGCTCGCCCCGTCAGAGTGCCGGGCAAAGTCGTGCGCGCCGCGATCGCGGCCGGCTGGCATCTGCGACTCATTCCGGCCAGCCCGACGCTCTTCGACCTGGCGCTCAGCCTCCCCGTTATGGACAGCCGCCGGGTTCGCGAGGAGCTCGGGTGGGAGCCGACGAAGACCGGGCTGGACGCCATCGGCGAGTTCTTTGAAGGCCTCCGGGCCGGAGCGGGTATGGACACCCCTCCACTCCGTCCGGACGCCGGGGGGCGAATGCGCCAACGGGAGATCGCGACCGGCGTCGGTCAGCGGGACCGGCGGTAGCCGAACCGACGCGCTTACTCGGGTACGCCGCCGCCCGGGCCCGCCACGGCAGTTACCGTGACCGTCGCCGCGATTGGTGGACTGAACGACACGTGTCGGTTGTCGACGTACTCCACCCTGAGCTGGTGCGGCCCGGGCTCCATCGTGACCTGGGTCTCGTTCGAGTAAGGCATTTGCTGAAGCGCTCCATCCACGTACAGGTGCAGGTGTCCTCCGGATTGGTCCGTGGCGGAGGTCGCGAGTTCACCGTTCTGGATGGCGACGCGGACCGTCACGGGGGCACCTGCCGCCACCTGCGCACCGTTTGACGGCTCGACGATCGACACGACGGCGTCGCTACCGCCACCGCCGCCAATGGAAGGAACGATGAACCCGAGCGAGAGGACGATCACTCCGGCGGCCGCCGCAACCGGAGCACCCCAGCGACCGCCCTTCTTGAGCGCCCACAGCATGATTCCGATTCCGGCCAGGACGGCCCCGCCGATGACCAAGGTTCCGTTCAGTTCTTCACCACCGTTCGTTTGCAACACCCGTTGGAGAGCAGTGAAAGAGTACGGCCTGGCATCACGTGTGCTCCCCTCCCGGACCCGCCGTCGGCGGCGGGAGCTCGACCAGGGCCGCGGTAACCGCGAGGACGACAGCGGCGAGGACGACCTCAATGAGCACCAGACGCCGAAGCGTTCGAAGAGGCGCCGATCCCGGCGAGGCGTCACCGGCCGCAGCGGCGCGGGTCAGCCTCGGTTTGGTCCATTGCCGGTTGATCGCGCCGAGCGCGAGCAGCGGGACGACCACCGCCAGCTTCCCGAGAAGTGTCAGTCCGTACGCGTACCCCGTCAGGCCCTCCAGCGTTCGAATCTCGATCCATGCCCGGAACGCTCCGCTCAGGGCGATCACCGCGACGGCAATGAAGGCCAGATCGGAGAACCGCGATACGACTGGAGCCGCGACGCGGACTCTCTCCCCCTCTTCCAACGAGCGGGTCGCCGGGAGCGCCACGGCGACCAGGCCGACCAGACCTCCGAGCCATACTGCCGCGCCGGCGAGGTGCAGGACATCCGCGGTCATGTTCAGCGGAACCGGTTCCGTCGTGCCGGCATGCCCTCCGAAGCTGACCGTGGCCAGGACCGCGACGCCCAAGAGGGCGAAGAGCCCGACCGCGATTCGTGGCTCGGCCGGTCGAACCGCAGCGGCACCGAGATCTTGCCGCGCCGTCGCGGCGGCGAAAATCTGGCGCTCGGCCACGGTCCTCCAGGGAAGTAGCACGGCCGCGAAGACGAGCAGGAGCCCCGAGCGAACCAGCACCAGTTCGCCGAAGCGCGTGTCGAACACAGCTCTCAGGATGTCACCCGAGAACGCCTGGCGCAGTCGGACATCGGCGGCAATTGCACCCTGCACCGGTATCGAGGCCAAACTCCCCACGATGGCGACACCGAGCGCGACGCGCATCAAGACGGCCGACCGGCGATAGAACACTCGGTTCACCCACGGCGACCGCGAAAGGCCTCCCGTCCGGCGCCACACAAGCAGGGCGAAGCCACCCAGTCCGACTAGGAGCAGAAGGCCGGCGAAAATCGCCCATCGAGTAATGCCGAGGAGGGTGTTCGGGAGGACGCCGGTCCACATTCCTCCCTCATCCCCCATGTCGGCCCCCGGCGCGGCCGTGCCGCGTTCCTCCTCGCGAGGTTCTTCGGCGTCCGAGCCGGGAGTCAGTGAAGGAGGCGGCGACTGGGCGAGCCGGAAGTCGAATTGCCCCCTTCTTGGATGGCCGTCCGCGGCCACGATCCTCCATCGGACGACATAGGTACCGTTGGCGAGATCGGCCTCGAGCTGCGTTCTGATCACCTTTCGGTCCCGCGCTACGTACTCGGTGTTTCCTCGGTCCACGCGCCGTCCAGACGGATCGAAGACTTGGATCCCGCCGAAGGCAAGCTCGACCGACTCATTGAACCGAATGCTCACGACACTGGGCGGCTTGCGCAGGTTCGAGCCGTCCTTCGGATGGGTCGAGCGGACGAAACTGTGGGCGTGGCTCGTGGCAACGCAGAGGATCATGAACAGCGCCGCGAGCCCGACGAAGATCGGTGCTCGCGTGAGTGCTCGACTGCGGGGGATTCGATTCACCTTTCGATGTTCTCTTCGAAGTAGGCGCTGATGTGCGTCCCTTCGGGTGTCGAGCCCTGGACCAGGAACGTCCACGACCCTCCACCGAGATTTCGTTGAGCGACGAAGTGTCCTGGGGCCAGCTCGGTCGCGTCGAGCGCTACGGGGGCGCCCGTCCCAGGGAGTGCTTCCAACCGCGTGATGTCAACGGGCTGTGGCGCTCCCCCTCCAGTCAGGAACGTCAAGTGGATCTCGTTGGCTCCTGGTGCGCCGGGCTCGACGAATCCCTGCATTGAGACGCCCGAGGGAAGCATGACCGTGTAGATCGAAGGATCTCCTTCGGACACCGTGATGTTCTGAGTGGGAAGACGGGTTCGGACCTCCAGGTCGACCGTTCGCGAGTCACCTCCCATCAGAACCAGTGCGCCGATCTCCCAGGAGCCGAAGACGGAGAGGTTCGGCCCCTGGCCTCGCCACAATCCCGGTCCAGCTCTCTCGAGGTCGAGCTCTGAGCGTGCGATGTCGGGCCGCGACGGCATCGCAAACGACAGCCGGATGCCGCTGGAGTCGACCGGCTCCCCATCTTCGTCCGAAACGCGGACGTCGAACCGGTTGATCCCGGCAGTTCCCGGAGTCGCGGTGAGCCGAACGTTCAGGGTGCCGGCCGGGTCTGACCCTTGAGCGACCACGCGGGCGGGCTCCCGTGCCGCTGACGTCTGTGCCGGCGGCGGGAGGCCGGCCATGACGCCGGTCAGTCCGAACACGGCGGCACCGAGGAGGACCTCCGCCCCGACGGATCGCCGAAGGGTCGAGAAGACGCCGCTCGCGGATGGAAGCTTCGGGATTATCCGGTAGCGGTTGTACGCCCCCAGGGTTACCAGACCGGCAAACAGGGCGATCTTGCCGAGGACGGTCAGGCCGAACCCCGTTTCGACCAGGCGGCGCGGTTGGAGCCCCACCAGGTCCAACGCTCGAAGGAGTCCCGTCGCCGCCACCGCAGGAAGCGCCACCGTCGCGAGCGTCGAGAATCGGCGAGCGGCACCGGGCCTGCGTTCGTCCGGCTCGGTCGTCATTCCGACGAGGAGCCAGACCAGGCCGCCCACCCAGGTACCCACGCCCAGGATGTGGAGCCACTGGACGCCGACGTGCAGCGCGGGGGCGGTCTCGGCCGCGCCGGCGTGACCGGCGTAGGCGTGAACCAGCATGGCGAGCGCGGTTGCGCCCCCCAGCCCGGCCGAGGTCCACACCCCGGCGCGCACGGCCGCTGCCGTGGTTGCCACCATTGCCAGCAAAACCGCCACACCGCGCGCGATGAGCAGCGTGCCTCGTTCCGACCCGAGCAGATCGGCCGCCGAAGCACCAGCGGCAGAACGCTCCGCGAGGAACATCCCGACGAGCCCGATGGCCGCGACGCCCCACGCTGCCCACAACATCCATGGCTCTGGGGTATCGGATCGGAAGACCAGGATCCGGGCCAGCGCGCCCGCGAACAGGAGCGCCAACCCCCAGTAGAACGCCCACCGGGACGCAACCGCCAGGGCGGACGGTCGCTGTGCGCCGGCAACGGTGCCCGACGACTGTGCCACGGGCTCCGGTGCCTCCCCGACCCCGAAGGCGAACGACCCGGTCGTGATGTGCCCATCGACGGTGGAGAGGACGCGCCAGCTCACGGTGTACGTCCCCTCGGGCAGCTCCGGCACGGGTGCCCTGAGCGCCCGCGGCTGTCCGGGAACGGCTTCGACGGGATCGTTCGTGACGGGTACCCCCGCCGCGTCGAATACCTGAATCTGGGACAGCCCCCGGTCCGGTGGTTCGGTGAACGTGACGAGGACGGCCTGGGGAGAGGTCTCCAGAACGTCGCCGTTCGCAGGACTCGAGCTCTGGACGAGTGCGTGGGCGTGGGCGACCGGGCTGCCCCCTGCCAGCCCCGTCGCCACGAACCCGACGAGGACGAGTATCCGCCGCACGGTTCTCAGGCCGGACGCCTCCTTACCAGCGCGATGATCGCGACGATGAGCGCCACGGCGCCGAGACCGACGCCGACGTAACCGAACGTCCTTGCCGCGGCGGCATCCTCAGCGGACTGGGCCCTGGCCCGTTCGACCAGGTCGGTCAGCTCGGCGTTCGATGGATCCTCCACCGGGAACGCGACCTCGCCGGGGTCCTCGATATCACCGAAGGTGTCCGGCCCCGACGTGAACGTCTCGTTCACTTCCAGGCCTTCGACGGTCCCAAACATCCGGAACGTCCAGGTCCCTGCGCGGGTCGGATAGATGTCCGCGGTGTAGTTCCCCGGCTCGCCGAACACACCGACCACGAACGCGGGTTCCAGTTCGGCGGTCATGGTTTCGCCCTGGAACCCGATCTCCACCTGGAGGTCGACTCCATCGACGACGGGGTCGCCGTTCCGATCGGTGATCGTCACCTCCGGCCCATTCTTCTGGTACGCGAAGGCCGGTTCGTCGTACCAACCGACGACGAACTCGTAGTCCCCGACTCGACGGGTCTCGTGTGCCGCCGCCGGAGAGGCCGAGAACGCGACCAGCGCCCCAGTCATCAGCGCGATCGACACGCGAACAGCGTTACGCATCATCCTCCCTTCGATATGTCGAAAGTGGCCGCCGGTCAGACCCGGCAGCTCAGTGCTCTTTCGGCTATCGCGAGGCGGGAGGTCCCCGAAGGGTCAGGCCGCCGACGGCGAGGTGGACCTGCGACCACTCGGCGTCGGAGGTCGATGTGGGGATGAGGATTCGCGCGGGGCGGGTGGCGGAGCTGCGGATTGCGGCCGCAATGGCGGCCACCGCTCGGGACAGCAGGGCGACCAGAGCGGCGCCGAGAATCGCAACGACGACTTGCGCCATGACACCAATGGCAAGGACCGGCTCGGTCAACAACTCACCGAGGAGAAGCGATCCATGACGAAACATGCGCTCTGCGGCCTCGAGGAGAACGAAGCCGATCACCTGAAGGAGCGTGAGCTTCGGTGCGGCGGCGCGGAACACCTCCCCCATTGATCGCATCCGGGAGGCGTGGATACTGTTCCAGACCAGACTCGCAAGACCTGCGACGAAGAGGGCCAGGGCCAAGCCGGTCCCGTACGTATGCCCGGTTTCCGTGAGCAGCTCGTGACGGAGATGACGGTCTGGCTGAACGATCACGAAGGCTGCACAGTGAGCGAGAATGACCCCGAGGGCGGCAGTCCCGCCCAAGAGCAACCGGAGACGCGGGCCAGCGTTGAGGTTCATTCTTTTGGCAAAGTTTAGGACAAACGCCGGTTCCGCGAAGGGGCGCCCCCGCTCTGGCGCCGTTCGTAACCTCGCAACCGCGCTATTAGCGGCTGTCCTGCTGGCGGGAGTGGCATGTGGATCGGATGGCGACCCCGCTCCGCGCCAGGTCACCGGCGTGATCACCGAGATCAGCCGCGGAACCGGCGGCCAGATCCAGTCCTTCGCGGTCCGACAGGGCGACCAATCTCTCGAGATTCAGATCGACCGGCAACGGGACTACGGCTTCGACCTCGAGCACTTGGAGGTGCATCGAACTTCGAACTGGCCGGTCAGGGTCAGCCTGGAGCAGCGCGACGGCACCCTGTACGCGGTCGAGATCCTCGACGCTTAACCGAGGCCGGCCCGTCGTGTGCTTACTTGAATGTGACCATTGCGGGCGAACCGAGGAAGCGCCCGAGCCGGTCCGCCTCTTCGATGATTTCCTTCTTCTGTCCTGAAGAGAGCCTCTGAAACGGCTCGACCGAGACGTCGACTCGGCGGGTGGCGTGCTCGTGGCTCCAAACGCCGGCAACCTTCCCGTCGACGAGGACCACCGGGGAGACCCAGCCCGCCTGACGGTAGACGCGCGGTTCGAACCGTTTCTGGACCAGGGACTCCTTCGGCCGGCTCCCCGTCACGTACACATCGAAGGCCGGGAGAATGCGAACCGCATGGCCTCCCGGTGCTGCCTTCTGCATGCGGCGGATGTCGGCGGCGAGGGCCCATGCCCGGTAGCCCTCGACGTCGACCTCTTCCAGTTCGTCACTCGACGCCTTGAGGATTCGGCCCGCCGTTGCCGGCTGCATGCCCCACCACCGGGCGAAGTCCTCTCGAGTAGCCGGGCCGTAAGTTCGAACGTAGCGCCGGACGATCTCGCGCCAGGCGTCGTCCGGATCCGGCTCTTCCCACTCCCCGAGCCACCGGTCGGGCCGGACGAACGTCACGCTCTGACCTCTGGGCGGGCCAGACATCAGCCAGCCGTGAAAGGCGGCGGGCTTCAGCATCTCGCCCCAGTTGGACAACATCCGGTCCCTGCCCCACGGACCGGCGACGTCGGCGACCTCCTCCGCGAGTTCTACTCGGGTGAGGGGGCGGGCGCCGAGCGACCGACGAATGGCCTCGAGGAGCTGACGAAGCTGGACCTCGCTCATGCCGACGAACTTGAGCCAAGCTCCCTTCCACCACCGGTCGTGTGTTTGAAGCGCCGCTACGTAGAGAGGAAGATCGCTTCCAGCGAGAAGGTGCAGCGTCCCGCGCATGCACCAGGTGCGGGCGAGCGTCCGCTTCTTCCAGAGCGCGTCGCGGATCTGTTTCGGCGTGATGCCCTCCATGCGCGCCCAGAGTTGAAGTTCGGCCGCCGATGAGACCTGCGCATGGACGCCGCAGACGTCGGACACCACAGCGTCGAGGCGGCGTCGCGTAACACGTTCAGTCAGGTACTGCCGTGCGAGCCGCCACGCTCGGACCTGATCCCACCTGAGCCGTTCCACCGGAGCCAGGCTCGCACATCATCACCGTCTACCGTGTACAAGTGACATCGCCTTCATCTGGTCTCCCCGGAGATGAGCTGGCTGAGCGTGCCGGCGTGGCACCCGATGTGGTCGAGCGGCTGGTCGAGCTGGGGATTCTCACGCCATCCGAGGACACGACCTTCCGCCTTGCCGACGTGTACCGGATCCGCCTGGTTCTTGCCTGTGAGCGCGCCGGCCTTCCCGTCGAGGCGATCGGTCAAGCGATTGCCGCGGGGAAGCTTTCGCTTTCGTACATGGACCTCCCCAATTACCGATGGGCGGCGCTCACGCCAGTGACGTACGGGCAACTGGCGGACGAGCTCGAACTCCCGCTCGGCCTCGTACTCGACGTCGTCCAGGCGATGGGCTACGCGCGTCCGCACGAACAAGACCGCGTCCGCGAGGATGATTGGGACGTGTTCCGTCTCGTTCGTCTCGGCCTGACCGTCCTCGACCGAGACGCGACGCTTCGGTCCGCCCGCGTGTACGCCGACTCCATGCGTCGAATCGTTGAGGCGGAGGCAACGCTCTACGACACATATGTGGTGGGGCGCTTGCTGAACCAGGGCATGACGTATCGGGAGGCCGTCGATCTGGCAAACGAGTTCGGTGCTCAGATCAGCCCGATGCAGGAGCAGTTCATCGTCACGACGTATCGTCGAATGCAGGAGCGCCGGTGGACGGAATACACGATTGAGGGGATCGAAGAGATCCTCGAGGAAATGGGTCTCTATCACCGCCCCGAGCGATCTCCCGCCTTCGGCTTCGTGGACCTGGCCGGCTACACCAGGATGACCGAGGAATGGGGCGATCAGGCGTCTGCCCGCCTGGTGGCGGACCTGTCGGAGATGGTGAACACGGTCGCACGAGCGCACGAGGGTGAACCGGTCAAGTGGCTCGGCGATGGAGTAATGGTCTACTTCAGGAACCCTGGGCGCGCCGTGCCGGGCACCATTGAAATGGTGAGACGAGCGCCGGAGGTCGGGCTGCCCGCGCACGCCGGAATCGCCGCCGGACCCGTCGTGTTTCAGGATGGCGACTATTTCGGGCGAACCGTCAACATGGCGGCGCGGATCGCCTCGCACGCAACGGAGGGACAGACCCTGGTGAGCCGGGAGGTCGCGGATCGCGCCGCGCCGGAGGGAGTCCGGTTCCGGGAGGTCGGCCCGGTAGAGTTAAAGGGCTTTTCCCAGCCTGTTGTCGTTTACGAGGCGCTCTCTCCGCGCTGACGCCTTCACCAGCGCGTACAACAACAGCCCCACTGCCAGACCCCACATCAAGTTGCGCGTCAGCGCACCGACCGTCGCCATGGCGATCACGATCACGAGCATGGCGCCCCGTTGGTCCCTGGCCAGCATCGCGTGGTGTGCGCCGGTGTAGGCGAGCAACCCGGCCAGAACGGGTGGAGGAATCAGTTCGAACGCGGCCACGGCCGACGGTGCGAAGAACAGGCCTGCCGCGATGAGGATCGAACCGAGGACGATCCCGACGACGCCGCCTTCGGCTCCGAAGCGGTGGTACGCGGTGACGCCGCTCGAGCCGTGACACAACGGCATCCCGCCGAAGAGCCCGAGGACGACATTCGCACCGCCGCACGTCAGCGAAAGCATCGTTGGCGTTACCCGAGCCGCCCTCCCGCCGTAGTACTCGCCCGCGAGGTCGGCGGTGCCGACCACGGCATTGCCGAGCGTGAGAGGGACCTGCGGGATCACCAGCAACATCATCGCCGTCCACAACTCGGTTCCAGACGGTGGATTGAACGCCGGCAACCCCGGCGAGGGCGTCAGGGATACCGGTCCCCCGCCGTGGAGCCACGACCACGCCATGCCCGCTGCCACCACGCCGAGGGCGACCAGACCGCGGACCCTGCCCGCGGCGACGAGGGTCGCTGCGATGCCGGCCGCCACGACGAAGCCCACGATGTCGTCGCCGCGACTGACCAGACCGTACGCCGTGACGACGAGAAGAAGCCCCACCCCGGCCTGGTTGCCTCGAATGATTGGCTTGGGGAACAGCCGCGTGACCAGGGGGGTCAACCCGGAAGCGGCCAGGAGCAGCAGTACGACTCCAAGGCCGATGCCCGCCGCGGCGATGACCTCTGGTGGAGCCTGTGTGGCGATGGCGATGGCCGCGGCCGCCTTGATCGGCTGCACCGCCATGGGGATGCCGTAGACGACTGCCGCCGCCACAAAGAGGAGTCCTGCGAACAACAACGCGGCCCGCGCATCGAGCCCGTTCAGCAGGATGAGGGCCGCCGTGATCGGCAAGAACGTTCCCAGATCGGCGACGGCAGCCGCCGGCTCGAACGGCGCTCGCTGGTCAACGGTTTCCCTCTGCATCGCTATTCCGATCCGGGGTCTTGCGTCACTGCTCGGGGGAACGCTTTCGTTCCGTTTGAGCGAGGCGAATCATCAGATCGCGGATTTGGAGTTGTTGTTCCTCGAGTCGTTGCAGGCGCTCGAGGGCCTCACGATTGACTTGATAGTCGTGCTCGGCTTCGTCTCGGTCCTTGGCCGCCTGACGGTTCTGGCTCATCATCACGACCGGCCCGGTGTACGCCGCCTGAAATGAAAGAATCAAGTTGAGGAGGATGAACGGGTACGGGTCGAATGGCTTCGCTGCAAGCCAATCCCGGATCAAGACGGCGTTGGCCAGAATCCACGTCGCGAGCAACACCGTTTGCGTGATGATGAACGGCCACGAGCCGACGCCGGCGGCCACGCCGTCGGCCACCCGCTCTCCTGGCGTTCGCTGATCGCCAAGGTGACGAATGTTCGCGGGGTGTTGGTGCGGACCCCACGTCTTCGGAAATCGAAGCCGCATCTGACCCTCCCAAACAGTAGATGGCGGTTGATTCTCCGGCAGTCGGCCGCGATGCGACAAGGTGCGCGGACCCGGCTATCGGCAGCCAAGGCGGAGAGAGGTTAGGTGGGAAGCGGGTGAGGCCGGGCTTTTCCGCTGGCCGGCGCGTCAGGGCAGCCGCATGTGCAGTCGCACTACCGAACCGCCCAGCCCGGACCGGATCTGGACCAGGTCGCACAGGTGGTTCGCCAGCCAGAGCCCGAACCCGCGGTCGGCGGTGGGGTCGGGCCGGAACCGGCCCACGAGTGGGTCCTCGATCACTCCCCCATCCCGGACCTCGCAAATGAAGGACGTTCCGGTCCGCCACGCCCGAAGGACGCCATTCCCGCCGCCGTAGCGCACGCTGTTCGTCGCGACCTCGTTCAGGGCCAAAACCAGTCCCTCGATGGCTTCGGCGCCGAGACCATGTTCCTCCGCGAGCTGGCTCACGACGGTTCGGACGTTCCCCAGGCCGTTCCCATCGAATTCGACGACCTCCGCGTCGGCTGGCGGATCCGGGAAGTCCCCGACGGCCGGGTCGCGGTTTTTCGATCGGAGCCGCAATGAGCCCTGCCCGCGGCGCCGGGCTTGGTCGGCCGTCCATTGGTGATTTCGCTTCGCGCCTTCGATCACCGAGCGGTCCAGCGTCGTGGTGTCGTAGGGGCAAACCAGCCAGAAGGGCGCTTCGGCGAACGCCAAGTTCAAGAGGCG
The DNA here is from genome assembly GCA_030777105.1 of Actinomycetota bacterium. Classification (GTDB taxonomy): domain Bacteria; phylum Actinomycetota; class UBA4738; order UBA4738; family UBA4738; genus JALYGK01. The sequence goes on along the minus strand of JALYGK010000084.1, from coordinate 6,123 downwards.
CTCATGGCGGTCGCATTCAATCAGCTCGTCGGGCGTCCGGCGTGACCAGACCGGCTCGCCAACGCCGCGAACGGCGGGCGCGGAGGCATGATTTTCAGCGAAGTCGCCCCAGATCGACATGATTCTCCCGGGGTTGCGTCCGACCTCTTCCATGTCTTCGAAACGGACGTTGGCCGCGTCCCCCTGGAGCGACCACCGGAGCATCTCAATCTTCGGCCCGGGAACCACAACCAGCACGGGCTCCTGTGCGTGAACGCCCTCTCGAACGAACGACGACACGGCGGTCACGAATTCGCCGTCGCCGGCGTAGAACAACGCCTCGTGGCGGAAGACGTGCGACGCAAGGCCGTGCGACAGGGCGACGGCGCTCATTGGTGGCGCTACCCGCCGCTCGCGGATGAGACCAGCTCGACGGGCAAGGTCTCATCCATGCGAAGGAGCTCCCATGCTCGGGCAAATGCCGCCGGTGGATCTTGCAGCTGAACCACACCCGACTTCTCCGCCATGGCTCGCACGCCCGCGGCGATGGCTCGCATCCCCTGGACGTCGACGAACGACAGGCCGGAGAGGTCGATGCGGCTGATCAGGTCGTCGTTCGCCAGGGCCTGGAGCAACGATTCGACCGTCTCAGCAGTGGCAAGGTCGAGCTCGCCCTGCACGACGACGCCGTCGTCGCGGTCCGAGTGCAGGTGAAAGGCCGATTTTGCCGCAGACTTCCCTAGCCGAAGCGGGTGCACCGCGTCCATCAGCTCCACGATGCCCTCACCGCATTCCCGCAAGTCGAAGCTGCACATTCCGATAAGGGGCAGCCCCGCGATCATTCGGTCGACCCGAACCTCATAACCCGGCCACGTGGCCCGGTGGAGCCAGTCGGCCAGGATCCATCCGTTCTCCCCGGCCACCCGGAGGCCGGCGTGGCCATCGGTGAGGGCCTGCTCCGCCATCGCGCGAAACCCGAGGAGGCTGCTGTCCGGATCGAAAGCGCCGTTTGGGTAGTAGCCCTGTTCCGCCGAGCCTACGATCAACCGGCCTTCAGAGATCAGCCCCAGCGCGTCGACGCCGCAGTCTCTGAGGTAGTCGATGAGACGAGCCTGTTCCCCACGGGGGGCAAAATAGGCGACCCGCTCTCCGGTCTGAAGTCCCTCGGCGACGAACGAGGTGAGGACCGTTCGATGTTCGTCGTCTGACGAGTACGTCCAGCAGATATGGTCGCCGGGACGAAGGTCCACCGCTTCGCGGAGCCCTCCTGACCTTCGTGTCGTGGTTGTCGCTGCGCCCGCCATGTCTTGACGCACGCTATCAGTGCATTTGCGCTGGTCAACCGCCCGAGGTGGGGATCTTCGGCCGGTGCTCTGGCGGAGGACTTTCGCCCGTGTCGCAGCCCCGTCCAGGCGACTCGGCTACGGGAGAAGCCGAGCCCGGATTATTCGAGCACTACGACATGCACCTGATCACATAGACCGTGGGTGGCTGCACGGACGACCCCGCGTATAACCGCGGCCGGACGGGACGCGACGTATTTCGGGACGGTGTTGAGGAAGCCGGCGAAGGGAACGTCGTCCCCTTTGCTTCGGCGAGTAGGCATTGAAGACCTCGTAGGTCCAGAGTTCCTGTGTCGGAGGGGGGATTTGAACCCCCACGGGCTTATCGCCCACTAGGCCCTCAACCTAGCGCGTCTACCTAGTTCCGCCACTCCGACTGGCTGCCCGTCGCCGCAAACGGCGACCGGACTAGCGATTCTACCGGCTCACTCCCACTGCCAGGCCAGGAAGAACGTCGTCATGGCGAAGATCACCGCCGTGGCGACCGTGATCCGGTCGAGGTTTCGCTCGATCGAGGTCCCTCCCGAGAGGCTCCCTCCCCCACCGAACATGTCCGAGAGGCCTCCGCCCTTGCCCGAGTGGAGGAGGACGAACAGGACCAGGAAGAGCGAGACAACGATATGAACCCCAATGATGATGGCGATCAGCATGTCGACGATGATACCGAGTCGGCGCGTGGGCGAATTGATTCCGCAGCGACCTGAAAACCGCTACGCGTGCTCGTGAGCCGCCTTCTCGGCGTCCTCTGTTATGACCGCGCGGTCCTCCAGCGGGAAATGGCACGCTGCCACCTGTCCCTCGTGGAACGGATAGAGCGGCGGCACGTCTTCGCGGCACATCGGGAACTGTGCCCGGGGACACCTCGGGTGGAACCGGCACCCCGGCGGCGGGTCGATCGGTGAAGGAACGTCACCCTCGAGGATGATGCGCCGCTTGTGGCTGGCCAGTTCGGGGTCCGCGATCGGAACCGCCGACATGAGCGCGCCCGTGTAGGGATGCTTCGGGTTCCGGTACAGCGTGTCGCCGGGGGCGAGTTCCACGACCTTGCCCAGGTACATCACCGCAACTCGGTCCGACACGTGCTTCACCACCGACAGGTCGTGGGCGATGAACAGGTACGTCAGGTTGAATTCGTTCTGGAGGTCCTCGAGCAGGTTCAGGATCTGCGCCTGGATCGACACATCCAGCGCCGAGACCGGTTCGTCCGCGACGATCAGTCTCGGCCGAAGCGCCAGCGCGCGGGCGAAGCCAATCCGCTGCCGCTGCCCACCGGAGAACGCGTGCGGGTAGCGGTTGTAGTGCTCGGGGTTCAGGCCGACCAGCTCCATGAGCTGCTTGACCTCATCACGAATCTTGTGCTTGGGGACCGTCTTGTGGAGATGGAAAGGCTCGCTGATGATAGTTCCCACGGTCTTGCGCGGGTTCAACGAGGCGTACGGGTCCTGGAAGATCATCTGGACGTCGCGGCGAATCGCCCGGAGGTCTTTTCCTTTCAGGTTCGTGATGTCCTGGCCGTCGAAGTAGACCTTGCCGTCGGTAACCTCGTAGAGACGAGTGATCACTCGAGCGAGGGTCGACTTGCCGCACCCCGTCTCCCCCACCAACCCGACGGTTTCGCCCGGGTACACCTCCAAGTCCACGCCGTCGACGGCGTGGACGTGCCCAATGGTCTTCTGAAAGACGATCCCTCTGGTCAGCTTGAACCACTTCTTGACGTTCTCCAGCTTGACGAGCGGCGTTCCCCGAGCCTTCGTTTCGGGCTCCATCCGCGCGTTGACCTGAACGCTCACTTCCGGACCAGCACTTCCTCGTGGAGGATGCGCTCCTTCTCCGCCAGCGTGAGGTGGCATGCGGCGGCGTGATGACCATTGGACGGGAGCAGCTGTGGAAGATCGCGGGTGCAGATCTCCATGGCGTAGGGACACCGCGGATGAAACGGGCATCCCGGCGGCACGAAGATCAGCGAAGGCGGCTGACCCTTGATCGGGTGAAGCCGATCCGACCGGTCCTGGTCGATCCGGCTGATCGACTGGAGCAGTCCCCATGTGTACGGGTGGTGCGCGCCGTAGTAGATGTCCTGCCGGTCGCCGAATTCGGCGACCTTTCCCGCGTACATCACCATGATGTTGTCGCAGTGCTCGGCCACCACACCGAGGTCGTGTGTGATCAGCACCACCGACGCGTCGAACTCTCGCTTCAGCCGGTCCACCAGGTCGAGGATCTGCGCCTGCACGGTCACGTCCAGAGCGGTGGTCGGTTCGTCCGCGATCAGCAGGTCGGGGTTCAGCGCGAGCGCCATGGCGATCATGGCGCGCTGTCTCATCCCGCCGGAGAACTCGTGGGGGTACTGCCGGGCCCGCTCCTGTGGCCGAGGAATCCCGACCAGCTGAAGCAGGTTCACCGCTTCATTCATGGCCTCCTTCTTGGAAACCTTTCGGTGCGCGTGAAAGACCTCGGCAATCTGGTTGCCCACACGGTGAACGGGGTTCAGGGCGGTCAACGGGTCCTGGAAGATCATCGAGATCTTCGCTCCGCGGATCTGCCGCATCTCGTCCGGCGGAAGCCTCAGCAGGTCCTGGCCGCGGAACAGGACCTCACCTTCGATCCGAGCCTGCTGCTTCGTGATCAGGCCCATCACGGTGAGGAAGCTCACGCTCTTGCCGGAACCGGATTCCCCCACCACGCCCAGGGTCTCCCCCGGTGAAACCGTCAGCGAAACGCCGTCGACGGCTTTCACGAGGCCGTCCTCGGTCGGGAAATGGACCTTGAGGTTTCGAACCTCGAGAAGCGGCTGCACCATCGGCGGCCCCGTTACGGGGTGACCCCGAGCTTCTGGTGCGGGTCGAAGGCGTCGCGCAAACCGTCACCGAGGAAGTTCACGGCCAGAACGGTGATCAGGATGGCGAGACCGGGGAACCACACCAGGCCAGGGGCAAGGAGGATGAAGTTCTGTGCGTCGCGCAGCAGGTTGCCCCACGTGGGAGTTGGCAGCTGGACGCCGAATCCGAGGAACGACAGCGCCGACTCCGTGAGGATCGCTGAGGCCACGTCCAGCGTCGCGATGACGATGATCGGCCCCATCACGTTCGGGAGGATGTGGTAGAAGATGATCCGCTTGTGCGATCCGCCCACTGAGCGGGCCGCTTCAACGAATTCCTTCTCCTTCAGCGACAGGAACACGCCGCGGACGATTCGCGCCGCCGGCATCCAGAAAACCAGCGAAAGAATGAACACGATGTCCAGGACGCTCCCGCCGAGCAGCTTGGACGCGACGATAAGGACCACCAGGAATGGGATCGACAGGAAGAGGTCGGTCACCCGCATCAGCACGTTGTCCAGCCAGCCACCGTAGTAGCCGGCAAGCGACCCGATCACCGCGCCGACGGCGACGGCCGACATGGCCACGGCCACTCCGACCATCAGCGAAATGCGCCCCCCGTAGAGGAGGCGGGTGAAGACGTCTCGCCCCAAGTTGTCGGTGCCGAGCCAGTGCTTCGCGCTCGGTCCCTGCATCACCTCCGAGAGGCTTTGCTCATGGAAGTTGTATGGCGTGAGGAGCGGAGCGAAGATCACGGCCAGCGACATGAGGATGAGGGTGATTCCGCTGGCGATGGCAAGCTTGTGCCGCTTGAAGCGGCGCCACGCGATCTGACGCGTGCTGAGGACGCGCTCCTCGACGCGAAGCTCGGCGGTCGGTGTTGCCTCGAGATCCGCCGGTACGGCCTGGGTGGCGGCCGGCACATGCTCACTCTGGTTACGCATAACGAATCCTCGGGTCGAGCAGGGCGTACACGATGTCTGCAACCAGGTTGAAGATGATGACGGAGGCAACCACAACCATCATCCAGGGAAGTACCTGAGCGTAGTCTCCGTTCGCCATGGCCTCGATGAAGAACCTGCCCATGCCGGGCCAAGCGAAGATCTGCTCCGTGATGATGAGACCTCCGGCCAGCAGCCCGAGGTCCAGGGCGAGCTGGGTGGTGAGCGGGATCAGGGCGTTCCGCATCCCGTGCTTGAAGATCACCCGCCGCTCGCTCAATCCCTTTGCTCTGGCCGTACGCATGTAGTCGCTGTGCATCACTTCGAGCATGCTGGCCCGGATGTACCGGCTGTAGATGGCGATGATCTGGACGGCCAGCACGAGCATCGGAAGGATCAGATGTCGAATCCTATCCAACAGGTCGAACCCGGTTGTTCCGGGGGCGAACATGCCGGAAATGGGGAGGATCGCGTCCTCCAGCCCGAGCCATTTCGACAGGTAGTAGCCGAAGAGAAGCTGGAGCATCAATCCGAACCAGAAGTTCGGAATGGACAGCCCCAGGAACGCCGCGCCGGTCGAGATATGGTCGAAAGCCGAGTACTGCCGTAAGGCGGAATACACCCCAATCGCAATCCCGATCAGAAGCGAGAACACCAGCGCGGTGACCCCAAGGACCATGGTGTTCCACAGCGCGTCGCGGATGTCTTTGGAAACCGAGTTGCCAGTCAGGAGCGATTGGCCCCAATCCCCCTGCACGAACCTCGTCAACCAGGCCCAATACTGCGCCGGCCCGGACTTGTCCAGACCGAGAGACCTTCGTACCTCTGCAATTGCTTCAGGGTCGGCGCGCGGGTTCAACGCCAGCGTGCGAGTGAAGTCGCCGTTCGCGCGGATGGCGACGAAGACGATGACGCTCGAGATCAGAAGGACGGGAATGGAGAAGAGGACCCGTCGGACGATGTACCGAAACAATCAGGCCTCCGTGCCTTTCGCGTCGTTCAAGTGTAGTTGCGGGGTTTTTCGCCCGGCAACGAGAGGGCC
>JALYGK010000083.1 GCA_030777105.1 Actinomycetota bacterium | reverse complement strand
CGTGGAGGGCCGAACCCACCAGGGTTGAAAACCTGGGGGATGACCTGTGGGTGGGGGTGAAAGGCCAATCAAACTCGGTGATAGCTGGTTCTCCCCGAAATGCCTTTAGGGGCAGCCTCGGGCGTTCAGCATCGGAGGTAGAGCACTGGTTGGGCTAGGGGGCCTACAAGCTTACCGACCTCAGCCAAACTCCGAATGCCGATGCTCCAGAGCCCGGGAGTGAGGCTGCGGGGGCTAAGCTCCGTAGCCGAGAGGGAAACAACCCAGATCGCCAGCTAAGGTCCCTAAGTCTGTGCTAAGTGGTAAAGGATGTGGAGTCGCCCAGACAACCAGGAGGTTGGCTTAGAAGCAGCCATCCTTGAAAGAGTGCGTAACAGCTCACTGGTCAAGTGATTCTGCGCCGACAATGTAACGGGGCTTAAGCACAGCACCGAAGCTGCGGCATTCCTCATATGGCTCGGCCATGCCGGGTGACCGGTATGGTCCAGGCCGAGGGATGGGTAGGGGAGCGTTCCCACGCGAGTGAAGCGGCGGGATAACCCAGTCGTGGACGCGTGGGAAGTGAGAATGCCGGCATGAGTAGCGAGAGACGGGGGAGGAACCCGTCCGCCGAAAGCCCAAGGCTTCCTGGGGAAGGATCATCCGCCCAGGGTTAGTCGGGCCCTAAGCCGAGGCCGAGAGGCGTAGGCGATGGAAGACCGGTTGATATTCCGGTACCACCTCAATCGCGCCAATCCCGAACCCAAGCTGCTAAGGGAACCCCTCCGTCTGGAGGGGCTACCGACCCGCTTGGTAGTAGGGAAGCGAAGGGGAGACGCAGAAGGGTAAGTCGTCCCAGGCGCTGGTCGTCCTGGGGTAAGGGTGTAGGGAGGTCCCGTAGGCAAATCCGCGGGGCCGCTAATCCTGAGACCTGATGCCGAGCCGTTACAGGCGAAGCGACCCACCCCATGCTGCCGAGAAAAACCTCTAGCGAGTGATTGAGGTGCCCGTACCCCAAACCGACTCAGGTGGGCCGGTAGAGAATACCTAGGCGATCGAGATAACCCTGGTCAAGGAACTCGGCAAATTGCCCCCGTAACTTCGGGAGAAGGGGGGCCCCGGTAGGGTGAGGCACTTCGCGTGCTCAGCCCGATGGGGCCGCAGAGACCAGGCCCAAGCGACTGTTTACTAAAAACACAGGTCCATGCGAAGCCGTAAGGCGCTGTATATGGACTGACGCCTGCCCGGTGCTGGAACGTTAAGAGGATGGGTTAGCGCGGCTTGCCGCGCGAAGCCCTGAATCTAAGCGCCAGTAAACGGCGGCGGTAACTATAACCGTCAACTAAAAGGGCGGTTGCAAAACTCGGCTATATGCTGGGAACTCCGGTGCATCCGACGGTACTTCGCCTGAAGTGACAATCCGATCGGTGCGGACAATCAGCAGGGAAGTCTTCGTGACCCCTCAGAGACTGTACGCCGAGCACTCCGCGTGGAGTGATGAGACAGTCCGACCCCTATGGCGACGTAGGGAGGGCGGCAGAAATGACCGTCCCGCCGCTCGATGATGAGCGGAGGTAACAGAGTGCCTAAGGTAGCGAAATTCCTTGTCGGGTAAGTCACACTTGCCCCGCTGGAAGGCGACTTCCAACGCAAACCCGCTCATAACGGCGAACCCCTAACCGCTTCGACGGCGGGGAATGCCGTGGGAAGCCCTCTGCCTCTTCATTGAGGTATGGCCCCGTAACGACTGATCCCTTCGGGGTGAGGCTCCTGTCGTGTCAGACCCAGTCGTTAGGCTGAGTCGTGGCAAATCTAGGGCTGGAGCAATACGCGGGCTCTCAGGACGGACTTGTGGATCTGCCGTCGTACATCTCTGGATATGTCGACGGTGAGGGATGCTTCACCGTCTCTATCTCCCCGCGGCCGAAACTGTTGGCTGGCTGGGAGGTGAGACCAAGCATCTCGGTCAGTCAGAACGGCGACCGCAGCGAGGTGTTGCTGGAGCTTCAGCAACACTTCGGCTGCGGCAGCCTTCGGCCTGACCGAAGTGACCGCACACTGAAGTGGGAGGTTCGAAGCCTGCCGCTTCTCCTAGAGCGGATCATTCCTCACTTTCGGCGTTATCCGCTTCGATCCGGGAAGCAGGGAGACTTTGAGCTCTTCGCCGACATTTGCGAGCGAATGGCGAGAGGTGAGCACCGAACTCGGATCGGATTGGAAGGGATTGTGCGACTGGCCGGCAGGATGAATCCGAGCGGAAAGCGCGGATACCTGCCGGATCGGATCCTTCAAGGCCTCACTGAGATGAAGGCATAGTCTGTCCCTCTGGGAACAGAGGATTGAGACGAAGTTCCGACCTGCACGAATGGCGTAACGACTTGGGCGCTGTCTCAACCAGGGACTCGGCGAAATTGCATTATGAGTAAAGATGCTCATTACCCGCGACAGGACGGATAGACCCCGGAACCTTCACTGCAGCTTGGTGTTGGGTCTTGGTACGCGTTGCGTAGGATAGGCGGGAGGCTGAGAAGCCCGGGCTCCGGCTCGGGTGGAGCCAACCTTGAAATACCGCTCTTCGTGTGCTGGGACTCTAACCTCGACCCGTTATCCGGGCCAGGGACAGCGCCTGGTGGGCAGTTTAACTGGGGCGGTTACCTCCTAAATGGTAACGGAGGTGCCCAAAGGTCCCCTCAAGCCGGTTGGCAATCGGCTGCCGAGTGCAAGGGCACAAGGGGGCTTGACTGCGAGACGGACGCGTCGAGCAGGTGCGAAAGCAGGGCCTAGTGATCCGACGGCTCCTAGTGGTAGGGCCGTCGCTCAACGGCTAAAAGGTACTCCGGGGATAACAGGCTTATTCTGCCCAAGAGTCCATATCGACGGCAGAGTTTGGCACCTCGATGTCGGCTCGTCGCATCCTGGGGCTGGAGCAGGTCCCAAGGGTCGGGCTGTTCGCCCGTTAAAGCGGTACGCGAGCTGGGTTTAGAACGTCGCGAGACAGTTCGGTCCCTATCCGTCGCGGGCGTAGGAGACTTGCGGGGAGCTGCCCCCAGTACGAGAGGACCGGGGCGGACGAACCTCTGGTGTGCCAGTTGTCGCGCCAGCGGCACTGCTGGTTGGCCACGTTCGGCAGGGATAAGCGCTGAAAGCATCTAAGCGCGAAGCTTGCCCCAAGATGAGGTCTCCCATCCCGTCACAGGGAGTAAGGCCCCTCGGAGACTACGAGGTAGATAGGCCGGAGGTGTAAGCACGGCAACGTGTTCAGCCGACCGGTACTAATAGGCCGAGGACTTGGCTTTTGCTCGCGCTCGCTATCGAGTCCCGGGTCCACACGACCCGATGGCTCGCACCTTCAGCCAATTCCGAAGGCGCTGGACCGCTTTCGGAGCCGCCGTTTCGGTGGCCATAGCGAAGGGGAAACACCCGGTCCCATTCCGAACCCGGTAGTTAAGCCCTTCAGCGCCGATGGTACTGCCCTGGCAACGGGGTGGGAGAGTAGGTCGCCGCCGAGACATCTTGAGAAGGGGCCCCCGAAAGGGGGCCCCTTCTTTTGTTCCGTGTACGTTTGCCCGGCCATGAGACCCGACCGAACGCGAAAGGGAGCTTCAGGCCCGGAGCGTCCGCTCGCTCGAGCCGTCGTCGACGAGCTTCGGACGACCGCTCGCCCAGGCCGAGGGGATGCCGCCATCAAGGCGTTCGAGGAAGCCCTCCTCCTTCTCGAACAGGGCCGGGTCTCGGCGGGCGTCTCCGCTGCTGAGGCGGCAAAGGACCATGCGCCCCGCTCGGGGGCGATTCGCGAACTGCTCGGCATCGCCCTCTACCAAGCGGAACGGTTTCGGGAGGCGCTTCGCGAGCTCCAGGCCTATCGACGGATGACGGGGCGCGTCGATCAGAACCACCTGATCGCCGACTGCCAGCGCGCGCTCGGCGCTCCAGAGAAAGCGATCGAACCCGCCCGCGAAGCCCTTCGCGCGCCGATCGACGATGAGGCGCGAGCGGAAGCGGCCGTCGTCGGCGCTTCAGCTCTCGCCGACCTTGGCCGTTTTGATGAAGCTCTCGCGATGATTCGGGCATTCCGGACCGACGAACGCACCGCTCGACCCTTCGATCTTCGGTTGTGGTACACGGCCGGGGACGTCCTGGAGCGCGCCGGGCGGCGAGGCGAGGCGGCCCGAGAGTTCGGTCGGGTGGTGGACCACGACGCTTCCGCGTTTGACGCGGCCGAGCGTCTGGCCAGGCTTCAGGCTTCCTGAGCCTCGCGCTTTTTCCAGTACCGAACGAGCCCCTGCGCGTTCATCTTCGTCGACGAAAGAACGTTGTACCGGTCGATGTCGGGCGTCGCGGCCTCCGAGAGCGCCGGTTCGATCTCATCCGCGGTCCGCCGTTCCAGCAGCTCGGTGATTCGGTCGATGTCGTCCGTCTCATCCAGCGCATCACGAACGATGTCGGCCCACCGTCGAAGCCTCGACGACGCGATCGAGCAAAGCTCCTGGACCTCCGACACGGGGCCGAAGTGGCTGAACAAGAGAACGGTCTCGGCGCGCGCGGCAATACGTTCGATGCTCTCCACCCCGAGCTCGACGTCGACATCTGGCGGGGGCGTCGCCGGCCGAAGCACCCGCACGTCCGGCAGGTGGATGCCGAGCGCGTCGCCGGTAAACACGGCGCCGCTCAACGAGTCCACCAGGGCGACGTGGTGCGATGCGTGCCCCGGCGTGTACATGACATCGAGCCATCGGTCGCCCAGCTCGACCCTGTCTCCTTCCCCGAGCGATCTCAGGCGATCAATCGGGACTGGCTCGACAGGACCGAACAAGTCCTTCAGCTCCTTCGCTCCGTACAGGCGGCCGGCGCTGTCGACCAGCTTTGTCGGGTTTGCGAGGTGCGGAGCGCCACGATCGTGTACCCATACCGACGCGCGCGGGAAGCTCGCACTTAGCGTCCCGACGCCACCGGCGTGATCGAGATGTATGTGCGTCACGACGATGTGGGCAAGGTCCTGTGGCCCGAGCCCCAGCGACTCCAGTCCCGCCTTCACTGCTTCCACCGACGTGGTCGGCCCCGTCTCGACCAGCGCGGGCTCCGTGCCTGAGAGCAGATACGCCGAGGTCACGCGGGTCCGTCCGGCCATCAACGTGTCGACGCCGGTGATCCCGTTCGCGGCCTCGTACGTCTGAGGAGGAAGGGGACGGTCAGGCACCGTCCCGGAGTGTAGCCGCCCCCGTTTACACATCGATTCGCCAAAAAACCTGCTCAGGCGGCTGTCGACGAGACCGTGTCGGTGGTCCCTCATAGCGTTCGGTTCCGGAGGGAGGCGTGATGGTGGCAGTGAACGTTGTGGTCTTGGCCGGAAAGGTCTCCGACGACCCGGAGATGAAGGAGATGCCTTCCGGGGATCAGGTGGCTCGGTTCCGGCTTCACGTACCGGAGTCAGGGAGACGGGTCCTTCCATTGCCGGTGTCGGCTTGGGACCGTCTGCCCCGAAAGGCGTGCGAGGCTCTGGCAAAAGGAGATCCGGTTCTCGTTCGAGGCCACCTCGTCAGACGGTTCTTCCGCGATGGGAGCGGAGGCAGATCCGTCACCGAAGTGGTCGCGACGGAGGTGAAGAAGCTGGAGACACCCCAAGCCGGTGACTGATTCCTAATGAAGGAAGGGCCGAATCACCAGGCCAGTTCGGGGCTTGGGCCAGAAGTACGTCGACTTCTGAGGCATCTTCTCGCCCGCACGAACCAGGCTCCACACGCGATCGACCTTCGTGGGGGGAAGGACGTATGCCACCGAAGCGTCGCGGTCCAGGACCGCTCGCTCGGCAGCAACCACGTCGGCGGTGAACCGAAGCTCGAGATGTGGAACCCGGTCAAGGACGCTGTCGTGGAGTGCCCGAACGGTGGGAGGTTTCGCGTCAAGCGAAGCGACGCGGTGGACGACGTTGCCATCCTCGAGTCGCACGGTGCCGTACGTGACGTCGTCGTCTCGGACACTCGCAAGGATCTCCGCCATGTCGCGGACTCTCTTTCCGCCATTGGCGGCGGGTCCTCCATCGTTCGCCGCTACCCGGTGGATCGGGAGGACCGGCGGGTCCTCCGTTCCGGCATCCACGATGAACATCATCATCGAATCCCACGGCCCCGGTCCGGCGCGCTTCCGCATCTCATCTCGGTACGCCAACGCAACGGTGTATCGGTGATGCCCGTCGGCGATCATCAGTGTCCGGTCTCGTACTGCGCTCGCGATGGCCTCGATGTGCTCGGACGCCACCCACAGTCTGTGTCGTGTCCCACTCTCGTCCGTCACTTCACCGCGGGGCGGCCCGGCCATTGCGCGGTCGAGAGCCTCGGAGAGCGTCGGCGCGGGGTCGGCGAACACGGTGTAGATGGGAGACAGGTTCGCCTGAACGTTTCGGAGCAGCCTTAGCCGGTCGCGGACCGGCCCCGGCATCGTTCGTTCGTGCGGCACGATCGACCCGGCGGAAGAGTCAAGGGCGACCTCAGCGACGACGCCTCGAATCCGCCGGCGCCGGCCCTCGAGCTGGAACCGCAGGTCGTAGGGGTACATGCAGGGCTCTGCCGTCGCGCGGAGCACGCCGTCCGACCGCCACGACGAGAGGTAGGAGGCCGCCCTCGTATACTTGTCTTCTGAGGCGTTGTCGCCCGGTTTGTCCTTTCCGAGAACCAGCCGCACCACGTTGTATTGGCTTGCCCGGTACAGCCGTGACTGGTCGTGGGAGGAAATGAGGTCGTACGGCGGCGCGGTTAGATTTTCCAAGGGGCCGGCTACGGCCGGGTCGTACAGCAGCCCGACAAACGGGCGAACCTCAAGCATCAGCGCACCTTATAGAAGAATCGGGGAGACTCCGTGACATACCAAGCGCCAATGGAAGGCATCGCTGGAAACCGTTCGAGTCGCGCGTATGACCTCGTGTCTCGGGCCGGGGAATTTCTCCGAACCGGCCATCCGCATCAGGCAGCCATGCTCCTCACCGAAGCAAAGCTCATCGAACCGGAGAAGGGCTCCATCAGGGAGGCTCTCGGGCGCGCGCACTACCTGTGCGGCAGGCCGGCCCGGGCGCGGAGGGAGTTCGCCAAGGCCGTCGAGATCGATCCGGTCAACGATTACGCGCACTTCGGGCTGGCGCTCTCCTGCGCTAAGACCGGCCAGCGAACCAGGGCGATCGCCCACCTCAAGCTGGCGATCGCCATGCGACCGACGGCCGAGGAGTACCGAGAGGCGCTCGACCGCATCGCCGGCTAGCGAACTGCCGTGAGTCCCATCCTGGCCGAGCGATATGACGCCGTTCTGGTCGACCTGGACGGGGTGATGTACCGAGGCGACGAGCCCGTGGCCGGGAGTGGCGCCGTCGTTGACAAGGTTCGCGCGCTGGGCGTCCCCGTGCTGTTCTTGACGAACAACTCCAGCCGAACACCAGAGGCGGTCGCCGCCAAGCTCGAGACCATGGAGGTCTCGGCACGTCCCGAAGAGATCCTGACGGCCGCGGTGGCCACAGCCGTGATGCTGGAGGAGGAGGGTGCCAGCGGCCAGACCGCGTTCGTGGTTGGCGAGGAGGGGATCACGACCGCGCTCGCGAAGGCCGGGATCTCCGTCGCCCGAGGAGAGCCGCAGAACGTCGACCTCGTCGTGGTCGGGATCGACCGCTCGGCCAATTACGCGAAACTCCGCACGGCTTCGCTGCTGGTCGAGCGGGGTGCCCGGCTCATAGCGACGAACGGCGATGGGTCGTACCCGGCACCGGACGGGCTCTGGCCCGGAGCGGGGGCCCTGCTGGCGGCCATCGTCGCGACGACCGGAGCCGCGCCCCTGGTCGTGGGGAAACCGTCTCGGCCGTTGTTTGAAGCTGCGCAGCAAGTCACCGGCGCGCGGGCGCCGCTGGTCGTCGGTGATCGTCTGGACACCGACGTCGCGGGAGCTGCCGGCATGGGATGGGATTCGTTGCTCGTCTGGACCGGTGCGTCGGAGCCCAGTGAGCTGATCAGGGCGGCCCAGCTCCCGACGTACGTCGGGTCCGACATCTCGGTCTTGCTCCACGACGTACTTCCAGCCCGGTTCCGCGCCGCCAGCGAGGGAGACGTACAACGCATCGCGGGGCTCTTGGCTGCTTCCGGCCTGAACGCTGCCGGCACCGACCAGCGTCTGTCGTCCACCCTCGTTTCCGTTGACGATGACCGGGTAACCGCCACGGCGTGTGTCGAGGACTTCCGGACGACCGGCCTACTCCGCTCGGTGGCGGTTCGGAGGGACCTTCGGGGGCAGGGTCTGGGGCTCCTGGTGGTCGCGGCAGCTCTGCAGGAGGCTCGCCGCCGGGGGATTCACGAGGTTGCGCTGTTTACGGAGTCGGCCGCACCCTTTTTCGAGCGAATGGGCTTTCGGCGCGTCGAACGGACGGACCTCCCAGCGTCGGTTCACGAGAGCGCCCAGGCCACAGGGGAATGTCCGGCCTCAGCGGCAGCCATGAGGCTGGAGCTCTAGGGCACACCACGCGCCTCAATAGGGGCGCCATCGGTCTTCTTCGTCGTCGGGAGGTAGTCGGCGCCTGCTCCCCATGCCCCATCCCCTCGTGATGTGGTCCGGGCGCAGAGGTGGTGGCGCGGCACCGTAGCGTTCCTTCGGGAAGAACAGGAGCGCAGCGATCGCTCCGAACACGAAACCGCCGATGTGCGCCCAGAACGCCACGCCGGACCCCGTTCGGACTTGTTGTCCCAGCTCTCCGACGCCGCTGAACAACTGAAGGACGAACCATCCACCAAGCACCAGCCAGGCCGGCAGGTACACGAACGTGATGAAGAAGAAGATCACCAGCGTCAGGATCCGCCGCCGGGGAAACATGAGGAGATACGCGCCAAGGACCCCGGCGATCGCGCCCGACGCTCCAAGGTTCGGGATGATCGAATCGGGCGACAACGCGATCTGGGCGGCGGTCGCGGCGATTCCAGACGCCACGTAGAACAACGGGAAGGCGAGGACCCCGAGCTTGTCCTCGACGTTGTTCCCGAAGATCCACAGGTAGAGCATGTTGCCCCCGATGTGCAGCCACCCGCCGTGAAGGAACATCGCCACGAAGATCGACTGCCACCACGACTTGTCGCCGCACTCACGATCGAGAAATTGCTGGTCTTCGCGGGCCTCCGCTTCGCTCTCGCCGGGGATCTGCTCTTGCAGCTCGCGCCGCGCCTCCGCGCCACCGTCGGCCAGGTTGGTCTGGTGCGTCACCTCGTACGGGATGAGCGCGTTGCAGAAGAAGAAGACCTGCTGCTCGTTCGGCGTCCCGAACGTCGGTTGCCAGAACAGGAAGGCCGCGATGTTCACGGCGATGATGGCGAGCGTTATGAACGGCGGACGGCGAGTCGGGTTGTCGTCGCGCAGCGGCAGCATGGGTTCGAGTCCTCAGGTTACGGGGATGCAGCAGAGCGAGCGCAACCGCTCAACCGGTTCCGTTGCTATTCTTGCCGAAATGTTGGACGCCATGCAGAAATACCTTCGGGCTGGCCTCGAGGCCCTCTCTTCGCAAGGCCTTCAGACATCGTCGCGGCTGGCTCCACGCCTCGAAAATCTCACCGAGCAGGTGTCCACGGCCGCGTCTGCCATGACGGAATGGTGGCAGGAAGCGGGCAGCACGTTGGTCCGAGAGGTTCGGGAGAACGTCGTCAGGCAAGTAGAGGCCATCGGGTTCGCCACCAAGAAGGACGTCGAGACGCTGAGATCCCGTTTGGACCGGCTCGAAGCCAAGGCGACCAGCCCCACGCGCCGTGTGGGCGGCGGGGCGGCGTCGACCCGATCCACCAGCGCGCCGCGGCCGTCGGCCAGACGAGGAAAAACCACGCCGAGCTCTTCTTCGAGTCAGACATCCCCAAGGAGAGGTCGAGGGGCTCCCGGTCCGGCGTGACGTGCGCCGCCGGCTCGATCTCGAGATGGTCAGAAGGGGGATCGTCCAGAGCCGGACGGACGCCGCACAGGCGATCGCCTCCGGAAAGGTGACCGTCGGCGGGCGTCCCGCCGCAAAACCGAGCACTCTCGTCTCCTCGGCCGATCCGATCGCGGTCACGGGGCCTTCCCGGAGGTTCGTGTCACGCGCCGGCGAGAAGCTCGAAGCGGCGCTCGACCGGTTCTCGCTGTCCGTGAAGGGGCGCCGCGCGTTGGACGCTGGTTCCTCGACCGGTGGCTTCGTCGATTGCCTGCTTCAGCGGGGGGCCGAGCACGTGATCGCGGTCGATGTCGGCTACGGTCAGCTCGACTGGAGGGTGCGGCAGGATCGGCGCGTAACGGCGCTGGAGCGAACGAACGTGCGGGACCTCCGGCCCGCGCACCTGCCGTACCTCGCGGACGTCACCACAGCGGATCTCTCGTTCATTTCGCTTCGGCTGGCCATCGGACCCCTTCGCCGATGCTCCACGCCGGAGGCCGAATTCGTCTTTCTGGTCAAGCCACAGTTCGAAGCGGGGAAAAGCGACGTCGGGGGCGGCGGCGTGGTTCGCGACCCGGACGTCTGGCTCCGAGTGCTGGAGTCCATCGAAGCGCACTGCCGCGGTGAGGGGCTATCGCCGCAGGCCGTCATGCCATCTCCGCTCCTCGGCCCGGCCGGCAACGTCGAGTTCCTGCTTCACGCGCGAACCGGGACTTCCGAGACCGAAGGGCCTTCATTCCAGGCGGCCGTGGACGAAGCAATGGATCTGGTGGCGTCCAATGCCTGACGAGCGCCCCGCCCTGGTGAATGAACGGCGCGGGTCGCTGGTCGAGACGAAATGCCGGTTGGAACGGGTTGGTCTGGTCGTCCACGGCGGGCGGCAGGGGAGTCGCGACGCCGCCGACCGCCTGGTCGATTGGCTCCGGGAACGGTCGGTCTTCGTCCGGTCTCTGGAAGGAGAGGGCGCGCCTGGGGACGAGCAGCATCCTGCCGGAGAGTTCGCCGACGGGCTCGACCTCGTCATCTCGATCGGTGGCGACGGAACGCTCCTCCGGGCGGCCCGCATGGCGAGCCAGGCCGACGTGCCGGTTCTGGCTCTGAAGGTGGGTCGCGTCGGTTTCCTCACCGAGCTGGAGCCCGCGGAGGCGCCAACGTTCCTGTCGCAGGTTCTGAGCGACGGCACGATGCTGGTGGAGGAACGAATGGCGGTCGAGGCGCACCCCGACGGAGCGCCGTGGGAACACCCGGAGTGGGCCCTCAACGAGGTGATCGTGGAGAAGCGGGCGCGGCACCGGCTCATCACGCTGGCCGCGTTCATCGGCGGGGAACACGTCACGACGTTTTCTGCGGACGGCGTGATCGTGGCCACCCCCACCGGGTCAACTGCCTACTCGTTTTCCGCCCGCGGGCCGATCGTGTCGCCGCGGGTCCCTTCCATGCTCCTCACTCCCGTGTCGCCCCACATGGTGTTCGACCGCTCGATGGTTCTTTCCGATGAGGAAGGCGTGCTGCTCGAAGTGCGAGGGGAAGAGCCCGGTCTCCTCTCGGCCGACGGCCGTCCCGGGCTTGAGCTCCCCATCGGGTCCCGTGTTCGAATCGAGCGGTCGGAGCATCCCGCTCAGCTGGTTCGTCGATCGGACTCGCCGAGCTTCTTCTCTCTTCTCCGAGAAAAGTTTTCGTTGCCGGGCCAGGCACCGCACGGCTGATTCGGCGGGAGGACCGAGGACGGCGATCAAGCAAACCAGGACGGCGGTCACACCGCGACGAACCCCGGCCACATCCGGCCGAAAGCCGGTCGGCACCGCGCGGAGGCCGGTGAAGCGACACAGACGAATCCGCCGACGGCACCTTCGTCTCATCAGGACGCTGGCCATCGCCGTCATGCTGGTTGTGCTTGTCACGAATCCCGGTCTGGTTCTGAACGCCGGACGTTCCGCCGGCGGGTGGCTCGTTCAGCTGGTCCTCCCGGTGGCGAGCGACACGCCGGGCGAACGGGCCGGGGCGACCCGCGACGGCGAAAGGTCCGACTCCGGCAGGCAGCTTCACCGTCGCGCGACGCGGCCGTTCGCCACGGTGGACGGCCTGGCGCTTCGGCTGCCCGCTCAGCGTCCGAGGGTGGTCGCTTATCACGAAGCGGCGTTTTCGGAGGCTCTGGCGCTCAAGCCACGCGGTCGGTGTGCCCGAAACGTGAACCGCTACAAGTTCGATTGCCCGAGGACGACGCCCGGCCCTAGGTATGTGGTCATGTCGAGCCGAGGACGACGTCATCCCGCCACGTCCGCCGTCGACGTCGCCATGTCGAAGCGCGCACCCGTCGTTTCGCCGATTACGGGAAGGGTATTCAGGGTCCGGCCGTACTGGCTGTATGGGAGATACCGCGATTACCGCATCTCGATGATTCCGCGAGGGCGGCCGGACGTCGCGGTCGTGATGATCCACATGCGGCGCCTGACAGTTCGCGCGGGCGACCGCCTGGTGGGGGGAACGACTGTCATCGGTTACCCCCGCAATCTGCCCTTCCACTCTCAGGTGAACAGTTATGTTGGGCGGGGCGTTTCCCACATCCACCTCGAGGTGAAGCGCATTGGCCGTAAAGGTTCCTAAGAGGCGCGTTCGGGCCGTCGAGCGTGTGGCTCGGGTCGACCGCCGGACGAAGAAGCTGCTTCAGCGAATCCAGCCGGGGGAGGTCGCGGTCATCGATCACGAGGACCTCGATCGCGTGGCGGCGGAAGGACTCGTCGCTCGAGGCGTCTCCGCGGTCGTCAACGCCGGGCGGTCGATCAGCGGGCGCTACCCGAACCTCGGGCCGCTGATCCTCGCGGACGCCGGCATTCCGCTCATCGATGGCGTGGGAGAGCTGCTCCTCTCCAAGGTGAAGGAAGGAGACTCCGTTCGGATTGAAGAAGACCGCATCTACGTGGGCGAACAGCTTGCGGGAGTGGGAATTCGACAAACGAAGGACCTCGTTCGGGCCGCGATGGACGTGGCGCAGCAGCGGCTGGGGGAGCAGTTCGAGAGCTTCGCCCAAAACACCATGGAGTTCATGGGTCGCGAGCGAGACCTGCTCTTCGGAGGAACGGGGCTGCCCGACCTGGATCACGATTTGACCGGCCGCCACGTGCTGGTGGTGGTTCGGGGCTATAACTACAAGGAAGATCTCACCGCCCTGCGCGCGTACATCCGTGAAGTTCGCCCCGTTCTCATCGGCGTCGACGGCGGCGCCGACGCGCTCCTCGAAGAGGGGTACAGGCCGGAGCTGATCGTGGGAGACATGGACTCCGTATCTGAAGCGGCGCTCCGATCCGGAGCGGAGCTCGTCGTGCACGCGTATCCGGACGGGCTCGCACCGGGGCAGGACCGCCTGAAAGGGCTCGGACTCCCGTACACGGTCATGCGCGCGTCGGGCACGAGCGAAGACCTGGCGTTCCTTCTCGCGCACGGGAAGGGCGCCGACCTGATCGTCGCGGTGGGAACGCACGGGAACCTTCGCGAGTTCCTCGACAAGGGCCGCATGGGGATGGCCAGCACGTTTCTGGTTCGGCTCCGGGTCGGCGAGATCCTGGTGGACGCCAAGGGTGTGTCTCGGATGTACCGAGCGGGGATCCGCGGCCGCGAGGCTGCCCTGCTCATCGGGACCGCGCTGTTCGCCATCGTCCTGGTCGTGGCCATCTCACCGTCCCTTCGGCTGATGGTCAAGCTCCTGTACGATTCGGTTCGCAACTTCCTCTTCCAGATTGGCCATTGATCTCGTTTCGGTACCACGTCGTCTCGATCGTCGCCGTGTTCCTGGCCCTGGCGCTCGGCGTCCTTCTCGGGACGACGGTCGTGAACCAGGGCGTGATCGAGAATCTGTCGCAACGGACCAACGACGCGGTGCGGCGATCGGAACAACTTCGGGCCCAGGTCGGCGATCTCCAGGAGGGACTTCGAACTTGGGATCGGTTCGGCGCGGCGGTGGAGCCCATACTCATCTCCGGCCAGCTGACCGCCACAGAAGTCGTGGTCGTGACGCAGGAAGGGGTGGATGCGGGCGAGGTCGATGGAGTGCGCCAGACGCTCGCCGACGCGGGAGCTTCCGTCGTCGCGGTGCTCGTGGTGACGAATCGAATGGCGCTTGTGGACGCCGATGCCAGGACCGATCTCCAGGCCGTTCTGGGTGGTGCGGCTTCCGCGAATGACTCCGTGGCCCTGTCCGAAGAAGCAGCCCAGCAGGTCGCGGCTCGGCTGGCCAACGGACCTGCCGGGGGAACCGTCGATCTGCTTCGGCAGCTGGTCGACGCTCGCTTCCTGGTCGTGAGGGGTGGAACCGGCACGATCGAGGAAATCGGAGGATCCGGCCAGGCACTTTCCATCCTCGCCGGAGGAACGCAGGATCCGATCGTCCCTCCGGAGTCGTTTCTGGCTCCGCTCACCGTGGCCCTCGCCGAGAGCGCCCGACCGGTTGTGGCGGCAGAGACGCAAGAAACGGCGTATCCATTCGTGCCCATCCTTCGCCGCAATGGTTCCCTTGACGACGAGGTCGTGACCGTCGACAACGCCGACACGATGCCCGGACGCATCGCCGTCGTCCTTGGGCTTCGCGACCTGATCCGGGAGCCGGGCAGGGGCGGCCATTTCGGGGTGAAGGGAGGCGCTTCGGCCCTGATCCCGCAGCCGTGACCGCGGAATCCGGGGCCGAGCCGAACGTCGTGGCGCTGGTCGCGGCGCACAACGAAGAAGGACGAATCGGATCAACGGTCAAGGCTCTTCGCGCGGTGGACGATATCGACCACGTCGTGGTTGTCGCGGATGGTTCGACCGATCGGACGCCCGAGGAGGCGTCCGCCGCCGGAGCGACGGTCCTCACCGCACCCAGGCGGATGGGAAAGGGCGGCGCACTGGACGCTGCGCTCACCCGGATTCCGCGCGCTCGCTTCTACCTCTTCGTCGACGGTGACATGGCCGACACGGCGGTGGAGGCGATGAAACTCCTCCATCCGGTCGTCACGGGGCGTCTCGACCTCGCCGTCGGCCGGCTCCCGGCGCAGGCAGGCGGCGGCTTCGGACTGGTGAAGCGGATGGCTCGGTGGGTGGTCGGCCTAACCGGCTTCCATCCACGAGAGCCGCTGTCGGGGCAGCGCGCGGTGACGCGCGACTCTCTCGCGGCCGCGCGGCCGCTGGCCAGCGGTTTTGGGACCGAGGTCGCGATGACCATGGATCTGGCCCGGCTTGGCTTTCGAATCGGCGAAGTTCCGGTAGAGATGACGCACCGACCGACGGGCCGCCGTCTTCGCGGGTTCGTCCACCGAGGTCGGCAGGGGCTCGACATACTCAGAGCCGCCCTGCCCCGGCTCATGGGCCTTCGTTGAGCCGACGATGACCACGGGCGTTGCGAACGTTCTCCTGACGCTCCTCGGAGCCGGCTTCGGCGTCGCCGCAGCGGTTCTCTTGATTCGTTCGCCCGGCACTACAACGAAGAACTACCGAGGCAAGGACGTTCCGGTCGTCCTCGGGATTGCCGCCGCCGCGGCGTTGTTCGGCGCGGTGCTGATTGTGTTCTCAATGGCCCTGTGGACCCACCGTCCCGGGCGGCCGGAAGTCATTCGACGCGAAGCGCTGCTGATCGTGGTCGGCTGCCTGCTCGTGTTCCTTGGCGGGATGTACGACGACCGGGCCCGCGGCCCCGAACGCGGGCTGGTCGGCCACTTCCGCGAGCTCTACCAGGGCCGGATCACCACGGGCATCATCAAGTTGGTCGCCTCGGTCGCCGCCGCGGCGCTGGTGGCGTGGGCCTACCGGCCGCCGCTCCTCACGGCGATCGTCGGCATCCCCGTGATAGCCGGTGCGGCGAACCTGTGGAACCTCCTGGACGTTCGCCCAGCCCGGGCGCTCAAGTACTTCATTCCCTTCTGCCTGCTTTTGGTGGCCATCTCGTCTCAGTCGCAGTACGCGCTGGTTGCCTCGGCCGCGCTTGGGGTCTCGGCGGCCATGTTCCCGTTCGATCTCACCGAACGAGCGATGCTCGGTGACGCCGGCTCGAACCTCTTCGGGTTCGTGATCGGCGTTGGACTGTTCCAGGGGCTTCCGCTGTGGGGACTGATCCTTGCGCTCGCCGCGATCCTCGCCCTTCACTGGGCGTCGGAAACGGTCACCCTTTCTCGGCTCATCCAGTCAACGCCGCCGCTCGAGTGGTACGACCGGCT
Source organism: Actinomycetota bacterium (assembly GCA_030777105.1). GTDB lineage: Bacteria > Actinomycetota > UBA4738 > UBA4738 > UBA4738 > JALYGK01. The sequence continues at coordinate 42 of JALYGK010000083.1, read as the reverse complement.
GGGACTGCCGAGTGATGCGCCTCCCGCCGCTCATGGAAGCGA
>JALYGK010000082.1 GCA_030777105.1 Actinomycetota bacterium | reverse complement strand
CCGGGAGGAGGTCGTCCCGCTCACCAGAATGCGGCAGGCCATCGCTCGGAACATGGTGGCCTCCATGCAGACAACGGCTCGGGCGTGGAACCTGGTCGAGGTCGACATGGAGAACGTCGTGAGGACGCGGGCGGCCGGAAAAGACGCCTTCAAGCAGCGGGAGGGCATCTCGCTGACCTTCATGCCGTTCGTCGCCAGAGCGGTCTGTGAAGCGCTCCTCGCGTTTCCCGACGTGAACGCGGAGCTCCGAGACGACCAGCTGGTCCGAAAGCACTACGTGAACCTCGGCATCGCCGTGGCACTCGAGGACGGCCTCATCGTCCCGGTGGTGAAGGGCGCCGACGGCATGAACATGGTCGGACTGGCGCGGGCCATCAACGACGTGGCAACGCGGGCGCGGAACCGGAAGCTGAATCCCGATGACGTCCAGGGAGGAACATTCACCATCACGAATCCGGGACCGTTCGGTTCGATCATCAGCGTGCCCATCATCAATCCGCCGCAGTGCGCGATCCTCGCGCTTGACGCCGTCGAGAAGCGGCCGGTGGTGATCGACGACGCCATCGCCATCCGGAACCGGGTGTACCTGTCGATGTCGTGGGACCACCGGATCATCGACGGCGCCACGGCGGCGCAGTTCCTCGGCCGGTTGAAGAGCAACCTGGAGACATGGGACTTCGGGCCGGAGCTCGGGCTTCCGCCTCGCGAAGCGTGACGCAGGACTGGCTCATTCGGGAGCACGGCCTCGTCCCGTACGGAGCCGCATATGACGCGATGCACGACCTCGCCGACCGAAGGGCCGAAGGCGCAGTCCCGGACACGCTGATCCTGCTGGAGCACCCACCGGTGTTCACGGTGGGCCGGCGTTCCGACCCCACGCACATCCTCTGGGCGGAGGACCACATCGAGACCGCCGGCGCAGAGCTCCACTTCGTGGACCGCGGAGGAAGCGTTACCTTTCACGGCCCAGGGCAGCTCGTCGGCTACCCGATCATTGACCTCGGCCCCGCCCCCGACGTGGTTGCGTACCTCAGGCGGCTGGAGGAAGTCATCATCCGGGCCGCCGCAGACGTGGGCGTCGCACTGGACCGGGATCCCGAAGCTACCGGCGTGTGGGCCGGCAACCGGAAGGTCTGCGCCATCGGCGTGCGGGTCACACGGGGCCGGGTCACGCTGCATGGGTTCGCCCTGAACTGCTCGACCGACGTCTCGTGGTTCGATGCGATCGTTCCGTGCGGGCTCGCTGACCGCAGCGTCGCCACGCTTTCCGAGCTGACCGGTCGGCACGTATCCGTCGACCAGATGGCGCCGCTGGTGATTCGCCATTTCGAGGAGGTCTTCGATCGACCCCTCGAACCGGCGCCGAGCGGCGTGGGGATCTCCGCAGCATCGCTGGTTCGGTGACGACCGCCGGCAGCCGCCGGATGACCCTCGTTCGCGCGCTTCAGTGGAAACGCCTCGACACCCCAGGGAGTGAGTACCTTTCTCTTTTCCAGGTTGCGGATGGATGGAGACTTAAGGGAACCGCGGTGGTCACCCTGGACGGCAAACCGCTTGTCGTCCGGTACACGGTTCGATGCGGCGAACCGTGGGACACTCGCGATGTCGAGGTGACCGTGGAATCAGGAGCCAGTATTCGGCAGCTTCGCCTGACGGCACGCGACGGTCGGTGGCATTCAGCCGGCGATCCACTGGCGGCGGTCGACGGGGCGATCGATGTGGACCTTGGAGTGACGCCGTCGACGAACACTCTTCCGATTCGACGCGTCCCATTGGAAGTCGGCCAGCACGCGGACTTGGTCGTGGCGTGGGTCCGCTTCCCCGACCTGGCCGTCACACGGTCGGATCAGCGCTACACGCGACTCGCAGAGAACGTTTACCGCTATGAAAGCGGCTCGTTCACCAGAGACATTGAGGTGGACGACCTCGGACTCGTGACGGACTATCCGGGCCTGTTCGTTCGCGAGTCGGTTCTCAGCGGCTAGTTGCCTTCCCAGCGCGCGGCCGGATCGGTTTCCGCACCACGGGCCGATTTTCCTTGCGCCTCGCCACCTCTTTGAACCCGGCGCGGTCGTACATGCGCTTGGCGCCGAACCACATCGAATCGGCGTGACTCGGCTCGTCCTTGTCCACTGGGTAGGCCTCGAGCAGCCTGGCCCCGTTCGCGCGCGCGTAGTCCATGGCGCCCTTCAGGAGCTGCTCCGAGGCGCCCTTTCCCCTCGCTTCCTTGTCCACGAAGAAGCACACGATCGACCAGACCGGCTTGTCGTCGACCGGCTTCATGACCGGCGAGCGCTGGAGCTTCGGATAGTCCTCCCGAGGTGAAAGCGAGATCCATCCCACCGGCCGGCCGTCGTGGTAACCGATGAGCCCCGGCACGTAACCCCGGTCGACAAGCGACTTCAGCCCCTTCTTGTTCTCCGCGGCTGGACCGACGCCGCCGTGGCCGCCGGTCTTTCTGTAGTACATGCACCAGCACCCGCGAGGGATGGAAGCACCGGGCCGGCTGAACAGCTCCTCCACGTCCCTCCACCGAGATTTCGTGAGGGGACGCACGTCGACCTTCATCCTTTCCTCACTGTAAGCGTGGACGGCTGGAATCAGAACAGCGCGGCGGCAAGCTTCCGCCGGTATTCGGGGGTGAGCCGGTCGTCTTCCCCGAGGACGGAGAAGACCTTCAGCATCGCCTCGCGCGCGGCACCAGTCCCTTCCCCGCCCGCTCGAACCTCCTGAAGGAACTCGGCCAGCGCGTCTTCCCACCTGCCCTCGGCCGCGGCACGCTGGCCCTTCGCCATCGGACTGTCTCCATTGGCGCCCGGCGCGGCCCATTCGGAGACGTCGATGGCAGCCAGCAGGCGCTCCGCTTCCTCGTTCGGCCGGAGCGGCTCCACCAAGCGTCGCGCTTCTTCGACGTCGCCCCTCTGTGCTGCGAGGCGGCCGCGACCGAGAAGGGCGCCTTCGTGAGACGGCTGGACGTCGAGCGCCCGGCGATAGAGGCGTTCCGCCTCTGCCGTTCGGCCATCGCGGTCGGCCTCAAGGCCCTGCCTCACGAGCCGGTCCGCCTCCGAGGGCACCACGGTGTCCAGGAACTGGCGGATCACCGGTTCGGGTACGGCGCCGACGAACTCGTTGACGACCGCACCGTCCTTGAAGGCCTTCACCGCCGGAATGCTCTGGATTCGAAACGCCATCGAGGTCTGCGGGTTCACGTCGACGTCGAGCTTCGCCAGCAGGAAGTCGCCCTGGTGCTCGTCCGCCAGCCGCTCGAGGACCGGGCCGATGATCCGGCACGGTTGGCACCACCCCGCCCAGAAGTCGACGACAACCGGGCGGCGGCGCGATTCCTCGATCACCGCGTCCCGAAACGTCGCGTCGGTCACGTTCACGACGGTCGCTGGGGTGGCCATGGATCAAGAGTAGCGAACAGACGTGCTCACTCGGCGAGAAGCGCGGTGATGGCGTGGAGCAGCTCCTCCGTCACTTCGTCAGCCTTCCTCCTTCGCGTTTCGGGATTGTCCTCGCGGTTGACTTGGAGCGGCGGGCCGAACGCGATCCGGACGTTTTTCCGAAGTGGCGGCGGGGCGCCCGGTGGCCGATCCCGCTCCGTCCCCGTGATCCCGCACGGAACGATCGGCGCGGCGGTGCGAAGTGCCAGCCACGCCGCCCCCTTCAGCAACGGCAGCATCTTCCGCGTTCGGCTCCGCGTCCCCTCGGGGTACATGCCGAGCACCTCACCTCGCTTCAGGACCGCCAATGCCACGTCGATGGCTCGTATGTCGGCGATCTCCCTTCGGACCGGGAATCCGCCCATGGTGTGAAACGCCCACCGACGGATTGGATCGCCGAACAACTCGCGCTTCCCCATGAACGTGATGGGACGGGGGCAGGCCAGGACGAGCAGCGGAACGTCCAGCATGCTTCGGTGGTTTGCCGCCACGATCGCCGGGCCGGTGGAGGGGACGTGCTCTTCCCCCGTCACGTTCAGGCGACTGTGCCAACGAAAGACGGGCCGGATGATCGACTTTATGGCCGACTGCAGACTGCCGATCCCCGGAGGAATTGCGCTGCCGTCGACGGGCACCTTTTGCTGCACCGTCGCGGCGACATCCTGGACCGTCCGGAGGCCGCCCACATCTCCCCTCGCCAGGCGGACGCCGAACCGCTCTTCCAGAGCGACCGCGAGGTCGGCCAGTCCAAGTGAGTCGAGCCCGAGATCGGCAAGAGAAGCATCGGGAGTGATCGGACGGTGGCCTGCCGGCGCGACCTCGTCGCAGACCTCGGCGACCGTCCGCTCCACCGATTCATCGACCGGAGGCCGCATGCTGGGTACTGTAGGGGATCACCCAGGTCTGGTTCCGGGCATCTCGGGAAAGCGCCTAGAATCGGCATTCGATCCCGCTGGTACAGGAGGTTTCCTTATGGCGACTCGCCTGAGAAGGCAAGCTCCGCATACTTCGCTCGGCCTTACAGACGAAGACGTCGTCGCCATGTACGTGACCATGGTCACGGCCCGCCTTTGCGACGAAGCACAGTTCCGGTTGAACCGCCAGGGCCGAGCACCCTTCGTGGTCCCGGTGTCCGGCCACGAAGGGTGCCAGGTCGGGACGGCCTGGCCCTATCAGCGCGGGAAGGACGTGTTCGTCCCCTACTACCGCGACATGGCGGCGTGCCTGGTCGCTGGGATGAAACCGCGCGACGTCTTCCTGGCGGTGTTCGGGAAGCGAGACGATCCCTCTTCGGGCGGCCGGCAAATGCCGGCACACTGGAGCTCTCGAAAGCTTGGAATCGTCACCGGCTCGTCCCCCATCGCCACGCAAATCCCCCACGCCGCCGGGATCGCCTACGCCATCAAGTACCTCGGCGAGGATTCCGTAGTCGGCTGTTGGTTCGGTGACGGCGCGACGAGCGAGGGTGACTGGCACGAAGGGCTCAACTTCTCGGGAATCCACAAGCTGCCGGTCGTCTGGTATTGCGAAAACAACAAGTACGCCATCAGCGTCCCGCTCGAGAAGCAGATGGCGGTGAAGGATGTCGCCATCCGCGCCGAGGCGTACGGGTTCGAGGGCGAAATCGTCGAGGGCAACGACGTCCTGGCCTGCTACGAAGCGTCGAAGCGGGCCGTGGAAAAGGCTCGCGAGGGCGGCGGGCCCACCCTGATCGAGATCAAGACCTACCGGTTCCACCCCCACACCTCCGACGACGACGACCGCACGTATCGCACGCGCGAAGAGGTTGAAGCGGCGAAGCGTAACGACTCGCTGATCCTGTTCGGGCGATACCTCACAGAGCGGGGGCTTCTCGACACCCAGGACATCGAGCAGCTCCGGAAGGAGATCAAGCAGCAGGTCGACGCTGAAGTCGAGGCGGCCTGGAACGCGCCGGATCCCGAACCGGAGAGCGCGCTTCGGCACGTGTTTGCGGAGAACGGACAGGGCTTTCGCCCCATTCAGTGGTCGAACCTTCGCCCCGAAGACAGCGGCGACCCCGGCGAAAAGATGGAGGAGGCCGAAGACGAGATCCTCGACACCACAGGCGGCGAAGCGACTCCCGCTGAGCCTCCCGCGGGCGAGGAGGTTCAGCCATGACCGAAAAGAACGTCGTTCAAACGATTCACGACACGCTGTGGGACGCCATGAAGGCCGACGACCGCGTCCTGGTCATGGGGGAAGACGTGGGAGCGCGAGGTGGCGTGTTCCGGGCGACGGCGGGGTTCCTCGACGAGTTCGGCGAGAAGCGCGTTATCGACACGCCGCTGGCCGAGTCCTCCATCGTTGGGTGCGCTATCGGGATGTCCATGCATGGGCTGCTCCCCGTCGCGGAGATTCAGTTCGCCGACTTCATCCATCCGGCGTTCGACCAGCTCGTCTCCGAAGCCGCCCGCATCCGGTACCGCTCGGCGGGAGACTGGGCGTGTCCGGTGGTGGTCCGCGCGCCGTACGGCGGTGGTGTCCACGGCGCGCTCTACCACTCGCAGAGCATCGAAGCGTTCTACGGACACGTGCCCGGGTTGAAGGTTGTTCTGCCCGCGACCCCCTACGACGTCAAGGGGATGCTCATCGCGTCGCTCAACGATCCCGACCCCGTGCTGTTCCTCGAGCACAAGAAGACCTACCGGCTGATCAAGGGCGACGTCCCCGACGAACCGTACGAGGTGCCGATCGGCCCGGCCGACGTGAAGCGCGAGGGCGACGACCTGACGTGCGTGGCGTACGGCCTGATGATGCATCACGCGCTCGCCGCGGCCCAGCGGCTTCAGGACGAAGAGGGGTACTCATGCGAGGTGGTCGACGTTCGGACCATCGCGCCGCTCGACAAGGAGACCATCCTCAATTCGGTCCGGAAGACCGGCAAGGCCATGGTGGTCTACGAGGACAACCGGACCTACGGCGCGGGCGCCGAGATCTCGGCAACGATCTCCGAGGAGCTCATGTTCGACCTCGACGCTCCGGTGGTTCGGATCGGCGGCCCGGACGTCCCGGGAATGCCGTTCGCCACGCCCCTGGAGCACTTCTTCCTCCCGAACGAAGAGCGGATCTTCGAGCAGATGAGGGATCTGGCGAAGTTCTGAGGCCAATTCGCCAAATTCGCTTCCCCTGAGCCTCCCCTCCTCAGTACGCTCCGGCCCCATCGGAGGCCCGCCGGAGAGAAGGAGGGGGCATGGCAAGGGACGCGGCGATGATCAGCACGTGGGGTTCTCCCGTGCCTGGGCGCGAGGCAAAGTCACTGGAAGTGTTCATGGAGTTCCTTCAGACGCTCAACAAGTGGGCTGGCGAGGGCAAGTGCGCCCCACCAGAGGTTTTCCTGAACGCCGACGGATCCGAGGGCATGGCCATCGTCAAGGGCAAATCCGACGCACTGCTCGAGCTCTGGGAGTCAGATGAGAACCAGAAGCTGATTTCGAAGGGCAGCATGATCGTCCAGGACCTGAAGTCGCACATGTACTTCACCGGCGACGAGGAAATCCAGCGCGGCACGCAGCTGTACGCCGAGGCCGGCAACGAGCTGGGGTACATGTAGAACTCGAGCCAGGCGTAGGTTTAGAGAGAGGCGGGGCGGGCCCCGCCTCTCTTCCGTTCTCGACCCGGTCCAAGGGCACGAAGCTAGACTGGGTGGCGCGATGGCGCGCCGGGATCACAACCCTCATGGACGACGCCTGTATCTGCCGATCGTCCAGACGAACGGCAATGGGCACGGCGACGGCCCCGTTGCGACAGCCCACGATGAGGAAACGCTCTCCGACACGCATTCCCCACACTCAGTGGGTTGCCTCCAGACCATGCGGCCGAACGGCCGGCGGCCCGACTGGCTGAAGGTCAAGGCGAAGACCGGCCCGAACTACGCGGAGCTGAAGCAGATCATGCGCGGCCTCGACCTCCATACCGTCTGCGAGGAAGCGGCGTGCCCGAACATCTTCGAGTGCTGGGAGGAGCGCGAGGCGACGTTCCTGGTCCTTGGCGACAAGTGCACACGGCGCTGCGGCTTCTGCGACGTGATGACCGCGAAGCCGGATGCCGTGGAAGAAGACGAGCCGGAGCGGATCGCGCAGGCCGTGAGCGCGATGGGGCTTCGGTACGTCGTTCTCACCGGTGTGGCCCGAGACGACCTGCCCGACGGGGGGGCCTGGATCTGGGCTGAATCCGTCCGCGCGATTCGCCGGGCAATCCCCAACTGTCGCGTCGAAGTGCTGCCTCCCGACTTCAAGGGTGAAGAGGGCGCGATTCGGACGGTCCTGGACGCCGAGCCCGACGTCTTCGCCCACAACCTCGAGACGGTGCGGCGCCTTCACAAGCGGATCCGGCCCGCGTTCGATTACGACCGCTCGCTCGAAGTCCTGCGAACGGCAAAACGCATTCGGCCCGGGACGATCGCGAAATCGAACCTCATCCTCGGGATGGGCGAACGCCCGGACGAAGTGGCGGAAGCCATGGCCGACCTTCGCGCCGTCGAGTGCGATCTCCTCACCCTCGGCCAGTACCTCCAGCCGACGAAGTTGCACCTACCGGTAGATCGGTGGGTCACGCCGGAGGAATTCGCAAGGCACGCCGAAACCGGGATGGCCATGGGCTTCGCCCACGTCGAGTCTGGCCCTCTGGTTCGCTCCTCGTACCACGCCGGACGGCAGCTCTCCCGCGCCGTCGCCCTGCGTTAGTCGAGTCTTTCGATCAGCTCGTCCAACGCGCCTGGTTTCAGTTCGCCAAGGACACGGAAACGCATTCGCCCCTGCCGGTCGACCACGACCGTCGTGGGGATGCCCTGGATTCCGAAACCGTCCGCGAACTTGGAGTCCACGTCGCGCAGGACCGGGTACGTCACCCGAAACCGCCGTAAATATCGCTGTGCCGCTTCGGGATCGTCCGGCCACGGGGGAAATCCGCCGATGAACATCAGGCCGATCATCTGAACACCGCGACCGCGTAGACGTTCCCATGATTCTTGAAGCAGGGGCTGTTCTCGGCGGCAGGGCCCGCAGAACGGGTTCCAGAAATTCACCACGAGCACCTTCCCGGCATAGTCGCCGGGCTCAAGCGAACCACCGGTCAGCGTGCGGCCCGAGATCTTCGGCGCCGGTCCAGAGACCTCGACGAACCGAATGTCCGGGCGTGATGAACAGGCGCTCAGGAGCAGAAGCGAAATCAGAGCTGCCGCGACGCTTGGCGAAGCTTCGACTACAGAGGCTCCGCGGTCTCGTCCGTCTGCCGGCGCTCGACCTCCAGATCTGACGTGCCGGCGGCCGATTCGTCCAGACCCGGCCCGACGACTTCGTGACCGCAGGAATACGACTCGACCTGGCGAGTGTCCGCCTCCTGGATCGCCTCGCCGGCCTCGGGCTCCATGGCAGACTGTTCCCGATAGGTGATCTCGACCAGGGTGCCCTGGCCGCAGACCGGACATCTCTTGGCCTCGCCCTTTCCCGGTTCCGTGTCTTGAGCCATGGAGTCCAGTTCGAAGGTAGTGGAGGAGCCGGCCTGTAAGCCGGATTCTGTGCCGGCGCTGGCGCCGGCGGCGACCATCTCTCTGGGAGCCGCGTCGCCGCGACCCTCGTGCAGCCTACCCGGGAGCATCGGACGGGCCGCCCGCTCCCTGCTTGGCCTTGCTCCGGGTGGGGTTTGCCTAGCCGGCCGGTCGCCCGGCCGCTGGTGAGCTCTTACCTCACCGTTTCACCCTTGCCTCGCCTTGGCCTTCCCCCCGCGAATCTCTCCGCGGGGACCCCGGGGGCATCGGCGGTAGGCGGTTTGTTTCTGTGGCACTTTCCGCGGGTCACCCCGCCTGGGCGTTACCCAGCACCCTGCCCTGTGGAGTCCGGACTTTCCTCGACTCATTACCGAGCCGCGGCCGCCCGGCCAGCTCCTCCACATCGAGTATAGAGGCCGAAACACAGCGCCAACCGAAGCCGTCTCCCGCGTTGATTGGCCTCCGGCGAACCTATTACGGTGATCATCGTGTCGGGGCAACGCGCTCGTCGCGAGGAAGACCTGAGAAGCGCGATCGACGCGATGGACCGAGCCTTCTCGGCTGGAAACCTCGATGACTTCCTCGCCCACTTTTCGGAGCATGCACAGCTGTTGCTCCATGAACAAGAACCGGTGAAAGGGATCGACGCGATCAGAGATGCATTCGCGACGGTCTTCGACACGTTGGATACGTCCGCGTATCGGCCGAGCTACGAAGTCATGGATGCCCACGACGATCACGCGTACGTACTGGGCTCCTTTCACGAAGTCCTTCGGGCACGTGACGGAACATCAGCCATTCAGGTTCGTGGAAGAGTCGTTCAGTTCTGGCATCGCCGCCAGGGAAGCTGGCGAATCGTGAGGCTTCTTACGGCTCGTTCGGCTCCTGATGAGGTCCAGAACCTGGCTTGAGACACGCGAGACGGTGTCGCGGCTCCCGCGGAACCGCGCCGGTCGTCAGTCGAGAAGCGTCGCTGGTGGTGAGGGCGGACGGTAGCCGCGGCCGGGCCCGGTCAGCCATTCATCCACGCCCTGGTTCGCCAGGCGGTCGGCGTCCTTGTTGAATTCACGCGGGACGTGTTCGAAGCGGACGCTCTTGAACTCGGAAACCAGCGAACGAACCTCCCCGTGCAACCGAATCAGCGTAGGGTTCTTCACCCGGAAGCGGCCCGATAACTGTTCGACGAGCAAGCGACTGTCCGAGCGAAGCAGGACCTCCTCGGCGCCGGACTCCCGGGCGAGCCGGAGCCCCTCGATCGCGGCTCGGTACTCCGCGACGTTGTTCGTGGCGACGCCGATCCCCTCGCCTCGCTCAGCGACGGGATTTCCGTCCGGCCCCATCACCACCACGCCGATCCCTGCGGGGCCAGGGTTCCCCCTCGCGGCGCCGTCGCAGTAGACGGTCAGCCGAAGACCAGGATCCTTCGGCAGTACTCACACCTCCGGATGCCTTCGGTCCTCTTCAGGCGTTCGACGTACATCGGCGACAGCTTCTGGTGACACCCCTGGCAGACGCCGTCGATGAGCGCCACGGCTCCGACGCCCTTCTTCTGGCGGCGGAGGTCGGTGTAGAGCTCGAGCAGCTCCTCGTCGAACTCGGGCAGCAACGCCTCGCGTTCCGCACTTCGTGCGGCGAGCGCCTGCTCGATCTCCACCAGTTCGCCGGCCTGCGATTCCTCGATCTCGGCGACGCGATCGCGGTGTTCCGCCACCTCGCCCTCGATTGGCCCGAGGCGCGAGTCCAGCTCCTCCCGGCGTTCCATGAGCTCCAGGAGTTGATCCTCGATCCTTTCCTTGCGGCCGCGGAGGTTCTGGACCTCGGCCTGGATGGCCTGGAGCTCCTTGGGGTTGGCCACCGATCCATCGAGCAGCCGCTTGTTCTCTGCTTGCTTCTTGCGGTCCAATGAATCGACGTCCTGCTCCAGGCGCCGCTGATTCCTGGAGACCTCGTCGATAGAAAGCTTCAGCTCGCCAAGGCGCGCTTCCGCATCTGCCAGACGAGCTCGGGCAACCCGGACGTCATCCCCCGACTCCAGCAGCTCTCGACGAGCGCTCAGGCGGTCGATGGAGAGGTCGAGCTCCTGGAGCTCCAGGATGCGCGCAGATCCCTTTGGAGCGTTCGGCGTGGAAGCAAGGTCCTCGGCGGACATCGCCGGCAAGCTTCCCACACGCCCGACGACCCTGGGAAATGCCGTCCTCAGGTATGGCCGCATTGATGGCCATCGCGGTTGCTCCTACAGTCCCTTCACCTTGGAGCAGCCGCCGGGCGTCACGCAGGCAAAGTGGTTTCGGGACGGCTGCGTCGCGTCGCCTCATCACCTGGCATCGGCCGCTGGACTCGACGTGCTTGCGTCCGGTGGAAACGCCATGGATGCCGCCATTGCCGCCAACCTCGCGCTCGCCGTCGTCACGCCGTACCTGTGCGGGTTCGGCGGCGATCTGTTCGCGCTGGTGTGGAGCGATGGCCCCATCGGATACAACGGTTCGGGACGCGCACCCGCCGCCGCAACGCCGGAACGCATCCGCGGTGCGGCCGGCGACTCCATGCCGACCTTCGGGCCGCTCACCGTCACGGTCCCTGGGGCCGTCGAGGGGTGGTTCGCTCTGCTCCAACGGTTCGGGTCGCGTACTTTCGGCGACCTGGCGCAAGCCGCGCTGCGACACGCGCGCCAGGGATTCGCCGTCAGCCCGCTTGCCGCATCCAGCTTCGCCATCGCGAAAGAGCGGTATCGCGGATTCGCGGAGTGGCACAACGTCTATGGAGAGGTCCGTGACGGTGAGCTCCTTCGGCAGCCCGATCTCGCCAGGACCATCGAATTGCTGTGCAGCGTCGGGCCGGACGCGTTTTACGGTGGGCCGATCGGGGACGCGATGGTCGAGCACCTTCAGTCGCTCGGCGGCGTCATGACGAAAGAGGACCTCGAAGAACATCGCGGTGAGTGGGTCGAACCGCTCACGACGCCGTACCGGGACGCGGTGGTCCTCGAGCTGCCTCCCAATACGCAGGGGGTCGCGGCGCTGGAAGGGCTCAACATCCTGCGGTGCGCGAACCCGATGCCGGCCGAGGGTCCCGAGAGGCAGCATCTGTTGATCGAAACGATGAAGCTCGCCCTCGAGGATCGAGATGCGTTCGTCACGGACCGGGCCTTCATGACCGTGCCGCCGGAGACGCTGCTGTCGGACGAATGGGCGCGTCCGCGGTTCGAAACCATCGATCCGGAGCGAGCAAGAACTCCATCGCTCGCCCGCGCCATGCCCGGAGGCACGGCGTACATGTGCGCCGCCGACTCCGGTGGGATGCTGGTCAGCCTGATCCAGTCGAACTGGATGGGATTCGGCTCCGGCGTCACGGTGCCCGGGTGGGGCATCAACCTCCATAACCGAGGTTCGTATTTCTTGCTCGACCCGAGCGACCCGAACGTCATCGCGCCACGCAAGAGGACCCTGCACACGCTGGTTCCGGCCATGGCCCTGCGCGACGGGCGCCCGTGGCTCACCTTCGGGACGATGGGCGGCGACGGACAGGTCCAGACGCACCTCCAGTTGATCGTCAGAAAGGTCGACGACGGCCTGGACGTACAGGAAGCCATCACCGCTCCGCGTTGGGTCGTGTCGCCGACCGACTGGTCGGTGACGGCGGAATCACGCTTCGACCCCGCCATCCTGGATGGGCTTCGCCACCGCGGCCACGCTCTGTCCGTGACGGACGCGTACGACCCCATGATGGGTCACGCTCAGGCCATCGAGGTGACCGACCACGGCTTTCTCGGCGCCACGGATCCGCGCGCCGAAGGAGGCGTTTTCGGGCTGTGAGGGCATGCGGCTAACGGCTCGACCCGAAAACCCGACCGAGGCGGTTGCCCTCGCCCTCAACCTCGCCCCGGTTCCGGTCGCTCAGGCCATGTTCGGAATGCCGATCTCCCGTGTGGTGATCGCCGGCCAGCGCCTCGGGATCTTCGGGCGATTGGCCAAGGGACCGGCGACTTCGTCTGAGATTGCGGCGGACCTGGGACTTCACCAAGGCGGCGCAGACGAGCTCCTTCGGTCGATTGCGGTGTTCCGGTTTATCAAGCGCTCGGGCGATCGGTACGTGTTGTCGCAACGAGCCCGACGGTGGCTCGACCCGGCGTCCGATTTCTACGTCGGCTCGTTCATCGAACACTGCGCCGATTACTGGGATTGGTGGGCGAGGCTGGATGACGCGGTGCGGACCGGGGAAGCCGTCGCGATCCATACGCCGGGACCCGACGATCCGCACTGGCGCCGCTACATGCGCGGACAGTTCGAGCTCGCCCGGCTCTCGGGGCGGGAGGTCGGCCGGGCGATCCCGCTCCGGCCGGACGCGACGGCTCTCCTGGACGTGGCCGGTGGGCACGGCTGGTTCTCCGTCGAGGTGTGCCGCCGTTACGCGCAACTCCAGGCGACCGTCCTCGATCTGCCCGGCAGCGCCGCGATCGGTCGAGAGATCGTCGCGCGGGCCGGCATGGCCGACCGGGTACGTTTCGTCGAAGGCGACCTCTTGTCGGCAGACCTCGGAGGCCCCTACGACGGTGCCCTCTGCTTCAACATCATTCACCACCTCAGCCCGGAACAGAACGCCGGGCTATTCCGCCGGCTGCGCGAAGCCCTTCGGCCCCGCGCCACGGTCGCCGTCCTCGACCTGTTCAGGGCGCCGAACGATCAACGGCTCGACACCTCCACGTTGCTCGGCCTCTTCTTCTTCCTTACGTCCGGAACCTCGACGTACACGCCCGACGATTTGCAGAGCTGGCTCGGAGACGCTGGCTTCTCGGAGCCGAAACGTCGCCGCATCAAGCGGATTCCCGGACAGACCCTTTACACGGCTAGGACGTAGATAGGCTTTTCCGCCCTCGGAAAGGAACGCCGTGGCGCGAGCTGAAAAGAACCGATCCATCGACTCCCAGATCGATGCGCTCTACGGGGCCGCTCCGGAGGATTTCATCGCGATGCGCGACCGTCTCGCCAAGCAATTGAGAGACGACGGAGACTTTGAGGACGCCAAGCGCGTTAAGTCGCTTCGACGGCCGACCGTCCCGGCGTGGGTGGTGAACCAGGTCGTGCGCAACCATCCACGAGAAATCGAGGAGCTGCTCGCCGCGGGCGAGGAGCTGAGAAGAGCACAGCAGCGCGCGCTATCCGGCAAAGGTGCGGGCGGTCTTCGTGAAACCGGCGAACGTCGCCGAAGAGCCCTTCAGGACGTCATGCATGCTGCCGAAGCGCTGCTCGCCGAATCCGGCCGGTCGTCCGCTGGGCACAACGACGCCATTCGAGCCACGTTCGAAGCGGCCTCACTCGACCGCGATGCCGGGACGCACGTCAAGGAAGGACGCCTCAGGAAGGAGCTCGACGCCCCCGCCGGGTTTGGAGACGTCGCCGGACTCACGCTCGTCGCCGCCGCTGAAGGCGCAGACGAGAAGGGCGCCACCAAGCGGGCGGAGCAAGCGGCACGGCGCCGCGCCAGGGAAAAACGTGAAGCGGAGCAAGCAAGGGCGCAAGTCGCCGAACTCCGGCGTGAAGCCGACAGGGCCGAACGGGAAGCTGCGAAAGCAGAAAGAGAAGCCGATAGGGCACGACTCGAAGCGATTCGTTTACGGAAGATCGCCGAGCGAGCTCGGCAGAAAGCCCACCGCTACTCCAGGGCGTAGGCGATTGCTTCCTCGAGCGTCATAGCATCGCCTCGCGAGCGGGCCGTGGCCTCTTCGGCTTCCGAAAGCAGCCTTTGCTCCTCCTCTCCCCTCTGTTGCGTCCAGTCGCGTAGTTCCATTCCGGTGGAACGTCGAACCGTCCCGGCTGCTCCTTCCAACACGGCGGCTCGCTCATGGTTCCCCATGGCGGCCGCCAGCTCGGCAAACGACTCGAAGCAAAACACGATGCCGCTGAGATCGCCGGCATCGTAGAACAGCTTCAATGCCTCCGCCAACCGCTCTCGTGCCTCGGAGGCTGCCCCATCTCGAACGGCGGTCGACCCCAACTCGTAGAGCGTCCACGCAGCCTGGAAGTCATCCCCAGCCCGACGAGCCTCGGCGAGCGCGGTCTCGAAGTACTGCCGCGCCTCCGCATACTTCGCTTCGATGAAGGCGGCGTTTCCCAGCCCCCAGTGGGCCCTGGCCAGTCCTGCGACATCAGCGATCTCCTCGAACAGCGAGACGCTTCGCTCCATAAGGGACCGCGCGACGTCACTTTCGCCACGCTGGGCGTACGGGAAGCTCAAGTTGTAAAGCGCGTTCGCGATGAGCCCCTTGTCGCCGATGCTTTCCGCCCCCTCCAGCGCCTGCTCGTAAAAGGCTTGAGTTCTCTCCCACTCGGAGCGCCAGTAGGCGACTCCACCCGCCGCCTCGAGAGCCTTGAGCCGGGCGTTTGCATCGTCGGGAGTGGCCGGAAGGGAAAGCGCTCGCTCCACTCTCATCGCCGCCTCGGGTAGGTGCCCTCGGATCTGCCAGAAACGCCACAGGGCCCCTGCCATCCTGAGCGCGATCACGGTGTGGTTGCCCTCAACCGCCCAATCCAGAGCCGCCCGGAGATTGTCGTGATCGAGCTCCAGCCGATCCAGCCACTGCTTGCCTTCTCGCCCAAGGACGTGCCGCTCCGCCTCTTCCGCGAGGGCGAGGAAGACTTCAGCCTGCCGGCGCCGGATCGCATCCGCCTCGCCGCCCTTCTCCAGTTGCTCCTTCGCGAATTCGCGGATCGTCTCGAGCATCCCGAACCGGGGCGCTCCCTCCCCTTCGTCCTTCACGGTCAGGAGGCTCTTTTCGACGAGAGAGTCCAAACCTTCAAGCGCGTCCATCCCGAGCGCGTCAGCGGGCCCGCATACGGCCTCCACATCGTCGATGTGCGCGCCACCTCGGAAGACTGCCAACCGTGCGAACAGCCGTTGCTCCGGCTGTGAGAGAAGGTCGTGACTCCAGGAAATCGCCTGTCGGAGCGTCTGCTGGCGCGCCGGAAGGTCGCGCGACCCTCCCGCCAGCAGCGCGAGCCGATCGCCCAGGCGGGCGAGCATCGTCTGCGGCGGGAAGATCCGAATGCGCGCCGCGGCGAGCTCGATGGCGAGCGGCAGGCCGTCGAGCCGGGCGCAGATTTCCGCAACGGCAGGTGCGTTCTCGTTCGTCACCGCGAAGTCCGGCCTCACGCTCCGTGCACGATCGATGAAGAGCGCCACCGCCTCGAAGTGCGAGAGCGAATCGAGGTCCGGGAGGTGACGTGGATCGGGAAGCCCGAGCGGAGGCACCGGGAACTCGCGTTCGCCGTATAACCGAAGCGGAGCCCGGCTGGTCACGATGACCTTCACGCTGTTGGTGGCGTTCAGGAGATCGGTGACGAGAGGGCCCGCGGGAACGATTTGCTCGAAATTATCGAGGACCAGCAGAGCTTCCTTGTTCTGAAGGTGATCGATGACGAGATCGAGCGGCGGGCGCGTGCCCTGGGTCTCCATCAGACCAAGCGCTTCGGCAATGGTCGACGGAACGAGCTCCGGATCACGGACCGAAGCGAGGGCGACGAACCATGCTCCATCGGAGAACTCGTCGCGGGTCGTGTCCGCGATCTGCACGGCAAGCCGGGTTTTCCCAGTGCCTCCTGGTCCCGTCAGGGTCAGGAGCCGAGTTTCGCCGAGCAGCTGCCGGCACTGATCGAGCTCGCGCTGCCGCCCGACGAAGCTGGTCAGCTGCGAGGGCAGGTTTCCCATTTGAGCCCCCGCCGATCGGATCGGCGGGAAATCGGCGGGCAGCCCATCGATGTCGAGCTGGTACAGGTGCTCGGGCTGCTTCAGGTCCTTCAGTCGGTGAGTCCCGAGATCCCGGACGGTCGTACCCTCAGGAAGGAGTCCGCGGGCGAGCGCGGCCGTGCTCTCCGACAACAGGACCTGCCCGCCGTGCCCGGCAGAGGCGATCCTCGCGACCCGGTGCAGATCCAAGCCGACGTAGTCTCCGCCTCGTACGCGACCTTCCCCGGTGTGGATGCCCATGCGGATCCGGACGGTCGTCCGATCGCCTGCGGGCTGCGCGGCAAGCGAACGTTGAATCTCCGCGGCGGCGGCCACCGCGTCGGGCGCCGAACGAAATACGAGAAAGAACGCGTCGCCTTCGGTTCCGAACTCATGGCCGCCCAGTCGAGCCACGACATCGCGGACCACGGTGCGGTGGTGATCGAGCACATCCGCGTACGAGTCGCCAAGCTGCTGAAGCAGGCGCGTGGATCCTTCGATGTCGGTGAACACGAACGTGACGGTGCCGGTCGGGAGACCCTGATCGTTCTGCACCTAGTCTCCCCGCTCCTTGGAAAGCCGGTTCCGCGCCTCGGCAATGACCTTTAGGGCGTCTTCGCGGCTTCCAAAGCCCTCGGTTCCGACCTTCTCCTCTTCCAGGTCCTTGTAGATCGTGAAGAAGTGCTCGATCTCGGAGCGAACTGTCGGTTGAAGGTCATCGAGTTCTTCGACGTGCGACCAGACCGGGTCGCGAAAGGGTACGCAGATGATCTTTTCGTCCCGCCCCTTCTCGTCCCACATCCGGAACAGCCCGATCGGGCGGGCGTGGATCCGGCACCCGG